>CAJQTK010000047.1 GCA_905620495.1 uncultured Candidatus Pelagibacter sp. | reverse complement strand
CTAAATTATAAGCCGTTAAAAATTATCAAATCTAACAAAGTTTTTAAGATTAATTTAAATAATAGATCTTATGAAAAAATCTTTAATAATTTTAAAAAAAGAATTAAAACTGGTGAAACTTATCAAATAAAAATTTGCACAAAATATAAAAATAGTTCTCAAATTGATGCTCTAGATTTTTTTTGTAGACTTGTAAAAAGCAATATGGCTCCAGAAGCATTTATGATTAAAGATAAAAATTATTCAATAATTAGCTGCTCACCAGAAAATTTAATAACTAAAAAAGGTAATTATATAACCACCAAGCCAATAGCCGGCACACTAAAAAAATCTAAAAACCTTAATAAGCAAAAAGCCCTAGCTTTCTTTAAGAAAAATATAAAAGAAACTAAAGAACACAACATGATTGTAGATATGGAAAGAAGTGATTTATCCAAAATTTGCAAACCGGGAACCGTTAAGATTCTTAAAAAGAAAACAGTAGAAGAGTATAAATACCTTTACCATTATGTGAGCTTAATAGGAGGTAAATTAAAAGATAAAGTTTCTTCACTAGATATCGTAAAGGCGATGATGCCTGGTGGATCTGTAATAGGTTGCCCTAAAATTAGCACTCTTAATTTGCTTAACAATCAAGAGAAGGAAAATCGAAATATTTATACTGGCAGTTTTGGTTATATAAAATTTAATGGTGATATGAGGTTTAATATAATCATTAGATCTATTTTGAATTATCAAAATCAATCAGAAATCTCAGTCGCATCCGGTGTTGTTATTGATAGTAATGCAAAACATGAGTTTAATGAAAACTATATAAAGGCTAAAGCTTTAATGGATCTTTATAAATGATTTATATAATTGATCATAAGGACTCGTTCACACACAATGTGGTTCATCAATTTTCAAATTTTGATGATGTGGAGTGTGATAATTTTAATAAGATTAATCAAAAAAAACTCAATAAAGCTGAGGTTATAGTTTTTTCACCTGGTCCAGGTTCCCCAAAAAATTACCCAATTAGTTCAAGTATTTATAAAAAGTTTAAGGGAAAAAAGAAAATCATTGGCATATGCCTAGGTTTTCAACAGATTTTATATTGTGAAAAAGGAAAAATAGTTGAACAGAAAAAGATATACCACGGATATCAATCTCAAATAACGGTTACAAGTGACAACTCATTATTTAAAAAAAATCGTAAGTTTAATGTTGGAAGGTATCATTCTTTAAAATTAAAAGAGCCATTTACTGCAAAAAATTTTGAAATTACAATGAGGTGTGCTATCTCCAATACAGCAATGGCAATAGAAAATAATAAAGAAAAAGTTTATGGCTTTCAATTTCACCCAGAATCTTTTTTAACTGAAAATGGCAACCTATTTATTAAAAAAATCTTATCAGCATAATACACTCAAAGAAATTAATTTTAAGGATCTTTGGGGGGATAAGGGTGTGTTCACTACTATGCGGATTTTTGGAAAACCTGCTAAAATTCTTTTTTTTAAAAAACACATTAAAAATTTAGTTAAATCATTAAAAATTTATAAATTAGATAGAGTTAATATAGAAAAAGATATTCTTAAATTAATTAAGCTAAATATTGATAAAAATAAATTTTACAATCACCTTCTTAGAGTTGCGGTAAATAAGAAATTAATCTCTGTTTCTTTAAGGGATAGAAAAACACCTAAGTTAAAATTTAATTTAAAATTGATAAGTTATAAAAGAATTGATCCTGAGCTTAAAAATTTAAAATACAAATTAATACTAAAGCATTTATCAAAGATGGATAACACCACTTCAGACGTAGGTTTATGCTTTCAAAAAAAAATACTTGAAAGTGGAACATCAAATATGCTTTTTATAAAAGGTGGAAAAATATACTCTCCTTCTAAAAATATTTATAAAGGTGTTACTTATAATTTTTTTAAAAAAAAGATAGATAAAATTATTAATAAAGAAATTCCTGTTAATTCTTTAATTGATTACGATGAAATTTTGCTTATTGGATCTGGAAAAGCAGTTACTTCCGTTGAAACTATTAAAGAAATTAACTGGAAAAGAAAAGATTTAAAATATTATAAAATATTTTCTAATTTCTATAAAAAAGAAATTTTAAATTGTCCAGTTTATAGATAGAACTTAATTATGAGAGATCCTAATAATCCATGTTTATTTTGTAATATTAAAGAAAGTGGCTTAGCTGATGAAAATACATTAGCTTACGCAAGTTATGACACTTATCCTGTTTCTGAATTGCACTGTTTAATTATTCCAAAACGCCATGTTAAAGATTATTTTGAATTAACTAACGATGAAGTTATTGCCTGCAATGATCTTATAAAAAAAATAAAAGAAAAAATTTTATTAAAAGACCCATTAGTTAAGGGTTTTAATATAGGAACAAATGCAGGTAAAATTGCAGGACAATCGCTTTTGCATTGCCATATTCATTTAATACCAAGAAGAGAAGGTGATGTTGAAAATCCACAAGGCGGTGTAAGATCTGTTATTCCTTTAAAACAACATTATAAACGTAAAGTATAAGTTGTATTCTTAAATGATAAAAATGCAGCCTATATAACGGTTGATCTATCATTTTAACTATATTAGAAACATCGAAATTAATTAAGATTCTAAGGGTAATAATATGATGACTAATAATCCATTCGCTGTACTAACTGAAACCCTACCCCCAGTATTTTTACAGTGTTTTGTTATAACTATGCTTGCTTTGATAGTTATAGGGACGGTTATACAGATGATCCATCATAAAAATATTACATATTTTTTCAATAATGCAAAAAAAGCAAAACTATCAGCTACTAGAGAGCTAGGAGCAGGAGAAACTACAGCTATTATTGCTAAAACAATAGTTCACGATATTGCTACCACTTCTGAGCTAGGTGCTGGTAAAAGAAGAGTGGCACACGTTTTAGGAATGTATGGTACCATTTTATTTTGGGTTGCTTCAGTTGTTTTGATTTTTTGTTACACATCAAGCGATTCAGTAACACCTAATTTTTGGTCAATGATGTGGCATGTTGGAGCAATAATGACATGTGTTGGTGGTTATTGGTTTTGGTTATTTTTAAGAGTTGATGTTTTAGCAGAAGCTCACCCTTGGTATAGAATTATTAAGGCAGACTTATTTGTATTAACCTTGCTAGCTTGTGCAACATTTGGTTTAGCGTGGTCTTATACACAATCTTTGAATTTAGAAAATAGATGGGATGATAAAGTATTTTTAACTTTATATATCTTATCAAACATAGCTTTATTTGGTGGCGTATATTGGTCAAAATTTGCACACATGATTTACAAACCTGGTGCAGCTATTCAAAAAAATTTAGCTGAAGCTGATGGTTCAAGAGATAATCTTCCACCATATGCTGACGCACCAAAACAATTTGGGTTAGGAATTAAAAGAGAACAACCAAAACACTATTAAAAGGAAAGGTAATATAATATGTCAACTTTTGTATACATGACGAGATGTGATGGATGTGGTCACTGCGTAGATATTTGTCCATCAGATATCATGCACATTGATGAAAATATTAGAAGAGCAGTTAACATTGAGCCAAATTTTTGTTGGGAATGCTATTCTTGTGTTAAAGCCTGTCCTAACCATGCAATTGATGTTCGTGGGTATGCAGATTTTGCTCCAATGGGTCACAGTGTTAGAGTTAGACGTGAAGAAGAAAAAGGAACTATCTCTTGGAAAATTAAATTTAGAAATGGAACTACAAAAGACTTTGTATCTCCAATTACAACGAAACCTTGGGGAAAATTTATTCCAAAATTAGCAGAAGGTGAAAAACCTGATGCAGGGGAGATTAATTCTCAAATGCTTTATACTGAACCTAATGGTTTAAACATTGATGGTAAGTTACCATCTGTACCAAAAGATACATTTAAAAAGGGAGTTTATTACTAATGACTAAGCATAAAACTCATTATGAAGATTGTGATGTTTTAGTTGTTGGTGGTGGTATGGCTGGTACTGGTGCAACTTTTGAAGCTAGGCACTGGGGAAGAGACATGAAAATTATTTGTGTTGAGAAAGCTAATATCGATAGAAGTGGTGCAGTTGCCCAAGGTCTATATGCTATTAACTGTTACATGGGTATGCAATGGGGTGAAAACCAACCAGAAGATCACGTGAGATATGCTCGTAATGATTTAATGGGAATGGTTAGAGAAGATTTAGGTTATGACATGGCTCGTCACGTTGATTCAACAGTTCACATGTTTGATGAGTGGGGCCTACCTATGATGAAAAATGAAAAAACAGGTCGTTACCTTAGAGAAGGTAAGTGGCAGATCATGATTCATGGTGAAAGTTATAAGCCAATCGTTGCAGAAGCTGCAAAAAAATCAGCTGATAAAATTTATAATAGAATAATGATTACGCATCTTTTAATGGACGAAGCTCAAGAAAATAGAGTGGGTGGAGCAGTTGGTTTTAATATGAGAACTGGTGACTACCATGTGTTTAGAGCGAAAACTGTAATTGTTGCAGCAGGTGGAGCATCACACATTTTTAAACCAAGAGCTGTTGGTGAGGGAATGGGAAGAACTTGGTACGCACCTTGGAGTAATGGTTCTGCTTATGCATTACCTATCGCTGTTGGAGCAAAAATGACACAAATGGAAAACAGAATTGTGTTATGCAGATTTAAAGATGGTTATGGTCCAGTTGGGGCATACTTTTTACACCTTAAAACATATACTCAAAATGCTAATGGTGAAAACTATGAGAAGAAATGGTACGATCAAACTAAAGAATTAGTTGGTGAATATATTGATCACCATCCAACCCCTACATGTTTAAGAAATCATGCGTTTATTCAAGAAACTATAGCGGGTGGTGGACCAATTTACATGGTTACTACTGAGGCTTTTCAAGACCCACACCTAGAAACAATTGGTTGGGAAAATTTTTTAGGAATGACAGTCGGACAGGCTGTTGTTTGGGCTTCACAAAATATCGATCCTAAATACACAAACCCTGAATTAACTACATCTGAGCCATACGTTATGGGTTCTCATGCAACATGTTCTGGAGCTTGGGTTAGTGGTCCTGAAGATTTATCTCCACCAGAATATTTCTGGGGTTACAACAGAATGCTAACTATTGATGGTCTTTTCGGTGCAGGTGATACTGTGGGTGGAAGTGCTCATAAATTTTCATCTGGATCATTTACAGAAGGACGTTTAGCTGCAAAAGCTGCTGTTAAATATATTCAAGATAAGAAAGCAGAAGATATTAAAGTTACAGATAAGCAGTGTGAAGACTTTAAAGTTGCTATATTTAAACCGCTTGAGACATATCAGGTAGCTCAAAATGAGATTACAGGTGGAACAGTTTCACCAAGTTACATCTCTCCTATTCAAGGACTTCAACGTCTACAAAGAATTATGGATGAGTACGTTGGTGGAATTGCAACTAACTACATGACTAATGGTAATATGCTTAAAAGAGGCTTGGAATTACTTGCTTGGTTAGAAGAAGATTTAGAAAAGGTTGGAGCTGAAGATTTACACCAACTTATGAGAGCTTGGGAGTTAAAACATAGAGCTTTAACTTCTCAGTGTGTAACAGAACACACTATGTTCCGTGAAGAAACTCGTTGGCCTGGTTATTATTATAGAGGTGATCATATGAAATTGGACGATGATAATTGGCATTGCTTAACGGTTTCTAGACGTGACCCCAAAACTGGTAAATTTTCTCTTGAAAAAGTACCCGTTTACCACATAGTAGATGAGAACGAGAAGAAAAAAGCTTCTTAAAATTTAAACTTAAATTATGAATCTTCTAGAGAAATCAGATGATGAGATTATAGCAATAGCTAAACCTATTTGGGACAATCTTGTTAAAACTTCAAATATGAAAGATTATGGTGGTTTCACTAAAGATTTTGGGACTCAAATGTTGTTTGGAGCTAACGAGGTAGAGCTTGGAAAACAGTGGGCTAACAATAAGTTATTGACCAGTTTAGCAGAAGATTATGAAGCTTTTGGATGTCTTAGAAGAGGTTTAAATATTACTGTACTATTCAAACAAAAGAGCAAGGAAATAGAGGGCGAATTCCTTGGAAGATTAGTACTTGGTGTTGAAGGTGAAGATATCAAAGTCTTTGGAGCAACCATCTATTAAAAGATTTAAGAAAAATTTCTTAAAGTCTAACTATTGTTTGACAATTAATAAACTAATGTTAATTAGAAATAATAATGCATTTAATTAATCAAAAATTATTAAGATCTTTATCTCAACAACTAACATCAAATCTTGTTAAAAAAGCCTTAACATTGGTCCTGTTTGCTTATTGGGGATTGATAATTGTTGGAACTTTTCTTCAGTTCAGCTAGATCGCATTAAATTAACTATACCTCTATTTAGATTCATCTATTTATTGACAATAATATATTCGAGGCATATTCAGTTCATATAATCTTATGGATGTTTTTTTACCAATTGCAGAAGTTTCAGTAAACATAATAGCTATTTTTGCCTTAAGTGGAGTGGTTGGAATTCTTTCTGGATTATTTGGAGTAGGAGGTGGATTTTTAATGACACCATTTTTAATTTTTTTAGGTGTTCCTCCAACATATGCAGTAGCTAACGAAGCAAATAATATTTTAGCAACTTCAGTTTCTGGCTCAACCACACATTACTTAAAAAATACGCTCGATTATAAAATGGGATTGATGATTGTTGCTGGTGGAATAATTGGAACTTTACTTGGGATCTGGACTTTCACTTACTTTAAGGGAATTGGAAAAATTGATATCGTTATCTCATTAGCTTACATGTATATCTTGGCAATTATTGGTACCGCAATGCTAGTAGAAGGTTTAGGTGAAATAGATAAAGCTAGAAAAAAAATTATAATTAAGAAAAAATTACACGTTCATTACTGGATACATGGTCTTCCTTTAAGAATGCGTTTTCCAAAATCTAAACTATATGAAAGTGCTTTTACACCAATTATTATAGGTTTAATGGTTGGGTTTATTGCGGCAATTATGGGTATAGGTGGAGCATTTATTTTAGTTCCTGCAATGATTTATATAATTGGAATGCCAACAAGATTAATTCCAGGAACATCTTTATTTGTAACTATTTTTGTAAGTATAATTGTAACTTTTCTTCATGCATTTAATTACGGCTCAATTGATTTAGTTTTAGTTAGCATGTTAGTTTTTGGATCAATTGTTGGTGTTCAAGTAGGGCAAAAACTAGGCGAGTCTGTTGATAGCACAGGTATAAAAACTCTTTTAGCAGTCTTATTACTGTTAGTTGGTATAGCTATTGCTTACGACACTTTCTTTGCAGAGCATTTGGTAAATGATGTTACTAAAATTGATGTGAATGATTTAAATCCACTATCAATGTTTATTAAAAAACTATCTATTGAAATGCCAATTTTTTATGGATTATTTTCAATTATATTTGCTATAAGTTTAGGAGTTGGGGCAGCATTTATTAGAAAGTTTTTCTCAAATTTAAGAAAAAAATATTTTAAAAAAGTTGTTTAAGATAAGAACAGCTTTGTAAAAGACTGCATTGCAATAATACTAACTAAACCAACTGTAACCATTGCAACAAAACCTACAATAAAAGGCTTATAACCCATTGACTTTATGTCTTTTAAATTAGTTGATAATCCAACAGCTGCCATAGCCATACTCAAAAATATTTTAGCTGAATCTTTGATA
This sequence comes from uncultured Candidatus Pelagibacter sp., assembly GCA_905620495.1. Lineage (GTDB taxonomy): Bacteria > Pseudomonadota > Alphaproteobacteria > Pelagibacterales > Pelagibacteraceae > Pelagibacter. Next base: position 25,871 of record CAJQTK010000047.1, on the reverse strand, counting down.
TGCAATATGGAGCTTTGCCAAAGTTCTATTGAATTCTTGGTTAAAAAAAATTGATCTCCTATATTTCTAAAAATAATCATTCCAATAAATCCTAGAACAAAATATGGGAATATGCCTAATAAAGAGTAGTTTTTAGTCTTGGTAGTGTTTCTATTATAAAGAAAAGCAAATAAAGGGATCATGATAACTAAAAAGGTATTTCGAATTAATTTTGTAACTGTTGCAATATTTAATGTTTCGGGGCTATTGAATTGCTGGTCATAAATTAATCCTGCAGCTGCAACTTGTGATGTTTCGTGAATAGCTGTGCCTAAAAATAATCCCACAAAAAGAGGGTCGCCATTAAAATATATATTTGCAAAATATGGATAGATTAGCATTGTGATAATTCCAAAGACAGTCATGTTTGCAATTGCATATGCAATCTCACTTTTGTTTGCTTTGATAATAGGAGCTGTTGCCATAATGGCTGTGGTACCGCAAACAGTACTACCAATTGATATTAGATAAGCCATTCTTGTTGAAATTTTTAATTTTTTTATAAGTAACTTAACTACGATTAAAACACTTATGATGCAGACAATGATTAGTGGAATAGCAACCGATCCAAATTTTAAAAATTCAAACGGTTTTAGCTGAATACCAAGGCAAATTATTCCAAGTTTTAAAATATATTTTTGAGTAAAATCTATTCCAAGCAGAAAACTCTCCCTGATTTTAAATATGTTTCCAAGTGCAATCCCCATTAAGATTGCAATCATGGCTGTTGATATTGGGCTTTTAGCGTAACCTAATAATTCAATTCCAATAATATTGTTTAAACCCTGAGATAAAGTGTAGAGAACAAAAGATAAAATAATACCTGGAACTAAGACCAAGTATTTTTTGAATAGCATTAATTTTTATTAATTAATTTTTTAAGCACTTCTATATAGTTTAGTCATAACAAACTCTTTATGACCTAATGCTTCAGCACAAGTTAATCTGCCGTTAGCAACTCTAATCATTGATTTGATTAATTCATCACCAGCTTGAGACATAGTCATTTCACGAGATAAGATTTTTGATACATCACAATCAATATGTTCACCCATACCTTTTACAGTTAGTGGGTTAGCTGTTAATTTTACAACTGGCTCAATAGGGTTACCTACGATATTTCCTTGGCCTGTTGGGAATAAGTGAATATTAAATCCAGCTGCTGCTTGAAGAGTAATACACTCAGCTGCTGCAGATGAAGTATCCATAAAGTATAAACCTTTTCCTTTAGTTGGTTCTTCACCTGGTTCTAAAACATCAATAAATTTACAATTTCCAATTTTTTGGAAGTTTCCAAAAGCTTTCTCTTCAATAGTTGTTAACCCACCAGCAATATTTCCTGCTGTTGGTTGACTATCTGAAAGATCATCTGTTGCCTCTTTAAGAATGAAGTCATTATAATCACTCCAAGTTTTCATAAATTTTTTCGAAGCCTCTGGTGTTGCGCCACGTGTTGCACAAACTTTTTCAGCTCCAGTTAGTTCTGATGTTTCACCAAAACATAAATGAACTCCTAATGGCTCTAATTTATCCATTAAGTTTCCAACAGTAGGGTTAGCAGCAAGACCTGATGTTGTATCAGATTCACCACATTTAACAGAAATCCATAAATCACTTAAAGGACACTCTTCTCTTTGCTTTTCAGAGGCCCACATTGCAAATTCTTGAGCTTTTTTAGAAGCCTTCATGATAGTTCCAATGTCACCAGTTCTTTCAATATGAAAACCTTCAACTGGTTTTCCAGTTTTAGCGATTTCATCAACAATTCTTTTTGTCCATTTAGGCTCAATTCCAATTACAATTACAGCAGCAACGTTAGGGTTTTTTCCTGTCCCAATCATTGTTCTAAAATGTAAATCTAAGTCAGCACCAAATTGAAGTCTTCCATATGAGTGAGGAAGAGCCATTGTGCCTTTAATATTATTTGCTACAGCTTCAGCACAAGCATTTGAAATATCATCTACTGGTAAGATAATTACGTGATTTCTAGTACCAACTCTGCCATTTTCTCTTTTATAACCTAAAAAACTTTTTGGAATTTTCATATTTTTTACCACTTTTTAGTTTTTACATTGTGAACGTGAACGTGCTCACCTTTTTTGATTGATTTAACTACTTTTCCAATGTCATGGCCATACTTCAAAATAGTATCACCTTCATTAAGGTCTACCATTGCAATTTTATGTCCTAATTGAATTTCATCTACTGATTGAATTTTAACTGTTTTATCATTTTCCATAATCCAGCAATCACAATCTTGTTTTGGAGAAATTTTATCAATAACAACAACACCTACGTTGTCTTTTTCATCGTGTATAATTATATCTGTAGCCATAAAAGAATAAAATTGTTTGTTTGAAATTTTTAAATTCTTATATATTAATCCTTTCTATTAACAAATTAATTTATAAAATTTTTAACAATATAGACATAAAGGCCCAATTATTATGACAAAAATGACAACAGAAGAAGCTTTTGTAAAAGTTTTACAAATGCATGGAATTGAACATGCTTTTGGAATTATTGGTTCTGCCTTTATGCCTATTTCAGATATTTTTCCAGATGCTGGAATAACTTTTTGGGATGTAGCTCATGAAACTAACGGTGGATTAATTGCTGATGGCTACACAAGATCCACTGGTAAAATGTCAATGGTAATTGCACAAAACGGCCCTGGAATTACTGGTCTTGTTACACCTATTAAAACTGCATACTGGAATCACACACCATTATTATTAGTAACACCTCAAGCTGCTAATAAAACTATGGGTCAAGGTGGTTTCCAAGAAGTAGAACAAATGAATTTATTTAAAGATATGGTTTGCTATCAAGAAGAAGTTAGAGACGCTTCAAGAATGGCAGAAGTATTAAATAGAGTAATTGAAAAAGCTATTAGGGGATCTGCCCCTGCACAAATAAATGTTCCAAGAGATTACTGGACACAAGTTATTGATATTGATCTTCCTCCAATTGTTAGGTTAGAAAGACAAGCGGGTGGAGTTGATGCAATTAAGAAAGCAGCTGATTTATTATCTAACGCTAAATTTCCAGTAATATTGTCAGGTGCAGGTGTTGTAATTGGTGGAGCTATTGAAGATTGTAAAAAATTAGCTGAAAAATTAGATGCACCAGTTTGTTCAGGTTATCAACACAATGATAGTTTTCCAGGAAGCCACCCATTGGCTGCCGGACCATTAGGCTATAATGGATCAAAAGCTGGAATGGAATTAATTAGTAAAGCTGATGTAGTTCTTGCACTCGGTACAAGACTAAATCCTTTCTCAACTTTACCAGGTTATGGAATGAATTATTGGCCTAAAGATGCAAGTATTATCCAAGTTGATATGAATTCAGATAGAATTGGTTTAACTAAAAAAGTTACAGTTGGAATTTGTGGAGATGCGAAATTAGTTTCTCAACAAATTTTAGCTCAGCTTTCTTCAACAGCTGGTGACACTAACAGGGAAGAAAGAAAAAACACTATTCACCAAACTAAATCTGCTTGGTTACAAGAATTATCAAGCTTAAATCATGAAGATGACGATGAAGGCACAGTTTGGAATGCAGAGGCTAGAAAAAGAGATGCAGACAGAATGTCACCTAGAGAAGCTTGGAGAGGAATACAAGCAGGAATGCCTGATGATGTAATTATCTCAAGTGATATTGGTAACAACTGCGCAATTGGAAATGCCTATCCTACATTTGAAAAAGGTAGAAAATATTTAGCACCAGGATTATTTGGTCCTTGTGGTTATGGTTTTCCAGCTATCCTTGGAGCAAAAATTGGATGTCCTGAGACACCTGTAATTGGTTTTGCAGGAGATGGTGCATTCGGGATTAGCATGAACGAAATGAGCTCAGTAGCAAGACCAGAATGGCCAGCAATTTCAATGGTAATTTTTAGAAACTACCAATGGGGAGCTGAAAAAAGAAACACTACCTTATGGTTTGATGATAATTTTGTTGGAACAGAACTGGACCCTGAACTAAGTTATGCAAAAGTTGCTGATGCTTGTGGTTTAAAGGGTGTTACAGTTCGTACCATGGAAGAGACTACTGCTGCTATTAAACAGTCTTGTGAAGATCAAAAAAAAGGAATCACAACATTTATTGAAGTAATTCTAAACCAGGAACTGGGTGAGCCTTTCAGAAGAGATGCAATGAAAAAACCGGTTAAAGTTGCAGGAATCAAAAAAGAAGACATGATCAAGCAACCTTCTTTGGTATCTTAAGATCTTTTAAAAATATCTCATCTGTCATAACCTAATTACATGAATGTAGTTAATGATACTAGTTGTGGTTGGATTAATGACCTTGATACAAGAGCCAATATAAAAACTTTAGATAAAGATAAATCTTGTGACTGGTTAATAGTAGGTGCTGGTTATACAGGTTTATCTGCTGCTAGAAAATTATCAGAACTTCACCCAAATCAAAAAATTTTTATAATGGAAAGACTTGGTATTTTATTTAGTAAAGCAGTTTCATTAAAATTTTCTTTAATTTCTATTTGTTAGAATTGATTATTATAAATGACTTAAAATACTTGCTCTAGATATAAATTGATGTTTAAATAATATAATTCTTAAAAATGAATTTAACTAAAAAACAAATAAAACAATTTCATAAAGAGGGATATTTATTTTTCCCAAGTTTATTTTCTCAAGAAGAGATTAAGAATCTTTCTTCAGAAGTTCCAAAGATATACGATATTAGAGAAGAATATAATTTTAGAGAAAAAGATAGTGATTTAGTTCGTACTAATTTTGCTGCTCACTTATATAATACGTCATTTGCAAAACTTGCTAGACACCCACGTATGATAAAGCCAGTTGAGGATCTGCTCCAAGAAAAATTATATATGCATCAATTTAAAATTAATGGAAAAATGGCATTTGAAGGTGATGTGTGGCAATGGCACCAGGACTATGGAACATGGTTAAATGACGATTTAATGCCAAGTTCTCGAGCAATGAATATTGCAATATTTCTAGATGAAGTTACGGAATTTAATGGTCCTCTTATATTTATTCCAGGAAGTCATAAAAAAGGAGTAGTTCAAGCCAATCATGATTTAACAACTACAAGTTATCCACTTTGGACAATTAATAATAATCTTATTTCAGAATTAGTAGATAGAGCTGGTGGTAGAGAGGGAGGCATTGTTAGTCCAAAAGGTAAAGCAGGATCGATGATTTTATTTGATAGCTGTTTAGTTCATGCCTCTAGTAATAACTTATCTCCCTTTAATAGAGTGAGTGTTTATTTGAGCTTATGCGCTGTAAGCAATCATATTAGAAGGTTTAAGCGTAAAGAATATATAGCACATCGCGACTTTACACCCATTGAATGTTTACCAGACGATTGTTTAGTAAAAGATTACAAAGTTAACTTACCTTGGAAGGATGGTGTTCCTGAAAGTGCCTATCAAACTTCACTTAAGGAAATAATAAAATAACAAAAAATTAATAATCTAGATTATGTATTTAAACACAAAATTAGAGGGTTATAATGGGACTATAAACGTAGCTTTTATAGGATGTGGTAAGTTTATTTCCATGTTTTTGTCCCAATACAATCAGCTTAAAAAAATAAGAATAGACACAATAGTTGATCTTAATATAGAGCAGGCAAAAAAAAATTGCCTAAATAGCGGCTTATCAAAGAAAACTATAAGTACAATTAACTTTGTAAAATCCATTGATGAAGCTCTTGATAGAGACATAGAAATTTTTATTGAAGCTACTGGTAATCCAATTGTTGGAACTATTCACGCAATTAAGATTATTAAACAAAAAAAGCACTTAATATTAGTCAATGTTGAGGCTGATGTAACTTGTGGAAAATATTTGGCAGATATTGCAAAAGAAAATAATGTTATTTGCTCAATGGCTTATGGTGATCAACCCTCATTAATTATGGAACAGATTGAATGGGCAAGATTAAATGGTTTTTCTGTTGTTTGTGCAGGAAAGGGTACAAAATACCATCCGAGTTTTGAGTATTCTACACCCGATACTGTTTGGGGTCATTATGGTTTAAGCAAAGAACGTGCTGAAGTTGAGTCTGGGATGAATCCTAAAATGTTTAATAGTTTTTTATGTGGAGATAAATCAGCAATTGAAATGTGCGCGGTAAGCAATGCAGCTGATTTAAAATGCCCAAGTAATGGATTAACTTTTCCACCCGTTGGAGTTTATGATATTGCAAAAAAATTAATTCCAAAAGAAGAAGGTGGTTTGATTGATTACGAAGGTCAAGTTGAGGTAATATCAAGTATTGATTTAGATCAAAAAGATATTCTTAACGATTTAAGGTGGGGTGTATATATTGTAATTAAAGCTCAAAATCAATATGTTAAAAATTGCTTTAAAGATTATGGAATGGTTACGGATTCTTCAGGCAGTTATTCTGCTATATGGCGACCATATCATTACATAGGATTAGAGCTTGCTCAATCAATATACTCAATTGCATTAGATCAAAAAGCAACTGGTCATACCAAAAATTATAATGCAGATGTCGCGGCTTATGCAAAAAAAGATTTAAAAATTGGTGAAAAATTAGACGGCGAGGGTGGTTTTTGTGCTAGGGGAAAGTTAGTTACTTCAAAAAAATCTAAACAAGAAAATATGTTACCTCTTGGGTTAACTGATGGTGCTATAGTTAAAAGAAATATTATGAAAGATGAATCTATAAATTTATCAGATGTAGAATTAAATCTACCCGATGATGTTGTTAAAGCTAGACAATATCAATATGATTTAATTTAAAGAACAACTAAATCCAATTTCTGCTTACCTAATCTTTGGTTTCCATTTTCAGTGACAAGATACGTTTCACCTAAATTCATGGCTAATTCATTGGCACTATCCATCAATATCATGTGCATGAAGAAGACATTACCTGGTTGGATTACATAAGGATTACCCGTGTATAGCATTGGCCAGTCCATCCAGTTTGGAGAAAAGGTTGTACCTAATGAATAACCACACGCATTCATTCTTGCTTTATTATAGCCAAGATCATCAAAAGTTTTAGCGTGTACATCAAATACATCTCCTGCAGTTTTTCCAGGTACTAAAGTTTTGGCACAATTATTTAAAGCCTCAACACATGCTTCGTGCATTTTAATGTGTTTTGGATTAGCTTTTCCAATGGGTATTGTTCTAAACATTGCTGAGTGATAATGTTTATATGTTCCGGCCCACTCAATAGTTAACTGATCAGTTTCAGATAGAATTCTTTTCTCAGATTGATATCTACATAGCAATGCATTGTGTCCTGAGCCTATAATATATTCATTTGCTGGATAATCACCACCACCTTCAAAAACTACTCTTTGCATTTCAGCTAGAATTTTTGCTTCACTAGCACCAGCTTTCGCATATTTCCATGCTTCATCAAGAGCTTGATCGGCAAGCTCTGCAGCTTTTTTTACATAAACAATTTCTTCTTGAGATTTAATAACCCTATGTTTAGTAATTAATTCTGATTGATCTTCTACTTCACAATAACCTTCTAGTGACTTATTAAGTCTTAAAGCGTTACGACCTGTCATACCGTAAGCTTCATATTCAATTCCAATTTTTTTATCTTTTAAATTTAGTTCATTTAAGATGATTTTAAGATCATCTGTCGGATTAGACTGGTCTTTATCTACCCAAATTCTTATATCTTCAATATTGGAAGTGTTTTGTGCTTGTCTTAAATCTGGAGCTCTTGTTAGAAGAATAATATTTCCTTTTTGGTCTAATAATAACGTTTGAAAAAAAACATAGCCAAAGGTGTCATATCCTGTAAGCCAAAACATAGACTCTTGCCTGAACATTAAAAGAGCATCAAGGTTTTGCTCTTTCATAGACTTTAATGTTGCTAGTTTTCTTTTTTCAAATTCCTGTTTGCTAAAGTGTAGTGCCATAATAAAAACTATAACTTTTAAAAATATTAAGCACAAGTAGGCTTAAATTTTTATTTGTTCATATTAAAACGAACCCAAATTAATCTTAATTATTAAGGTTTTTTAAATAATATTCTAAAAATTAATGAATAATTGCTTTAGCAGTTCCGAGTTGAGCTACTTTTCCAGTATAAAGACCTTTACCTAAAATTGGCACAACACCAACAGTTGACCCAGTAAATACATAAAAATCTTTATCAAGATTTACTTTATCTTTTTTCAATTCATTCAACACAAACCTAAGTGAGTTTAAAGGATTTATATATACAGTGTTTGTATTTCCATTAACATTTTGCCCAATTTTTTTATTAGCAATTTTTGTCTTTAAGTTTCCAATATTAATTCTTTTGTATTTTTTCTTTTGCCCAATTAAAAACTTAACGTTAGCACCGAAATCACTACATAAATCACCAAAACTAGTTATGCCTTTTTTCTTCTGTCTATAACCGACAACCTCAATACAAGGAGCCATATGTGAAATGTGCTTTGTCACATTTTTCATAGTAATTGATCCTTTGGATGAAAAAAAGTTTTTCTTAATTAGGTAACAAACCTCGAGCTCTATACCTAAAGTAGATTTATTAATTTTTACTTTTTTTCCACTTTTTATAAAATTCTTTTTAAAAATAGAAGCATAGAAGGGCTTCTTTTCTTTAAGTTTTTTCATGACAGGTATACCAGTTCCTGCAGCTTTAAATCCAATTATTGGATCCTTAACTTTGCTTTCACATAATTTTCTTAATTTTTGAGCTTCACTTAATTTTTTTGTAAATTTTACTGGAATGGGTGTAATTATTTTATTGTTAACAAATGCATTAACTAATTTATCTGCTGTTTTTTCTAATAAAGTTTTTTTCATTCTTGGATGTTTAATATAGTTGCAGGATCTAGTCTAGTCCCAAACCAATTAAGTCTAATATCAAGATGAGGTCCGGTTGATCTACCCGTTGTTCCAATAGTTGCAATAATATCTCCTTTTTTAACGTGGTCACCAACGTTTACAAAAATTTTATTCATATGCATATATAGAGTTGAAATTCCATGACCATGATCAAATATTAAAGTAGCGCCCGTATAAAATAAATCTTTTTCAGCCAAAGTAACAACTCCATTATTCATTGCCTTAACAGGTGTACCCTTTTTTTGAGCGAAATCTAAACCATAGTGGGGCCATTTAGGTATACCATTTAAAATTCTTTGACTACCATAAACGCCTGTAATTATTGCGTCATCAACAGGGATAATAAATTTTTCTTTAAAAAATTGTAAGTCACTTTCAATTTCTCTAGCATCAGCAATTAATTTATTTTCTTTTTTTATTCTTGTATAAAATTCTTCTGGTGGTGTAACTTTTTTCTTAGGTAATCCTTCAATTTTTTGAATATTATATTTTCTTTTTTTAATCTTTTTTATAATTTTGTTATCATTTTCAGTTATTACAATGTCAAATTTTCTATCCTTTTCAATTCCAAATGCAAAAAAACCATCATTAGAAACTTTTACTTTCTTTTTATCTATAAAAATTTTTGAACCAGGATTTGTTTTTCCAATAATGTAATGTCCTTGAATGAATTTTCCTTCAAACTCTATTGCATGAGTTTGTGTTGAAGAAAAAAATACTACTAATAAAAGTAGTTTATATATTATTTTGCTGTCCATCCACCATCGACTAGAATTGATGTGCCTGTAACCATCGAAGACGCTGAAGAGGCTAAAAAACAAACGCTTGTTGCTACATCACTTTCAGTGGCTAATTTACCCATAGGAATGTTCGATAAAGCTAGCTTTTTAAACTCTTTATTTTTAAAAAACCTTTTAACCATTGGTGTTGCAACAAAAGTTGGGGCTACAGTATTTACTCTGATATTGTATTTAGCAAGTTCCACACCCATTCCTTTCGTTAAACCTTCTATTCCAAACTTTGTCATATTGTAGACATTTCTACCTGCCATTCCAACATGACCAAGTTGAGACGACATGTTGATTATAGAACCAGCTCTTTTTTTATTTTTTAACATTTTTTTCACAACTAATTGAGCTACATTAAAAGCAGCTTTTAGATTTAGGTCTACTAGGTAATTCATGTTTTCTTGTTTAATTTTTTCAAATGGTTCTGGAATATTTGTTCCAGCATTATTTACCAAAATATCTATAATCTTAATCTTTTCTAGATTTTCTTTTAATTCTTTGTAATTCATTACATCACAATTAATCTTGATGACTTTACCTTTAATTTTTTTTATTTCTTTTTCAAGTTTATCAAGGTCTGATTGGGTTCTGCTTAATGCAATGATTGTTGCTCCAGCTTCTGCTAACGCAATAGAGCAGGCTCTACCTAACCCTTTACCCGCACCCGTTACTAATGCATATTTTTTTTTAAGATTAATTTTTTGTAAGTACATTTAAATAAATAATTTTAAATCAGTATAAATTAATTCTATTGCAACAACCAGTATAGCTATTAAACCAATCCAGGCTATCCATTTGTATTCATTAATCCATCTTGATATTACCGTAGCAGCTGTTGCCATAAAAATTATTGATAAAGTTAAACCAAATATTAGCAATACATAGTGATCACCAGCAGCACCAGCCACACCTAAAACATTATCTAAGCTCATTGTAAAATCAGCAAGCAAAACTGTCCATATAGCTTTCATGAAACTTGAATTATCTATCTTAACATCTTCATCACCTGACTGACCTTTGATGACATCTGTGTAGAGTTTGTAGACAATATAAAGAAGAAGCAATCCACCTATCAGTCTTAATCCAGTTATTTGCAGCAAGTATGCGGTTAACATGGTTAAGATAATTCTTAAAATTACCGCACCACCTATTCCCCAGAAAATTACTTTTTTTCTTTGTTCTATTGGAAACTTAGAGGCAACCATTCCAATTATAATGGCGTTATCACCAGCTAAAACTAAATCTATAAATATAATTTGACCTAATATTACAAGTTGTTCGGGTCCAAATAATTCTGCAAACATTAGTTGTTTAGTATCATATCAGCACCTTTTTCTGCAATCATTATTGTAGGAGCATTTGTATTACCTGAAGTGATATTAGGCATTATTGATGCATCTATAACTCTAAGATTTTTAATTCCATGAACTTTTAATTCATCGTCAACAACAGACATATCATCTTGACCCATTTTGCATGTCCCAACGGGATGAAATATTGTTTGAGCATAATCTGCTGCAGCTTTTAAAATTTCCTCATCTTCATTTAAGTGAATGCCCGGACGATATTCTTCAGGGCTATATTTTTTAAAAGTCTCTGATTCTAGGACAATTTTTCTTGTCAATTTAAGACCAGCAGCTGCAACTTTTCGATCTTCAGCGGTTGAAAGATAATTCATTTTAATTTTAGCATAAGTTCTAGAATCTTTATCTGCAATGCTTACATGACCTCTACTTGTGGGTCTTATATTTGAAACTGTTGGTGTAAATCCGTGAAAGTTATGATTTTTATTTGCACCTAAAGTATCCATACTCATTGGTTGAACGTGCCATTGTAAATCAGGCATTTCTAATGTTGGATCACTTTTGGCAAACATACATAGCTGACTTGCACCCATTGTCATTGGTCCACTTCTGTTAAATATATATTCTAATCCAATCAATAAATTTCCAAACAAACTGTTAATTTTTTTATTTAGAGATTTAATATTTTGAATTTTGTAAATTGGCCTAAACATTAAATGATCCTGGAGATTTTCACCCACACCATTTAATTCATGAACCATTTCAATTCCAAGAGCCTTTAATTTATTTAAATTGCCTATTCCAGAAACTTGTAAAATTTGAGGAGAACCAATGGCACCAGACGATAGAATAATCTCTTTATTAGCGCTTATGGTAAATAATTGATCTTCAATCCAATACTCAACTTGTTTTGCAACTTTATTTTCAAAATTAATTTTTTTAACATGAGCCTTTGTGATTATTTTTAAATTTGATCTTTTTTTGACGGGGTTGAGATAACCAACAGCAGTACTGCATCTAAAGCCATCTTTTTCAGTTACCTGAAAATAACCACAACCATGGTTATCCCCTGTATTAAAATCTTTTGTTTTGGGTATGCCAAATTCTTCAGCAGCATTTTGAAATTCATTTAATAGCGGTAGCTTAATTCTTTGATCTGAAACTGACAGAGGTCCACCAATACCATGAAACTCACTTTTACCTCTTTCCTGATCTTCTGCTTTTATAAAATAAGGTAAGACATCTTCCCAGCTCCACCCTTTGTTTCCTAACTGTCGCCAAATATCATAATCTCTATGTTGACCTCTTACGTACAGTAAACCATTAATAGAAGAGCTACCTCCTAAAGTTTTACCTCTTGGGTATTTTATGGATCTATTATTCATAGTCTCATCAGGCTCTGTATTGTAGCACCAGTCTACATCTGGATTGTGCATGGTTTTAAAATAACCAACTGGAATATGTATCCAGGGATAATTATCTTTGCCCCCAGCTTCAATTAAAAGAACTTTATGATTAGGATTTTCTGATAATCTATTTGCTAGCACGCACCCCGCTGATCCAGCTCCTAATATTATGTAATCAAAATTTTCCATTAGATTAGAATATTTATAATCACAAAAAATAAAAATGCCACTATTTGTAATGATTTGGGGTAAATATCACCGTATATTAATGCTTGTTTTAAATTTTATTTTAATACATTCTTCTTTCTTTAAAAAACAACAGAGAGGGAAAATTAATATGAAAAAAATCATATCATTATTTGTAGGATCTCTTCTTCTAACTGTCATGACAGTTACAGGAGCTTCTGCACAAACTCTTAAGTGTCAAACCGTAATTAGTGCAAAAGCTGATGAAGTGGTGATGTTGAAAGACTTCACTGATACAGTTACTGAACTAACGAGTGGATCACTTAAGTTCGAAATTATGCCAGCAGGATCAGTGGTTGGTGTTAAAGAAACTTTAGATGCCGTTGATAAAGGATTAATCGATTGTGGTTTTGCTTGGACTCACTATTGGTCAGGCGATCACCCAGCAGCTATGTTATTTGGTTCGCCAGTAGCAGGAGCAGGTGTTGGTATTGATAATATCGCATTCTTATCTTGGTTCCAATATGGTGGTGGTAAAGAACTTTACGACCAACTATGGACTGAAATGGGAAGAGACATCAAAGGCTTTATGTTACAACCAGTAGGCCCTGAAGCTTTAGGTTGGTTCAAAGAACCAATTAATAGCATGGCTGACTTTAGAAAGTACAAGTTCAGAACTCCTCCGGGAATACCTGGCCAAACTTATAAAGACATTGGTGTAGCTTCTGTTGCAATGGGTGGTGGAGATATTTTACCAGCTCTTCAAGCAGGAACAATTGATGCTGCTGAATGGTGTTGTCCTAAACCGGATATGACATTTGGTTTCCATAAAGTTCTAAAACATTACTACCTACAAGGTCTTCACCAAGTAGTAGTAAATGCTGATTTCTATATTACAGGGTCTAAATACAAAAAGATGTCTGCTTTAGAGAAAAAAGCTTTAGAAGTTGCTGCGAATGCATCTTTATCAAAATCAATGAGTTACAGAATATATGAAAATGGAAAAGCTCTACATGAGCTAACTACGAAGCATGGTGTTATTTTACATGACACTCCTGCTGACTATTTCCCAGCATATATGGGTGCAGCAAAAGCAGCTTTAGAAAAAAATGCAGCTAAGAACCCATTCTTTGCTAAAGTATGGCAGTCACAAAAAGATTTTGCTGACATAGCTGTACCTTTTTGGTCTGGATCTCAAATGTCTAATGCTAAGCTTGGAATGGCTCACGCAGAAACATTAAAGTAATATTTAGATAAAAAATAATCACAACTGAAGCGGACTTAATGGTCCGCTTTAGTTTTTTTTTACAGAATTTATTTATGCCAAGAAACCACGACTCCCAAAAACCAAAAGAAGAAATCAAGCCTATGAATCTTGATATTTCTGATGAAATGATTGCTGAAAGAAGAGGTGGTTCAGGTCCAATGCCTAAAGACATGCCTAAATGGATGGCATTAACTATTACAAAAATTGATTTCGCCAACAAGTGTATTGGCAACGTGGTTTGTTGGATTATCATACCCTTGATATTTGCGATGGTTTATGAGGTTTTAGCTAGAAAACTTTTTAATGCTCCAACGATGTGGGTGTACGATATGAGTAGGTTTTTTTATGGTGCACTATTTATGCTTGGTGCGGGTTACGCTTTATCAAAAGGTGTTCATATAAGAGCAGATTTTTTATATAGAAATTTTAAAACCACTACGCAAGGCAAAGTAGATTTTTGGTTATATATATTATTTTATTTCCCAGGATTAATTGTCTTTTTATATATGACCACTGGCTTTGTTCAGGAATCAATTATGAGAGGTGAAAGAGGTATGGACACAGCTTGGATGCCCTACATGTGGCCAATTAAATCATGTTTATGGTTAGGAATAGTATTTTTACTTGTTCAAGGAGTATCAGAATTATTTAAAAGTTATTGGGCAGCCACTAAAGGTGTGTGGCCAGGGGGAGAGGAGTAATGTTATCAGAATTTATGGATCCAGCTATCTTAGGCTTTATCCTTATTGGTGTAATGCTATTTTCCATATTTGTAGGTTTTCCAATTTCATTTACTTTAATATTTCTTGGTTTTTTCTTTGGGTATCTAGGATTTGGTAAATTGGTATTTTATTTAATGACCCTACAGTTTTCAATGGTCATGACCGAACAAACTCTTGCAGCTGTCCCACTCTTTGTCTTTATGGGAATAATGATGGAGCAAGCTGGGTTAATGGAAAGATTATTTTCAGCATTTCAATTAATGTTAGCCAAAGTAAGAGGCTCTTTATATTACGCAGTACTATTTGTTTCAGTTATTTTTGCAGCAGCCACAGGAATTGTTGGAGCGTCAGTAACAATCTTAGGAATAATGGCGGCTAAATCGATGAACAAATCTGGTTACAATGTTAGATTAGCAGCAGGAACAATTACAGCCGGAGGAACCTTGGGTATTTTAATTCCACCAAGTATTATGCTTGTTGTAATGGGACCAATAATGGAAATACCAGTTACAGATTTATTTGCTGCAGCAATTATTCCAGGAATATTATTAGCAACACTTTATGCTGGTTATACAACAATTAGATGCTGGATAGATCCAAGTTTAGGACCAGTTCTACCAGTTGAGTTAAGAGCTACTAGCATGGTAGCTGTTTGGAAAGAATTCTTTATTGGATTAGTTCCACCTGCAGCATTAGTATTTGCTTCACTTGGAAGTATTTTATTTGGCTTTGCCACACCGACAGAGGCTGCTGGTTGTGGTGCAATGGGCTCATTATTATTAGCTCTTGCTTACAGAAAATTAACATTTGGAAGATTACAAGAAGCTTTAGTTAAAACTTTAGAAATTTCTGCATTAATAATGGTTCTTGTTGCAGCATCAAACTTTTTTGGAGCTGTATTTTCTAGATTAGGAACACCAATGCTACTAACCGATTTCTTGCTAGGTTTGGAGATGAATAGATACTTAATTCTTGGAATGATTATGGTTATGATTTTTCTTTTAGGATGGCCTTTAGAGTGGGTACCAATTGTTATGATTATAGTGCCAATTATACTGCCATTAGTTGAAGCACTTGGGTTCAATTTAACTTGGTTTGCAATCCTTGTTGCAGTAAACCTCCAGACCGCCTGGCTCTCACCGCCTGTTGCTTTATCAGCTTATTTTTTAAAAGGTGTAGTTCCAGAATGGGATCTTAAAGATATTTACCACGGGATGATGCAGTTTATGGTTATCCAAGTTATTGGCTTAATTTTAATTATAGCATTTCCACAGATTGCTTTATGGCTTCCAACCTATCTATATGGACAGTAGATTTTATTAGTTTATTATCTAAAGAGTGAATCAAAATAAATCAAAAAATAGTCTAATTAACTGGGAACTAGTTTCAGTTAATCCTAATGATAAAAATTGGGATTGGAAAGATTTATTCTGCTTTTGGGGTAATAATATTCAAAGTGTAATTGGATTTTCTCTTATAGCATCACTTTATTTGGTTTATGAGCTAAATGTTTTTGTTGTTTTATTTGGAACACTAATAGCCTCAGTTTTTATCTATTTTTTTGCTAATCTTATTGGAAAACCATCACAAAAATATGGCCTACCTTTTTCAGTAATCTTAAGAAGTTCCCTGGGAATAAAAGGAGCAAAATACATCGGTCTCTTTAGAGGTTTGGTTGGTATTTTCATGTTTGGTATTCAAACTTATTTTTTATCGAGATTGTTTAGTTTTTTAATAAGAATTTCTATTTTTTCTTTTGACAGCGCTATTTTAGATCATGATATTTTTTTAATTTTTCTTTTAGGATTAAATATTATTGATTGGGTATCATTTGTCTTTACCATTATTTTGCAAGCCTTCTTGTTTAGTAAAAGCCATCAATTTAATAGATTTATTATAAGATTTTCAGCTGTAACCGTATATTCAGGAATGTTGATATTTTTTTTAGTAGTATTTCTTTATGACGTTAAAATTATTTCAGCAGCATTTGCAGACATTTTTTCAATTAATAATCTTTTTGATAAAGGTAATTTAGCTCCACTAATTACAGTTGTAGGTACGGTTTTTGCATTCTTCTCAATCATAATTGTAAATTATGGTGATTTTAGCAGGTATGTAAAAAATGAAAATGAATTAAAAAAAGGCAATTTAAGTTTAATTCTAAACTTATTATTATTTTCTTTTTTTGCTGTCTTTATTGTTATTGGTGCAGATATTTTTTTAAATAAAAATTTAGAAAATATGGAAAGAATATTAACAAACCCAACAGACATCATTGGAAAAATTGATAATACAAAATTAACTATAATAGTTTTATTTTTTATAATTTTTTCATCAGCATCTACAAACTTAATTGCTAATTATGTGCCAACACAAAATACATTGCTAAACCTTATGCCCACTAAACTTAATTTAAAAACTTCAGCAGTTATTATTGCTCTTTTAGGTTTTGTTATTGGTATTTTTTGGTTACCACTATTGAGCCAAATTGGAATTTTAGCGTTTGTGGACACTTTTGGAGCATTTTTTGGACCTCTATTTGGCATTATGGTTGTTGATTATTATTTAGTTAAAAAAACTAATTTAGATAATAAGGATATTTTTTCTCTAGAAAGGAATGGTTTATATTTTTACTCTAATGGCTGGCACATTAAAGCTATCTATTCCTTAGTTTTAGGTTTTATTTTTGCTGCTTCAACAATTTGGAATGAAAGTTTAATGTATTTTCATTCCTACTCATGGATGATTGGAGCTTTTATCTCTTCATTAATATATTACCTACTAGCTAGTAAATAGTTTTATGCATCAATTTGATTTAAAAAATAAAACAGCAATTATTACAGGCGGAGCCCAAGGGTTTGGTCTTGATATTGCCAAACGTTTTTTAAACTCTGGTGCAAAAGCTATTATTTGGGACATTGACGAAGATGAATTAAAAAAAGCTGTTAAACAATTAGATAACCCAAATCTTTCATATAATATTGTTGATGTGTCTAATTTTAAAAATGTTAAAGAAATTGTGGATGAAATAGCAAAATCTTCAAACATCGATATTTTAATTAACAATGCTGGAATTACTGGCTCAACATCATCACTTTGGAATTATGATGTTGGTGAGTGGAATAAAATTGTTCAAATTAACTTAATGGGCACTTTTAATTGCTGCAAGTGCGTGGTGCCTTATATGATTAAAAATGACTATGGAAGAATTGTTAACGTTGCTTCTGTAGCGGGAAAAGATGGAAATGCTAATGCAAGTGCGTATAGCTCAGCTAAAGCTGGTGTTATTGGATTAACCAAATCATTAGGAAAAGAATTGGCTGATAAAAATATTGCTGTTAATGCTGTTACGCCAGCAGGGGCCAAAACAAGAATTTTAGACCAGATGTCAAAAGAACATGTAACGAGAATGCTATCAAAGGTTCCAAGAGGTAGATTTTTAGAAATAGAAGAATTTACATCTCTTATTTGCTGGCTTTCGTCTGGGGAAAACTCATTTTCAACGGCTGCTGTATTTGATATTAGTGGCGGTAGATCTACTTACTAACCGTAGTTTTAAGTATCTCAATATCAGTTTTCTTTTCTTTTGATATGACGGGTGCTAGTAAAATTATTGACCAATAAATTAATAGTACAAATATCGAAATTGATTTCATACTACCTATTTATCGAGCAATGGTGATCTTAGCTTGTTTAAAGTATGTTCAAATGTTGTTTTTTAAAAAATATTAGGTATATCATTTCTTTATGAAAAAAATTTTTCTGACAACTTTACTAATCTCATTCATGATTTCAAGCAGCGTTATAGCTGAAAAAGTTACTGTTTTTAATTTTACTGAAGATGAATTTGAAACATTACAGGTTAAAAGAGTTAAAGGTGAAACAACATGGAGCCTAGGTTCTGATGAAAATGGCAATTTTATTAAAGCAGAAGCCGAAGGTAAAGGCTCAGGCTTAGGTAAAGAAGTAAAAATTGATTTATTAAAAACGCCTTTTATTAATATTACATGGAAAGTTGAAAAGGATTTATCTGGAATAGTAGAAAATAGTAAAAAAGGGCACGATTATGCTGCTAGAGTATTCGTCATAAAAAAAACTGGTCTTACAACTTTATCTAATAGAGCTATAAATTATGTATTTTCAAGCAATAATGACATTGGAGAAAATTGGCCTAGCCCATACACAAAAAAGTCAATTGATTATGTGCTATCCACAACAAAAGATAATCTAAATGCCTGGATCACTGTTAAAAGTAACGTTAAAGAAGATTTTTTGAGCTTATTAGGATTAGAACTTAATGACATTACTGGTGTTGCGATAATGACAGATACAGATAACTCAAAATTAAAGGCTATATCTTATTATCAGGATATTTATTTTTCTGCAGAATAATAATTATTTAATAATTTTTTTAAGAGCAATACTCAAAAATGATAGAAGTATAGCAACGACAACATCTTCTATTGGCGCAGCATTCGGTACTGCAAAATTCCAGGTAATTACACCAATTAACCAAATTAAATAAATTTTCATTAAAAATAATATATCTTACTTTACTATTAAATAATTTTTTTTTTGTTAGAATAAAGTGATGCATGAAAATTTTTTTCACAAACTTAAAGTCTATTACGAGGATACTGATGCTGGCGGCGTTGTTTATTATGCCAATTACTTAAAGTTTTTAGAAAGAGCTGGAACAGAAGCTTTAGTTACATTAGGTTTTAATAATAAAAAAATTAAAGAAGACTTCGGATCTCTAATTGTAGTTAAATCATGCAATATAGAATATAAAATTCCTGCTCATCTTGAGGATGAGTTGAGCATTAGATCTTTTGTTAAATCTATAACAAAAACATCTTTTTTTATGAATCAGTTTATCACAAGAGGAGAAGATCTAATAGCTGAAGCAAAGATACATCTAGTTTTTGTCAATAAGGAAGGAAAACCGATGAGAATACCTGACTCTTTGTTTCAGGACTTTAAACCTTACTTTTGTGACACCATTAAACTTTAGAGAATTTTTTAGCTATTTTAAGAAGGTTTATCATTTTTTTTGTATTAATAATTTTAGTGTTAACATTACGTGGACTTGGGTGGTAACAGGGAATTAAAATTTTCCCATCTGGTAGGTTGTATTTAGCACCATGTATAAAAATTAATTTATTATTAATTGTATAATTTTTTTTATAAAATTTTATACAATTATCAAATGCAATTTTTCCTAAGGTTATTATAACTTTTAAGTTTTTTAAATTTTGAATTTCATTATCAAAATAATTTGAGCAGTTGCTCAGCTCTATATTTAGTGGTTTGTCATCAGGTGGTACACATTTTAAAATATTAGTAATATAGGTACTATTAAGTTTCAAACCATCTCTACTGTGTATGGATGTGGGTAAGTTAGATATACTCGTCTTATGTAGGCATTTAAATAGAAAATCACCAGACTTGTCACCAGTAAATGCTCTGCCTGTTCTTGTTCCACCGTGAGCTGCTGGCGCAAGACCAATAATCATTAATTTTGCATTAATGTCTCCAAAGCCAGTAACTGGTTTTCCCCAGTAAACCTCTGATATATTTTGTTTTCTTTTTATACTTGAAATTTTTTTACTAAATTTTACTAACCTGGGGCATTTTTTACATTTAATTATTGTATTATTCAGTTTTTTAAATTTAATGTTCATCAATGAAGCTAATTAAAATTATTCTATTCTTACTTATATCTTTCAATACGTCATTAAAAGCTAATTCAGAGGATAATGTGCAGAACATATTAAACTAAGGTGGAAAATTAATATTTATAAGACACGCTTATGTCCAAGGTGGAGGAGATCCAGATAATTTTGACATATCAAATTGTGCATCGCAAAGAAACTTAAATGAGGACGGTATTGAGCAATCAAAGAGAATAGGAATTTTTTTTTTAGAAAAAAATATAATGATTGATAAAATACTATCTAGTGAGTGGTGTAGATGCAAGCAAACAGCCAAATATGCCTTTAAAAATTATGAAACTAAAAGTTTTTTAAATTCATTTTTTAGTCAAAAATTCGCTGATAACAAAGACAAACAAATCAAAGAATTAAAAGAATATATAAAAAAATGGAATGATAAAAGTAACTTAATATTTGTAACACATTATGTTGTAATTTTAGAAACTTTAAACATATCTGTTTCGTCGGGTGAAATTGTTGTTGCAGATAAAGACTTTAATATTCTTGCTAGACAAAAAACTTCAAATAATTAAAACTATATTTTATTATAAAAAAATATAGAATAAGTATATGTCATCAAAAAAAGCAATGAAGTTAGCGCAAAAGCAAGCTTTTGCAAAACATCGAAGCAATATTACAGATACTAAGTTTGGATCAAAAAAATTAAACTTTGTTAATAAGCCTAATAAGGCTAGCGTTACAAATAAAAAATCTTAGCTTTCTTCCTCATAAATTTCTACTTTACTACAGGTAGATATTTTTGAAATAGCTTCTTCACCATTAATTACTGTTTTAATGTTAATCATGGGATTATTTTTTTCAAAAACTAGTTGAGTATAAAACTGTGGATAGCCAACTTTATCTGTAAAAATTAAATCTTTATCCATGTACAAGAATTTCTCTAAAGTATTCTCTTTTTTTATACTCAAATCTGTTATTCTATGTTTTTTATATGTTTTGGTGTCATAAACATAATTTCTTGTCATTAAAGATTTTTCAAAATCTAAAATGTATTCATTTTTAATAAAACCATCATTTAGATTTTTACATCCTGTTAAAAGCATAATTTCTGAAAAAACTATTGTTTGAAAGTTAATAAAAATTAATGAAAAAAATAAAGAAATAATTTTATAATTATTTTTTTTCATATTTATCAGCGTATAGAAGTGCAACTAGCAAAATTGCAGTCCAAGCAATTCCTATAAAAGCCTTAGGTCCAGTCTCAGCACTCCATACATCCAAAACCAAAGCACCGAATATTAGTCCTAATATGTAAAGCAATATAGCTATTGTAGATTTAGTCATTATTTAAATTTTTTTTAAAAAGAGAAATACCATTTTCTGTTTTATGTTTGTATGAATCCTTAAAACTCTCTAGCTGCCAACCAGTTAGTCTTTTTTGAATATCAGTTAAATTATCATTTTTCCACTGGTTAGAGGTATTTTTTAGTTTCCATAATTTCTTTTCTTCATTACTTCTCCCACATCCATAACAGTAGCCTGTTTGAGGATCTGTTTTGCATATGCTTATACAAGGTGAAATAATCATTTTTTAAAATATCAGTAAATATAATTGATTATTAATATATTTCATAATTAATGTCATTGGACAAATGATATCAATAATATATAAAGCCACAAGAATTGTGGGCGAATGGCGGAATTGGTAGACGCGCTGGTCTTAGGAACCAGTATTGAAAGATGTGAAGGTTCGAGTCCTTTTTCGCCTACCAGGAAGTTATAAAATTATGAAAGTAACAGTAGAAAATATAAAAGGTTTAAATAAAGAAGTTAAAGTTTTCATAGATAAAAAAACTATGAACACTTATATGGATGAAAAATATGAGGAAATTAAAAAGACTGTTAATTTAAAAGGTTTCAGACCAGGAAAAGTTCCAAGAGAAATTCTTAAAAGACAATTTGGCCAATCAATTTTTAGTGAAGTCCTGGATAAAGTTCTTAAAGAAACATCGGTTAAAGCTTTAGAGGATAATAAAATTAAACCAGCGGGACAACCCAAGCTTGACCTTAAAACTTACGGTGAAGATAAAGATTTAGAATACGTAATGTCAATAACTGAACTACCAAAAGTAGAGCTTAAATCAGTAGAGAATATAAAATTTAATGAATATACAGTTAAAATAGATGCAAGTGAGACTGATAAAAGAATTAAAGAAATAGCAAAAAGTCAAAATAACTTCATAGATGTTGCTGATGAAGTTAAGGCTGTTGATGGAAATTCTGTTGTATTTGACTACAAGGCTACAATTGATGGAAAAGATTTTACTGGTGGTGAAGGAAAAAATACACAATTAATCCTTGGAAAAGATTTATTTATTAAAGGCTTTGATAAGCAATTAGTAGGAGTTAAAAAAAATGATGAAAAGTCAGTAGAGGCTGTACTACCTGAAAATTATCCACAAAAAGAATTTGCAAAGAAAAAAGCTAAATTTGTTTGTAAAATTATAGCTGTAAAAAAATCTGAAGCTGTAAAAATTGATGATGATTTTGCAAAAAATTTAGGATCAAAAGATCTTACTGATCTAAAATTATTAGTTTCAAAACAAATTAACGAAGAATATAAAAATTCTTTAGATAAATTAACTAAAACTCAAATTTTAAAAGAAATTGAAAATTTTAAAGTTGATGAAATTCCAAGCAACCTAGTAGATGAAGAGGTTAAGATACTAGCTCAAGATATGGGTGAAGAGGATACTAAAAAAAGTAGAAAAAATTTAGAAGATGTAGCAAAAAAAAGAATTAAAGTTGGGTTAATTTTGAATGAATTTGGAGAACAGAATAAAATAAAAGTTACAGAACAAGAGGTTCAGGCTGAAGTTCAAAAACAACTTAGAATGATGCCGGGACAAGAAAAAATGGTTATGGATTTTTATCAAAAAAATCCATCTGCATTAGAAAGTTTAAGAGGAACCGTTTATGAAGAAAAAATTATTGCTGCAATTAAAACAAGGGCAAAGCCTAATAAGAAAGAAATATCCAAAGAAGAAGCTGAAAAAATTTTAAAAGAACATCAAAAACAAGACCATGACCACAATCATGATCACAATCATGACCATCCACAAGAAAAAAAAGCAGTTGCTAAAAAAGCAGTTGCTAAAAAAGCAGTTGCTAAAAAAGATGCATCTAAGTCAAAAGCTGCAAAATCTAAAGAAACTTCAAAAAAAAAAGTTAGCAAAAAGTAATCACAAGTTGTATAAGTTAAAAGAATCAACTTATGACAATAAATTTTTCAGAACAAATGAACAATTTAGTCCCTATGGTAGTGGAGCAATCCAACAAGGGTGAAAGAGCTTATGATATCTATTCAAGACTTTTAAAAGAAAGAATAATTTTTTTGGTTGGTCCGATTAATGATAATGTCGCATCTTTAGTTACAGCTCAGCTTTTATTTTTAGAATCTGAGGATCCAAAAAAAGAAATTTATTTATATATAAATAGCCCAGGTGGACTAGTTACAGCGGGTCTAGGTATTTATGATACAATACAATATATTAAGCCTGATGTTTCAACTTTATGTATTGGTCAAGCAGCTTCAATGGGATCTTTTCTATTAGCTGCTGGTAAAAAAGGTAAAAGATTTTCATTACCTAATTCTAGAATAATGGTTCATCAACCATCAGCTGGATTTCAAGGTCAAGCAACAGATATAGAAATACATGCGAATGAAGTTTTGGCTTTAAAAAAAAGACTTAATGAAATCTATTCTAAGCACACTGATAAATCAGTCGATGATGTTAAAAAAGCACTAGAGAGAGATAATTTCATGACTCCAGAAGTTGCAAAAGACTTTGGTTTAATAGATGAAGTGGTAGAAAACAGGTCTTAACCCACAACATCTTGAGGTGGATTAAACGTATACTTGATTAATATGACTCTCCTATATTAAAGTAATTTAATTGATTCGTTTATAAATTTATGACTACTAATAATAAAAATATTCTTTACTGCTCATTTTGTGGCAAGAGCCAACATGAAGTTAGAAAATTAATTGCAGGGCCTACGGTATTCATTTGTGATGAGTGTGTTGAACTTTGCATGGATATTATTAAGGAAGAAAGTAAAGATACTTTTGTTAAACACCAAGATGGATTACCACCACCAAAAGAAATTTGCGCTGTATTAGATGATTACGTTATAGGTCAACCACATGCCAAAAAGGTTTTGTCTGTAGCAGTACACAATCATTACAAAAGACTTAATTACGAAAGTAAAACTAGTAAGACTGTTGAGCTTTCTAAATCTAACATTCTCTTAGTTGGTCCAACTGGTTGTGGTAAAACTTTATTAGCTCAAACATTAGCTAGAATTCTAGATGTTCCTTTTACGATGGCAGATGCTACTACATTAACTGAAGCAGGTTATGTTGGAGAGGATGTTGAAAATATTATTTTAAAACTATTACAAGCCGCAGATTATAATGTTGAAAAAGCTCAAAGAGGAATTGTTTACATCGATGAAGTTGATAAGATTAGTAGAAAGTCTGAAAATCCATCAATTACTAGAGACGTTTCTGGGGAAGGTGTACAGCAAGCATTATTAAAAATCATGGAAGGAACTGTTGCAAGTGTTCCACCTCAAGGTGGAAGAAAACATCCGCAACAAGAATTTTTACAAGTAGATACAACAAATATTTTATTTATTTGTGGTGGAGCATTTGCTGGTTTGGACAAAATAATCTCTCAAAGAGATAAAGGCACTTCTATTGGCTTTGGAGCCAATGTTAAAAAAACAGATGACAAAAAAACAGGTGAATGGATGAAAAGTTTGGAACCCGAAGATTTATTAAAATATGGATTGATACCTGAGTTTATTGGAAGATTACCTATGATAGCAACTTTAGAAGATCTTGATGAAAAATCTTTAGTTAAAATATTACAAGAACCAAAGAATTCTTTAATCAAACAGTACCAAGAGTTATTTAAATTAGATGGAGCTAAGTTAACCTTCAAAGATAATGCTCTTAAAGAAATTGCACACAAAGCAATTAATAAAAAAACTGGTGCAAGAGGACTTAGATCTATTTTAGAAAATATTTTATTAAAAACTATGTATGACCTACCAAGCCAAGATAATATTGGGGAAGTCATTGTTGATGCGAGTGCGGCTAAAGGCTTGACTCAACCAATTTTAGTTCACTCAAAAAATAACAACAAAATAAAGTCAGATAAAACATCTGCGGCTTAATTTAGCGTTAATAACTGATAAATAGCTATTGCAATATTATATTTAATATCCATATTTAGAGAATGGACGTTAAAATTTTAAAACCTTTATTACCCCTTAGAGATATTGTTGTATTCCCTAATATGGTAATTCCATTATTTGTTGGAAGAGATAAGTCTATCTCAGCTTTAAATGAAGTAATGAAAAAAGACAAAAAAATAGTTCTTGTTACACAAAAAAACTCAGAAGTAGATGATCCGAAAAAAACAGATCTTTTTATGTATGGTTGTGAAGGAAATATTTTACAGTTATTAAAATTACCAGATGGTACGGTTAAAGTCTTAGTGGAAGGAAGTAAAAGAGTTAAAATTTTAGATTTTAAAGATAATGATAAGTTTAT
>CAJQTK010000046.1 GCA_905620495.1 uncultured Candidatus Pelagibacter sp. | reverse complement strand
TATGTTTTAAAACAACTTTCTGATCTTTTTTTTAATATAAAATTATTAATTACTAAAACCTCAAAATTTGTACACATAAAACAATTAAAAGCATCTTCCACTATACAAACAATTGGTTCGCCTCTTATATTAAAAGAAGTATTAAGTATGGGACAGCCAGTTTTTTCATAAAATTTTCTTATTAAATTGCAAAAAATTAGGTTATCTTCATGTTTGACAGTTTCTACCCTTGCTGAGTAATCAATAGGTTCGCAGCTTGACTCCGTGAGGGGGCACCATCACTTAATTATTTGAAGTTTCTTTACGAGTTTGTTCAATCTTTATTTTTTTATAAAGACTGTTATTTTTTTCATACAATAATTCAAAGCTAATTTTTTTATTAGCTTGAATTTTAATTGTCTTTGCATTTCTAACTTCAAAATTATCTGCAACAGCACTAATGGGTCTTTTATTTACATCTAAATTTTTTATTAAAATTTTAGATTTATCACTAACTATTGTTCCCTTCCATCTTCTAGGTCTAAAAGGACTTATAGGAGTAACCGCTAGTTTTCTTGAATCTAAATTTAGAATTGGTCCATGTGCTGATAAATTATAAGCTGTACTACCTGCTGGTGTTGAAACTAGCACACCATCAGAGATAAGATCTTTAATAATATTTTTCTTATTAGCTGTAATAGAAATTGATGATGCCTGCTTGCTTTGTCTTAATATTGACACCTCATTAATAGCTATTGATTTTTTTGTTTGGTTATTTTTATTAATAACAGTCATTTGTAGAGGATAAATTTTTACACTGTTAGAGATGTTCAAATTTTTAATAATGTTTTCATTAGAAAACTTATTCATCAAAAAACCATAGTTTCCAGAATTAATTCCATAGAAAGGTTTTTTATATTTGTGTAATTTTTTTAATGTTTGAAGCATGAAACCATCTCCACCTAAAACAATTATTATGTTAGATTTTCTTAAAGATGTAATGTTAACTTTTTTAATTAGAATTGATTTTATCTTTAAGGAAGCCTTCGTTTTATCAAAAACTAAATATACTTTGTCTCTCATATAGTGGTGCCCTCGGCCAGACTCGAACTGGCACTCCAAAAAGGCACGGATTTTAAGTCCGTTGTGTCTACCAATTTCACCACGAGGGCATTTACTATTTTCATTTGTTTAACTGTTTTTATTTATAACTCAACTTCTTTTTGTTAACAAATCATATCAATATTTTAATTAAGCTTTTAATGCTTTTTTAAGAATATGATTATCTAAATTACAATCTTTATAACCTCTCTTTACAACATTTAAATATCGTTCTGTTGGATATGCAAATAAAGTTTTTTTAGTCATGGTATAGGTCATTACTTTCTTACCATAATAAGTAAAATAATATTTTTTATATAGAACTGGATAATCTTCATAAACATCTAATTTTTTTTCATCACTTTTAGATATTTCAAATAAAGCTCCTGGAACAATTGAGTTTTTTTTAGGCTCTATATCGGCAGCTCTATATTTGCTTCTAAAAGTTAATTTAAAATTAGTTAAATTAATTTTCTTTAAAAAGACACTGTCTTTGCATCTTCTTTTCATTTGAAAATGATTTAAATTACTGCCGTAAGCGAAATAAAGCATATTAAATTTAATTAATATTTTTTTTATTGATAATAATGATTTCGGGGTTTTCATTTAATTTTTTTCCTCTATCAGTTAAAAGTGCTATTCTGCCATCATTAAGTTCAATTATATCTCTTATTCTTTTATCTAGCTTAATATTTTCTTTATATATTATTGACTTATTATCGTAATCAAAAACCATTCTAATGAGCTGCTTACTTGCCAGTGTTGAAATAATTAAATTTCTATTCCATTTAGTAAAATAGTTATTTTCATAAACAATTAGATTGGAAATTCCAAGAGTGTTACCCCAAGAAAATAATGGTTTATAAAAAAAATTGTGAGTATTTTCGGTTATATCCAAAGGCCAAACTTTTTTATAATCATTCGCTTCCTTAATATAAGCATCAGAGGATTTATAATTGGTTCCATAAGTTGCTAAAGGCCATCCATGATTATTATTTTGAATAATAAAATTAAGTTCATCTCCACCTGTTGGGCCATGTTCGGTTGAAAAAATATTATTATCATTATCTATAAATAAACCTTGCGGATTCCTATGGCCATAGCTAAAAATTTCAAATTTTAAATTTTTGATATTAATCTTTATTGTTTTCCCATACATATTTGTGAGGTCTTGACTTAAAGCTGGACCATTAACTCCATCAGCATAAAAGTCTCCTATACTTAATAAAATGTTGTCTTCATCAATTTTAATTAGTCTTCCTCCAGATGATGCAGCTGCAAATCTAGGATTGGTTGTAAGATCTACTGTCAAACATTTCTCGGTAGAAAAAATATTTTTCCACTTAGATACTTCAAATATATCAGTATTTATTATCTCTGAGTAATAAACTCCCATCGTGTAACAATCGTCTAAATCATTATATTCTAAAGAACTTGCAAATAATAACTTGTTTTCAAACCCAGTAAAACTATCAACTAAAACATCCTTTATACCAAAAAAGCGTTCAGCATAATTTCCTACTTTTTTTTCATTATTTTTAACAAATAAACTTTTTTTATTTTCTATTTTTGATGAAATAATTTGTTTAAATTCAATTTTTTTTTTATCATTTTTCTTTAATAAAAATAAATCACTATCTCCAGAAAGATAGAGGATAGTATCATCAACTTGAGCTATTCCTCCATAGCTAGAGTAAACAGGTACTCTAAAATATTCTAATTCAAGAGTATTATAAGCAGTATCAATTTGAACAACTTTTATTTTTTCATTTAAACTTAATGTCTTTTTAACTGACTTTGATTTAAAATTTTTGAAAATTTCCTTAAATGATAAATCATATTTTAATACATTTTTAAATTTTGTAATTTCTTCAGGATGTTCGAACGTCCAACCTATAGAAATTAATATAGAAATTATCCATAAAATTGGTATTAATATTTTTTTCATTTAATACAATCTCATTGGAAAGTGTTTTTTGCATATTTAAAATAAAGCATTTAACTATCTAACTACTACTTCTATTTTTTTTTGATTAACAAACTCCAATATTTCAGAATTACACTTGTCAATTTTAGATTGGTCTTCAGATCGTATTACTATTGATACGCCTAGTTTGCCTGCTTGAAAAAAGGGATAACTTCCAATTTCAACATCCTTATTATTGTTATGAACACTAGTTAAAGATTTTGCAATTTCACTTTCAACAGTTTTTAAATTTATTGTATGGCTTAATATTGGATCTCCCCCTACTATCTTATTTTTTAATCCTCCTAACATTGATTTTAAAATTGAAGGAACTCCTGGGAGGCAAAAAACATTTTCAATATTAAATCCTGGTGCACCACTTGCTGGATTTAATATCAAATTAGCTTTATGTGGCATCCATACCATTTTTTGTCTACCTTCATTAAATTCACCTACTTTGTAGTAAGCTTCTAGTATTTTAAAAGCTTCTTTGTGAATTTCGTACTCAAGATTAAATGCTTTCGAAATAGATTGTGCAGTAATATCATCATGCGTTGGGCCTATACCGCCAGTAGTAAAGACATAATTATTAACTTTTCTTAAATGATTAACAGTCTCAACAATTGTATTTTCAATATCTGGGATAACTCTTACCTCATTAACTTTTACACCAATTGAATTTAACCATTGAGCAATTGTGCTAGTATTGGTGTCTTTTGTTCTTCCAGAGAGAATTTCATTACCAATAATAAGTATTGCAGCACTAAATTTTGTATTTCGATTCATTTTTAAAATTTAAAAATTATATTAAATAGTAACTCTTTACTATAGGCAAAAAAAAAGAGGTACTATTTCTAGTACCTCTTTTTAAAAATTTTAAGTTAATAATAAATTAAAAACTTTTTGCTAATGATAGAGTTAGTGTAGTTAATTCACCATCTGCTGTTTTCTTAACACTTGTACTACCATTTGAAGTAGTTGTAACTGAAATGTCATCAAATTCAGTGTAAGTAAATTCGCCTCTTGCTACTAACCCAAATGGAAGTTCTTTAGATTGAACACCAACACCAACCATCATTCCTTCTAAATCACCAGACTGGCTAACATATGTCGTTGCAGTGTCATTAACGCTTACAGTTCCTATATCAGCTTGTGAATATCCAAGTTTAGCATAAACGCTTACGTCATTAAGCTCACGCATAGCTAAAGCATATATAGTTGTATAATCACTAACATTAGCACTTACGCCAGAACTTTTACCGTCTAATGAAACGTCTGCATCAAAGGGAACATATTCTAATCCTACCGAGATAGGACTTTCCTTTATGTTAAGTTCTGCAAAAATTGCTCCGAAAGCATTATCTTTTGATCCAGATTGAGCAGCATATGTGTTTGATCCTGCGGTGTAAGCTTTCTTGTTACCCTCTAGATCACCTTTTCCAAGCTTTACACCAATCATACCACCGGCAAATGCCGAAGTAGTTAGAGTAAATAAAGCTGAGATGAATATAATTGTAATTTTTTTCACTTTTATCCCTTTTTAAATAATTAAACTTAGTTTATCTAATTCTTTATAGGATAAACACTCTAAATCAAATATTAATATCTACTTTTATACTGTATAATTTTAAATATTATAATAAATATCTAATTGTGACTTTTTTATCACATAAATTTGCTATTTATAACTCTCAATATAAAAGATAAATACTTATGAAATTTCAAAATCTTTTAATTAAAGGGAGACTTATCAAGAGATATAAGAGATTTTTTACAGACGTTAAACTTGGTAAAGAGATCGTTACAGCACATTGCCCTAATACTGGGTCAATGAAGGGCTTATTAGATGAGGGAAATGAAGTTTTTATTTCTAAAAATGATAATCCTAAAAGAAAGCTTAAATATACATTAGAGATCATCAAGGTTAAAAAAAATTTAGTGGGTGTTAATACTCATTTTGCAAATAAAATTGCTTACCATGGATTGTCGAATAATCTTGTTAAAGAAGTTACAAACAATGACAGTATTAAACCTGAGGTTTTTTTTGACAAAGAAACAAGGTTTGATTTTTTAGTTGAAAAAAATAAACAAAAAATATTTATTGAAGTTAAAAATGTTACATTATTTAGAGATGAAAAAATTGCAGAATTTCCAGATGCGATTACTTCTAGAGGCTCCAAACATTTAAAAACTCTTATTACGGCTATTAAAAAAGGTTATAAATCTTATTTATTATTCTTAGTTCAAATACAGGGTGTTGAAAGCTTTAAAATAGCCGCAGATATTGATAAAGAATATTATGAAAATTATTTACTTGCAAAAAAAGCTGGAGTTATTTTTTTAGCTTATCGATGCAAAATAAGTTCAAAAGAAATTAAAATAGAAAAAAAAATTAAGATTGTTAATGCCTGATTATACAGAAAAATTTGAAAAAATGAGAGTGGCTGGAAAGTTAGCTGCTGAAACTCTTGATATGCTAACAGATAATATTAAGCCAGGAGTTACTACGGAATTTATAGATAAATTAGGCTATGAATTTATAAGAGATAATGGTGCCTACTCAGCTCCGCTATTTTATAGAGGTTTTAAAAAATCATTGTGCACTTCTTTAAATCACGTTGTCTGCCACGGTATACCTTCTGATAGAGCTCTAAATGAAGGTGATGCACTTAATGTTGATGTTACCGCAATAATTGACGAGCATTATGGTGATACCAGTAGAATGTTTTGTATTGGTAAGACCCCTGTTAAAGTTAATAATCTAATTGATACTACTTACGAATCTATGATGAGAGCTATAAAATTATTAAAACCAGGATTAAAACTTGGTGACATTGGACATGAAATACAATCCTTTGTGGAAAAAAAAGGTTATTCAGTTGTAAGAGATTTTTGTGGTCACGGGATAAGTACTACATTTCATGAGCCCCCAAATGTTTTACATTATGGTAGGAAAAATACTGGTATGGAACTTAGACCTGGTATGACTTTTACAATCGAACCTATGATAAATACCGGTGAATGGGATGTAAAAATGCTAAAAGATGGCTGGACCGCAGTTACAAAAGATAAATCTTTATCAGCGCAATTTGAGCATACATTAGGTATTACTGAAAATGGTTATGAAATCTTTACAGAATCTGTTAAAGGTTATTCTAAGCCCCCTTATTTATAATTAATGATTGAAAGATATTCTAGAAAACAACTTACTGACATATGGTCAGAAAAAAATAAATACCAAATTTGGCTTGATGTAGAGATTGCGGCAGCTGAAGCGATGGAAAAAATGGGTCAAATCCCAAAAGGTGTAGCTTCTGTTGTTAAAAAAAAAGCTAAGATTAATGTTAAAAGAATTCATCAAATTGAATCTAGGGTTAAGCATGATGTAATAGCCTTTTTAACCTCTGTTACAGAAAAAGCTGGCATTAAAGCAAGATACTTACACCAGGGAATGACATCTTCGGATGTCCTCGATACAAGCTTAAATATTCAATTAGTTCAATCAGGTAAAATTCTATTAGGTGACATTGATCAAATCTTAAAAGTATTAAAAAAACAAGCTAAAAAATATAAGTACACCCCATGTATGGGAAGAAGTCACGGTATACATGCAGAGCCTATTACTTTTGGCTTAAAACTTGCTTCATTCTATGAGGAATTTAAAAGAAACAGAAAAAGATTAGTTGATGCAATTGATGAAATTTCAACCTGTGCAATCTCAGGTGCTGTCGGAACTTTTGCAAACATAAGTCCAAACGTTGAAAAACATGTTGCTAAAAAACTTGGTTTAAAAGTTGAACCCATATCAACTCAAGTTATACCAAGAGACCGTCATGCTTTTTATTTTTCTGTTCTTGCAATTATCGCAGGTTCTGTTGAAAGAGTTGCAATTGAAATTAGGCATTTACAAAGAACAGAAGTTTATGAAGTGCAAGAATTTTTTTCAAAAGACCAAAAAGGCTCATCAGCAATGCCTCATAAAAAAAACCCAATTTTAAGTGAAAACTTAACTGGTCTTGCAAGAATGGTTCGGAGTGCGGTGATCCCTGCTTTAGAAAATATTGCTCTATGGCATGAAAGAGATATTTCCCATTCAAGTGTTGAAAGAAATATTGGGCCAGATGCGAATATAACTTTAGACTTTGCTTTAGCTAGACTTGGAAATATTTTAGATAAAATGATTGTATATCCAAAAAAAATGATTGAAAATTTAAACTTAACCAAAGGTTTAATCTTTTCTCAAGAGGTTATGCTTGAGTTAACAAAATCTGGCTTAAGTAGAGAACAATCTTACAAAATGGTTCAAAATTATGCAAAAAAATGTTTTGCTGAAAATTTAAATTTATTTGATGTTATAAATAAAGACAAATTTATTATGACTAAAATTTCCCCCAAAAAACTTAAAGCAATATTTAATTATTCATCTCACTTTAAAAACGTAGATTTAATCTTTAGAAGAGTTTTTAAATAATGAAAAAAGGTAAAAAATTATACGAAGGAAAAGCAAAAATTATATACTCCACAACTGACAAAAATTTAGTTATTCAATATTTTAAAGATGATGCTACTGCTTTTAATAATTTAAAAAAATCAAAAATTGAAGGTAAGGGTGTTTTGAACAATAGAATATCTGAACACATTCTTACAAACTTAGACCAAATAGGAATTAAAAACCATTTAGTAAAAAGATTAAACATGCGAGAACAAATTATTAAATTTGTTGAAATTATTCCAATCGAATTCATTATAAGAAATGTTGCAACAGGCTCTATAACAAAAAGACTTGGTATTGAAGACGGTACGGTTTTAAAAGAACCATTATTAGAGTATTGCCTAAAAGATGATAAATTAGGTGATCCACTAATAGCAGAAGAGCATATTTTAGCCTTTGATTGGGCGACTAAACAAGAGTTGGAAAAAGTTAAAAAAATGATTTTAAGAATTAATGATTTTATGATTGGTATGTTTAGAGGTGTGGGAATTAAGTTAATAGATTTTAAACTTGAATTTGGGAGACTTAAGATAAATGGAAAGTCTGAAGTTATTTTAGCTGATGAAATAAGTCCTGATACATGTAGATTGTGGGACTCGGTTACTGATAAGAAGCTTGATAAAGATCGATTTAGAAAAGACTTGGGAGATCTAATACCAGCTTATACAGAGGTTGCTAAAAGACTAGGAATTCTTCATGAAAACTCAAATGTAAGTGCAGTAAATGTTACAAAATTAAGATCAATTAAAAAAAGAAAGTAGATATGAAGATATCAGTAATTATTACTCTTAAAAAAGACGTACTAGACCCACAAGGTAAAGTTATTCACCAAACATTAGATGGCATGGGTTTTGACGACATCAATGAAGTAAGACAAGGAAAATATTTTGAAATTGATACAAAAGAAAATGACAAAAAAAAAGCTCAAGAAAAAGTGGATGAAATGTGTAAGAAGCTTTTAGCTAATTTGGTAATAGAAAATTATAAAATTATTGAGACGCAATAATAAATAATGAATTCATCTGTAATAACTTTCCCTGGATCTAACTGTGATAGAGATATGGATGTTGCCTTAAAGAAATTTGGTTTTAAAAATAAAATGGTTTGGCATGATGACCTAGAACTACCAAAAAGTGACTTAGTAGTTTTACCTGGTGGCTTTTCTTATGGAGATTATCTTAGATGTGGAAGCATGGCTTCAAAATCTAAGATTATGAAATCAATACTTAACTTTGCACAAGGGGGTGGTAAGGTTATGGGTATCTGTAATGGCTTTCAAATTTTAGTTGAATCGGGTTTGTTACCAGGGGTTCTGCTTAGAAATAAATATCTAGAATTTATATGTAAAAATGTTTTTGTGAAAGTTAACAATAAAGACAATTCATTTTTTAAAGATGTTAAAAAAGATATTTATGAATTTCACATAGCTCACAATGAAGGAAATTACTTTTGCTCTAATAACCAAATTAAAGAAATTAATGACAATAATCAAATAGCTTTATTCTATTCAGATGAAAACGGAAACGTTAATAAAAAATCTAACCCTAACGGTTCATTACAAAATATTGCTGGTATATATAATAAACAGAAAAATGTTTTAGGGATGATGCCTCATCCTGAGCGAATGATTGACCCTGCTCTATCGGGTGAAGATGGTTCAATATTTTTTGAAAACCTAATTAACAATTTAAAATAATGATAGTTAACGAGCAACTTGCAATTGATCATGGATTAAAAAAAGACGAGTATGAAAAAATATGTGAATTGCTTAAACGAGTTCCCAATATTACTGAACTGGGTATTTTTTCTGCAATGTGGAATGAGCATTGCTCTTATAAATCATCAAGATTTCATTTAAAAAATCTACCCACTAAAGGAAAGAATGTCATTCAAGGACCGGGAGAAAATGCAGGAGTTATTGATATTGGTGATGATGACGCAATAGTATTTAAGATTGAAAGCCACAATCACCCATCGTTTATTGAGCCTTACCAAGGTGCTGCAACTGGTGTTGGTGGTATTATGAGAGATGTTTTTACAATGGGTGCAAGACCTATTGCCAATTTAAACTCAATTCATTTTGGCTCATCTCAGCATAAAAAAACTAAAAATTTATTACGTGGAGTTGTGCATGGAATTGGTGGGTATGGTAATTGCATGGGGGTTCCAACTATTGCTGGTCAAACTAGCTTTGATAAGTCTTACAATGGTAATATTTTGGTTAATGCCATGACATTAGGATTGGTTAAAAAAAATAAAATATTTTATTCAAAAGCTGCGGGATTAGGAAAGCCTGTTATTTATGTTGGTTCAAAAACAGGGAGAGACGGCATACATGGTGCTAGTATGGCATCTGCTTCTTTTGATGATAAAATTGAAGAAAAAAAACCAACCGTTCAAGTTGGAGATCCCTTTACTGAAAAACTATTATTAGAAGCTTGTTTAGAGTTAATGGCAGGAGACTCGATTATTGCAATTCAAGATATGGGTGCTGCAGGATTAACCTCATCAAGTATTGAGATGGCTTCAAAAGGAAACTTGGGAATTGAGATAAATTTAAATAAAGTTCCTTGTAGAGAAGCAAATATGACCCCTTACGAAATTATGCTTTCTGAAAGCCAAGAACGAATGCTAATTGTTTTAGAAAAAGGCAAAGAAGAAATGGCTCAAAAGATATTTGATAAATGGAATTTAGACTTTGCGGTAATTGGTAAAACAACAAAAAGTAAAAAAATCGAGCTTTATTTTGATGAAGAAAAAGTAGCAGATATTCCTGTTAATACACTAGTTGAAAATTCACCGATGTATGATCGTAAATGGAAGAAAGCTAAATTACCAAAAAAAATTAAAATTAAAAAAGAAGAATTTAAAACTTTAAAAGTAGTTAATGTTTTACACAAGATTTTATCTAATCCCAATGTATGTAGTAAAGAATGGATTTGGCAACAGTATGATCACACTGTTATGGGTGACACTATTCAAAAACCTGGTGGAGACGCAGGTGTTGTTAGAGTTCATGGCACCAATAAAGCAGTTGCAGCCTCCGTCGATTCTTCAGCGGTATATTGTTGGGCTCACCCTTTAAGTGGCGGAAAACAAATTGTTTGTGAAAGTTGGAGAAATTTAATTTCAGTTGGTGCAAAACCAATTGCAATTACTAATTGTTTAAATTTTGGTAGCCCTGAAAATGAAGAAAATATGGGTGAGTTTGTCGAATGTGTTCAAGGCTTAGGAGAAGCTAGCTCTTACTTAGATTTTCCAGTTGTTTCAGGTAATGTTTCTTTTTATAATCAAACAAAAGATATTGGAATTAAACCTACTCCAGCAATTGGTGGTGTTGGTTTAATTAAAGATTATAAAAACATGGTTACAATGGACCTTAAGGAAACCGATAATATTCTTTTAGTTATAGGAAAAACTGAAGGACACTTAGACCAAAGTTTATTTGCAAGAGATATTTTAAATGAAAAAAATGGTCCTCCCCCAGAGATTAATTTATTTAATGAAAAAAATAATGGTGAAACAATTTTAAAACTTATTGATAAAAAACTTATTAAAGCCGCTCATGATGTGTCTTTGGGTGGTATTATTACCGCTTTATCCAAAATGTGCATTAAAGGTAAAAAAGGAGTAACCCTTAAAAAACCTAACTATTTAATTAATAAATTTGAATACTTGTTTGGCGAAGACCAGGGTAGATATATTATAGAAATTAGTAAAGATGATCTTGAAAATGTTACCAAAATACTTCAAGAGAACTCTGTGCATTTTGATGAGCTTGGAACCACAAATGAAAATGATCTAATTATTGATAATAAGACAAAAGTATCAATTGACGATTTAATTAAATCACATACAACTTGGTTAACTAACTACATGAGTAATTAAATGGCAATGGATATAAAGGAAATTGAAACACTTATTAAAGAAGCTTTACCCGATGCTATAATAGAAATTCAAGACTTAGCAGGAGATAGCAATCATTACTCAGCAACGATTACTTCAAGTAAATTTGAAGGAAAAAGCAAAATTGAGCAACATAAAATGGTGTATAATTCCCTTAAAGGAAAAATGGGAAATGAACTGCACGCTTTAGCAATTAAAACAAAGGAACAATAAAAATGGACCAACCAACTAAAGATTTAATTAATAACGAAATTACTAATAATGAAGTTTGCTTATTTATGAAAGGAACTCCTGATGCTCCACAGTGTGGATTTTCTATGGCTGTTTCAAATATGTTAAAAATTTTAGAAGTGAATTATAAAGGGATCAACGTTCTTGAAAACCAATCTTTAAGAGAAGGTATAAAAGAATTCAGTGACTGGCCTACTATTCCACAAGTTTACATTAAAGGTGAATTTGTTGGCGGCTGTGACATCGTTAAAGAAATGTATGAAAACGGTGAGCTCAAGAAAGTTCTTGAGGATAAAGGAATTAATTTTAAAAAATAAATATTTATTATCTAGAGTAATATTCAATTACTAGATTTGGTTCCATAATAACTGGATAAGGAACTTCATCGAACTTAGGTACTCTTACAAAAGTAACTTTTTTATTCTTTTCGTCTAATTGAATATATTCAGGTGTTTCTCTTTCTTTGTTTGCTAAAGCAATATCAATGAAGGCTAACTGTTTAGATTTGTCTCTAATTTCAATCGTATCTTCTTCTGTAACAACATAACTTGAAATATTAACTTTTTTACCATTAACTTTTACATGGCCGTGGTTAATAAGTTGTCTTGCTGAAAATACTGTTGTTGAAAATCTTGCTCTGTATACAACTGAATCGAGTCTTCTCTCAAGTAGTCCAATTAAATTCTCACCAGTATCACCTTTTTGCATTGCAGCTTTTTTGTAAATATTTCTGAATTGTCTTTCATTAATGTTACCGTAGTAACCTTTTAATTTTTGTTTAGCTTGTAGCTGAATTCCGTAATCAGAAGGTTTTCCTTTTCTACCTTGACCGTGTTGTCCAGGTCCATAATCTCTTTTATTGAAAGGACTCTTAGGTCTACCCCATAGGTTAATTTTTAACCTTCTATCTATTTTGTGTTTAGAACTTATTCTTTTTGTCATTTGATAGTTGGGGTTATAAACTTACTCATTATTTTGTCAATCAACCTTTTTTGGCTAAACTAGCAAATACGCTGGACAAAATACTTGTTTCTTTCTTGGATAGCTCCATTTTGGAAAAAATACTTCTTAAGTTTTCAAGCATAATAGGCCTCTTCTCTAGAGGTTTAAAAAAGCTTTTTTCCTCTAATTTACTAATACATAAATTGGTCATAGCTTGCACATCCTTCTTGCTGGCTAAAGTTACCTTTTTTGATTTCGAGTATTTAGCACCCTTTAAATTGATAATGCTAGCTACTGTGTGGGCAATAATAATAACACTATGAGATAAATTTAATGATTTAAAATCAGGGTTGGTTGATATTTGCATAGTATAATTTGCATAACTAATCTCATTATTGGATAAACCAGATGCTTCTGAACCAAATAAAAAAGCTATCTTTTTGCTAAAATCAATTTTTTTTAAATCTTCTAATTTTATATGTTTAATGTTTTTGTTTCTAAACCTTGCAGAGGTTGCAATAACATAATCTACTTTTTTTACAGCAGATTCTAAAGTTGTATGTACCTTTGCATTAACGATTAGATCTTTTGCGCCAACAGAGGTTGCTAGAATTTTATCATTTGGGAAAATTGGCTTAGGTTTAACAATAACTAGTTTTTTAAAGTTAAAATTTTTTATAGCTCTGGCGCATGCACCTATATTTTCAGATAATTGAGGTTGATGCAAAATAAATGAGATATTATTAAATGACATTAAAGACTTGCTGGAGCATTATCTTTAAATAATTTATAATCCAAACTATCTACCAAGGCTTTAAATGAAGCATCAATTATATTTGCTGACACACCAATCGTAAACCAGTTCTTACCTTTTGAATCAGTACTCTCTATTGAAACTCTAGTAATCGCTTCTGTGCCTGTGTTTAAAATTCTAACTTTATAATCCACTAATTTGAGATCTTTTAAATATTTTGAATATTTATTTAATTTATCCACATTTTGTCTGATAGCATTATCCAGTGCATTTACAGGACCGTTACCTTCGCCAGTACACATAATTTTTTCTCCGTCTACTTCGAGCTGTGCTTTTGCAGATGAAATAATTGCTCCAGATGAATCTTTTTTAACTGAAACATCGTATTCTTTAATCATTATATATCTTGGTATTTTACCAATAATTCTTCTAGCTAATAATTCAAAAGATGCGTCAGCTCCGTCATAACTGTAACCAATAAACTCCCTGTCTTTTACTTCATCTAAAAGTTTTTTAATTTTAGGATCATTTTCTTCTATTTCAATACCAATAGTTTTTAATCTTGAAATTATATTGGATTTCCCTGATTGGTCTGACACTACAATATTACGAGAATTTCCAACTTCTTCTGGATTAATATGTTCATATGTTTTTGGATCTTTTTGAACGGCCGATACATGTAAGCCACCTTTATGAGAAAATGCAGCCGCTCCGACGTAAGGTAGATGTTTGTTAGGTTTTCTATTTAATATTTCATCTAACAATCTAGAGCACTGAGTTAAATTTTTAATGTTGTCTGGTTTAATTTTAAATTGAAATTTAGAAGAAAAATCATCTTTTAAAAAAAAGGTTGGAATTAATGACATCAAATTTGCATTGCCACATCTTTCGCCCAAACCATTAATAGTTCCTTGCACTTGTCTAACCCCAGCCCAAACTGCAGCTAAAGAATTAGCAACAGCATTACCGGTATCGTTGTGCGCATGAATGCCTAAGTTTTTTCCAGGTATAACTTTAGCAACCTCTGTAACTACTTTTGTTATTTCGTGAGGTAAAGTACCCCCATTGGTGTCACATAAAACTATCCATCTAGCACCCTCATCAAATGCTGCTTTAAGACAAGATAAAGCGTAACTTGAATTAGCTTTGTATCCATCAAAAAAATGTTCTGCATCAAACATAAATTCTTTATTCTCTTTAACAAAATGTTTGGCCGTCTCTCTTATATTTTCTAAGTTTTCCTCATTAGAAATACCAAGAGCTATATCAACATGAAAATCCCAAGTCTTACCCACAATGCAAACTGCTGGTGTGTTTGAATTTAAAAGTGCGGATAATCCCGGATCATTATCGGCACTTCTGCCAGTTCTTTTGGTCATACCAAATGATGTTAGTTTAGCATTGATAAATGAATGTTCTTTTTGAAAAAACTCAGTATCTGTAGGATTAGCTCCTGGCCAACCTCCTTCTATATAGTCGACACCCAAATTATCTAAAACAGCAGCAATTTTCATTTTATCATCTACAGAAAAGTCTACACCTTGTGTTTGTGCACCGTCCCTTAGCGTTGTATCAAATATAAAAAGTTGTTCTTTACTCATTTAAGTTTCCAAATTGTTTTACCATCTTTATCTTCTATTAAA
Source organism: uncultured Candidatus Pelagibacter sp. (assembly GCA_905620495.1). Classification (GTDB taxonomy): domain Bacteria; phylum Pseudomonadota; class Alphaproteobacteria; order Pelagibacterales; family Pelagibacteraceae; genus Pelagibacter. The sequence goes on along the minus strand of CAJQTK010000046.1, from coordinate 14,598 downwards.
ACACCTTTATCCAAAAGTTCATTTCTAATTAAATCAGCCTGCTTATAATCTTTATCTTCTCTTGCTTTATTTCGAAGTTCAATCAGTTTTAAAATATCAGCTTCATTAATGGATGATTTCTTCTTTTTAAACTCTACCCATTCTTCCTTTGTTTTGTTTAAAATACCTATGAAATTACAAGCTAAAACAAATAAGCTTTTATCTTCCTTGCTGCCCTTTAAAGCTTTGTCATAAAGTTGATGTAGCTTTGCTATGTAGCCTGGTGTATTTAAATCATCATATAACGGAGATAAAATATCTTCAGTTAAAACTATTTTATCATTTACCTCTAAATAAATCTCGTACCATTTATCAATAGTATTTTGGCAATCGTTTAAAAGCTTTTCATTCCAGTCTAACGGTTGCTTATAATGAGCACTCATAAGCGCAAATTTTAAAACTTGACCATCAATATTCTCTTTAAAATTTTTTATCTTTAATATGTTACCAGTTGATTTAGCCATTTTTTCGTTGGACATAGTAATGAATGCATTGTGGATCCAATAATTAGCGAAAACTTTAGTATCATTTGCGCATCTTGATTGTGCAATTTCATTTTCATGATGCGGAAAAAGTAAATCAATTCCTCCACCATGGATGTCAAATACATCTCCTAAATATTTCTTTGACATTGCTGAACACTCTAAATGCCAACCAGGCCTTCCTTTGCCCCATGGAGAATCCCAAGAAGGTTCATCATCTATAGAAGGTTTCCATAAAACAAAGTCTTCTGATTTTTTTTTATTTTCTGAAATTTCAACTCTAGAACCAGCAATTAAATCTTCTAATTTTTTATTTGATAACTTTCCATAATCAGAAAATTTACTTACTTCAAAATAGATATGATTGTTTGCCTCATAAGCAAAACCTTTAGCTATTAAAGACGAAACCATTTCAATCATAAGATTGATATGATCTGTTGCTTTAGGTTGATGATTTGGTTTGTCTAAATTTAAATACTTACAATCATCATTAAAATCTTTGATAATGTTGTTGGTTAATTCAGATATTGAAATATTTTTTTCTTTTGATGATTTAATTATTTTATCGTCAACATCTGTAATATTTCTTACATAGTTTAATTTTTTGTATCCATATTTTGATTTTAAAACTTTGTATAAAATATCAAAAATAACAAGGGGTCTTGCGTTACCAATATGTGGGTTATCATAAACAGTTGGACCACAAACATACATGCCTATGTTTTCTTTATCTAATGGAACAAATTTTTCTTTTTTGTTGCTTAGGTTATTTGTTAAATAAATATCCATGTTCATTATCTTAGAATTATACTTTAATTATAGATTTGTGAATCTATAAGATTAGTTGGGAATCTTGCAAACGGGGATTGGTTCCATTTTATGAAGGTTCATCTTTCTTATTTTTTCGTATTTCTCTCTATTTATCGAGTTAACATTATTCATTGCCTCTTCTAATTCTGCATATTTAAGGCCTAATTGACCTTCATCGGTTCTTCCATCCTCCCACAATCCATCTGTTGGAGCTGCTTCATTTATCTCTTTTAGTATATTGAGTGATTTACCTATTTCCCAAACTTCTGTTTTATTACAATCAGCTATAGGAGAAATATCTACACCTCCATCTCCATACTTAGTGTAAAAACCTACTCCAAAATCCTCAACTTTATTTCCAGTACCAACTACAATACCTTTGTTGGCAGCAGCTACTTGATAAAGTGTAGTCATTCTAATTCTTGCTCTTGAATTAGCCATCCCAAATTCACTATCAAAATTAGACAAAGTGTTTTCAAATGTTTCAAACAACTTATCTAAATTTACAGTATGCGCTTCGACATTTTTAAAGTTTTTAACAAGCCACTCTTGATGTTTTAAACTTAAATCATGCTGTGTTGATTTTTGTTTAATCGGCATTGATAATACAATTGTTTTTATACCTGTCATTGCACTTAAGGTGCTTGATACAGAAGAGTCTATACCACCAGAAATTCCAATGACTAAAGATTGCGCCTTACTAGGCATCTTTTCTACATAATCTTTAATCCAATTGCTTATAAATTGTGCTTTTTCTAATGGTTTCATTATCTAAAATTTAAACGAAATTGTATTTAATACAATCTTTTAAGATGCGACTTTAATATTTTTTTTAGAATATGAGGCATTTTTTTTAATTTCATCAGAAATTAAAAAAGCTAATTCTAAAGCTTGATTAGCATTAAGTCTTGGATCGCAATGAGTGTGATATCGGTGTGATAAATCATGATCAGATATTTTTTGAGCACCACCCGTACATTCCGTAACATCTTGACCTGTCATTTCAATGTGCAGTCCTCCAGCAAAACTTCCTTCACTTTGGTGACATTCAAAAACATTTTTTACTTCATTAACAACATTATTGAAGGGACGAGTTTTATATCCAGATGTTGCTTTTATTGTATTGCCATGCATTGGGTCACATGACCAAATTACATTTAAACCTTCTTTTTTAATTGCTCTAATTAATTTTGGTAAAAATTTATCTACATTTTCATGTCCAAATCTTGAAATTAAAGTTATTTTACCTTTTTCATTTTTAGGATTAATTCTATTACATAGATCAATTAAATCTTCACTCTTAAGAGTTGGTCCACATTTAATTCCAATAGGATTTTCAATTCCTCTACAAAATTCAACGTGTCCACCATCTAACTGCCTAGTTCTATCCCCTATCCAAACAAAGTGAGCAGACGTAGCATGATATTCACCAGTGGTAGAATCTACTCTTGTCATAGATTGTTCAAATGGAAGTAATAACGCTTCGTGTGATGTCCAAAAGTTTACTGTTTTTAATCTTCTATTAAATTCAGAATTAATTCCACATGCATCCATAAAAGCTAACGCATCTGCAATCTTGTCTTCTAATTCTTTAAATTTTTTACCAGCAGGTGTTTTTTTGATAAAACCTAAATTCCAAGTATGAACTTTTTTAAGGTCAGCAAAACCACCGTGTGAAAATGCTCTTATAAGATTAAGAGTAGATGCTGATTGAGAATATGCTTTAAACAATCGTTTTGGATCAGGTATTCTTGATTTTTCATTAAATTCTATACCGTTAATATTGTCACCTAAATAACTTGGTAATTCTACTCCATCAATATTTTCAACTGGCGAACTTCTTGGTTTAGAAAATTGTCCAGCTATTCTTCCCAATTTGATAACAGGTAAAGATGCTGAGTAAGTTAACACAAGTGCCATTTGCAGAATTAATTTAAATGTATCTCTAATATTGTCAGGATGAAATTCTGCAAAACTTTCTGCACAATCTCCTCCTTGAAGTAAAAATGCATTACCATCAACTACTTGAGCTAATTGTTCTTTTAAATGTCTTGTCTCACCAGCAAAAACTAAAGGAGGGAAATCTTTAATCTTATTAAGTACCCCATCTAATTCTTTTTTATCTGGATATTCCGGAATGTGCTTAACAGGATAATCTCTCCAACTATTTATTTTCCAATTTTTCATATTCAACCTAGGAGTGTTGTAACAGAGTTTTGTTATTATTCAACTGTAACTGATTTTGCTAAATTTCTTGGCTTATCAATATCATAGCCTTTTTTCAGAGCTGAATAATAAGCTAATTTTTGTAAAGGAATTGTTAATAAAAATGGTAACAAGTCATCATTGGCGTTCTCAACTAATATAGTTTCCCAGATATTTTCTGAAAAAACTTCATCTTTACTTTTATTGGTGATCAATAATACTTTTGCACCTCTTGCTATGACTTCCTGCATGTTGGAAATTGTTTTTTTATAATAATTATCTCTTGGAGCCAAAACAACTACTGGCATTCCATCTTCAATTAACGCTAACGGACCATGTTTCATCTCACCAGCCGGATACCCTTCTGCATGAACGTAGGCTAATTCTTTTAGCTTAAGCGCCCCTTCTAATGCTATTGGATAAGAAAAACCTCTTCCCAAAAACATCGCGCCTTTAGCATCAGTAAATGAACTGGAAACTGCTTGAATTTTACTTTCAGTTAATAAAGTTTGCTCAACTAATTTAGGTAATACTTTTAAATCTTTAATCTTATTTAAATATAAATCTTTATCTAAATCTTTTCTTAAAATTCCTAGTTTTAATACTAAAATATAAAGTACAAGCATTTGACCCATAAAAGCTTTTGTTGATGCAACACCAATTTCTGGACCACAGTGAATAGGTAAAACAAATTTAGAATCCCTTGCAATAGAACTTTCTATAACATTAACTACACTGCAAGTTTTCATATTATTTTTATTACATAAATCTAGTGCAGCATATGTATCCGCAGTTTCACCTGATTGAGAAACAAAAATATACAAATTATCATTTTTAAATCTATTTTTTCGATATCTAAACTCCGAGGCAATATCAATTGTAACATCAAGTGTAGTATTTTCTTCAAACCAATATTTTGCCATTAAACAAGAATGATAAGCCGTTCCACAACCAATTAATGTAACTGAGGAAATTTCCTTTATATTCCATGGAAAATTATAGATATTAATGTCATTGTTAATTGCATCAATATACTCGTTTATACAATTCTTTAATGTTGTCGGCTGTTCTTCAATTTCTTTTGCCATAAAGTGCTTGAAGTCACCTTTGTCATGATCTTGTTCTTTAGAAGATAATTCTAAAACTTTTTTATTAACTTTTAATCCCTCTTCATCAAAAAAATCAACCTGGTCTTTTTTTATAATGCAAAACTCACCATCATTTAAATATGAAATTTTATTAGTCATTGATTTTAAAGCATAGGAATCTGATCCTAAATAATTTTCATTAGGACCATAACCGACTGCAAGTGGTGATCCTCTTCTTGCTCCCACTATAAGGTCAGGTTGATCTTTAAAAATTACACCTAAGGCAAAACTTCCATGAAGCTGTTTAAGAGTTTTAATAATTGCATCTTTCAAGTTAAGTTCTTTTAAATATTCTGTGATTAAATGAACTATTACCTCTGTATCGGTTTGGGATTTAAATACATGCCCCATGTTAATCAAATGTTTTTTTAAAAGAGTAGAATTTTCAATAATACCATTATGGACTACCGATACATTTTCAGATGAATGAGGATGCGCATTAAGAGTATTAGGCGCTCCATGGGTTGCCCATCTTACATGTCCAATTCCAATTGACCCTAACATGTTTTTAACAGCTGGATTTTTTTCTAAAATATCAACACGACCTTCAGATTTAGCTTCATTTAATATTCCATTTGATAGGGTTGCAATACCTGAAGAGTCATAACCTCTATACTCTAATTTTCTAAGTGAATTAATGATTGCAGATGACACCGGTTTATTACTGGCTATTCCTATAATTCCACACATATTATTTTTGTTTTCTTTTGTAATTTTTTATTTCGACTTGTAGGGCTCTGGTTAAAGCCAACGAATTTTTTTTAACATTTTTTGTAATTACAGAGCCAGCTCCAACAATGCTATTTTCTTCAATTATAACTGGAGCAACTAAAGATGAATTAGAGCCTATAAATACATTGTCTTTAATTTTTGTTTTACTTTTTTTTACACCATCATAATTACAAGTAATTGTTCCAGCTCCAACATTAACACTTTTTCCTAATTGACTATCACCAATGTATGATAAATGATTAACTTTTGATTTTTTTCCAATTGTACTTTTCTTAACCTCTACAAAGTTTCCAATTTTTGAACCTTCTTCTAGAATAGTGCCAGGTCTTAATCTTGCATAAGGTCCTACTTCAACTTTATTTTTAATTTTACAATCTTCTAAATGTGAAAATGAATTTATGATTACATTATTTCCGATTTTAACTTTTGGGCCGATGACAACATATGGGTTAATGGTAACATTTTTACCAATCTTTGTATCTTTTGAAAAAAAAATTGTCTCAGGACCAATCATCTTTACTCCGGACTTAATAAAAAATTTACGAAGTTTTTCTTGATTGCTTTTTGAATTTATTTCTTTCATCTGGAAATATTTTTATATTAAGTGTATAGATATCTTAATTCACAATTTATTTCTTAAAAATACTTTATTAATGACTCAAAATTACACAATTTTATTTGATCTAGATGGCACCTTAGTCGATACAGCGCTTGACTTAATGAATGCTCACAATCATGTAATGAAAAAGTATGGTTATCCTACTAAATCTACAGCAGATATTAGAAATTTAGTCGGTCAAGGTGCCAATGCTATGATTGGTAGATCTATATGGGATCAAACTAAAAAAAAGTTTGCTAAAATTGATGATAAAAAAATTAAAGCTGAAATGGTTAAGGATTTTGTCAGCTTCTATGGGGAAAATATTATCAACGAAAGTACACTTATTCACGGTGTTAAAGAGTTTTTAAAATGGTGCAAAGAAAAAAATATTTCAATGGCAGTATGCACAAACAAACAAGAACACTTAGCAATTGATCTTTTAAAAAAAATAGGAATCTATGATTACTTTGAATATGTAGCGGGATCAGATACTTTTGATTATTGTAAACCTGACCCTAGGCACATAACTAATATAATTGAAATTTTAGGTGGAGATATAAAAAAATCACTAATGTTTGGTGATAGTGAAACGGATGCTAATGCTGCAAGAGCAGCTGCAATTCCAGTTATTTTATTAGAAAATGGGTATACAGAAAAAAATACCAATGAAATATACCATAATCATTTAATAAAAGACTTTATTGGTGTTGAAAAAATAGTTTCAACTTACTTAAAAGATTGATTTAATTTTTTTTCTTACTATTAATAAGGCCACATAATTAAGGAGGCCTAATGATTTCACATAAAGTTAAAGTTTACCCATCAAAAATTAATTTACCTAAAAAAAACCAATTAGCATGGAAAATTGCTGAAATAGCTTCAGACAACGCTAAATTAGATAAGGTGGCTATTGAAATGGTTATTAACAGAATTATTGATAATGCTTCAGTTGCTATTGCCTCTTTAAATAGAAAAGCTGTTATCTCTTCTAGAGAAATGGCCCTTAAACACCCTAAAAAAAATGGTGCAAACTTATTTGGTATTGATTCAAAATTAAAATTTGATTGCGAATGGGCTGCTTGGTCAAATGGGACAGCAGTAAGAGAACTCGATTTCCATGATACCTTTTTAGCAGCAGACTACAGTCACCCAGGAGATAATATTCCCCCTATTTTAAGTGTTGCTCAACAAACTAAAAAAAGTGGCTTAGATTTATTAAGAGGAATTATCACAGGTTATGAAGTTCAGGTTAATTTGGTTAAAGGTATATGTTTACACAAACATAAAATAGATCATATTGCACACTTAGGACCTAGTGTTGCTGCGGGTTTAGGAACAATGTTAAGGTTAAATACTGAAACAATTTATCAAGCAGTTCAACAAGCGTTGCATACAACTATATCTACAAGACAATCTAGAAAAGGTGAAATCTCTAGCTGGAAAGCATACGCCCCTGCGCATGCTGGTAAACTTGCAATCGAAGCAGTTGATAGAGCAATGCGTGGTGAAGGTGCACCAAGTCCAATTTATGAAGGAGAAGATAGTGTTTTAGCTAGAATACTGGATGGTAAAAAAGCTTTGTATAATGTGCCACTACCTAAAAAGAAAGAACCAAAAAAAGCGATATTAGAAACTTATACAAAAGAATATTCTGCAGAATATCAATCACAAGCATTGATAGATATTGCTAAAAAACTTAATAAGAAAATTCAAAATTTAAATCAGATTAAAAAAATTGATATCTACACAAGTCATCATACTCATTACGTAATAGGAACTGGTGCAAATGATCCACAAAAAATGGATCCAAAGGCTAGCAGAGAAACTCTTGATCATTCAATTATGTATATTTTTGCAGTAGCACTTGAAGATGCTGATTGGCATCATGTTAAATCATACACAAAACAAAGAGCTAATAGAAAAAGTACTATAAAAATTTGGAAATCAATCACTACATTTGAAGATAAAAAATGGACTAAAAAATATCACGATCCAAATCCAAAAAATAAATCTTTTGGTGCAAAAGTTGTAGTTACTTTAAATAATGGTAAAAAAATTGTAGAACAACTAGACAGAGCAGATGCTCACCCATATGGGGCACGTTCTTTTAAAAGACAAAATTATATAAATAAGTTTTTAACTTTAACGGATGGTATTTTAGATAAAAAAGAAAGTGCACGTTTTTTAAAAGTAGTTCAAAACCTTAAAAATTTAAAAGCTGGTGAATTAAATAAATTGAATATTCAGGTAAAAAGAAGTCAAATAAAGAAAAATACAAAAAAAGGAATTTTTTAGTGCATTTTGTAGAGAAAGAACCAAGTCAAAAAAGAGCTGACTTTGTTAACAAATTAAAATCAAATAAAATTTTAAGAGTACCAGGTGCTTACAATCCATTAACCGCAAAGCTTATTGAGGAAATTGGTTATGATGCTGTTTATGTATCGGGTGGGGTTATGGCAAACGATTTAGGGTTTCCAGATATAGGTTTAACTACATTGCAAGATGTGAGTACTAGATCATATTTGATATCAAGAGTAACCAGCTTACCTACAATTGTTGATATCGACACTGGTTTTAAATCTTGTGAAGAAACTATTAAAACTTTTGAAGAATTTGGAATATCTGCTGTGCATTTAGAGGACCAAGTAGAACGTAAAAGGTGTGGTCACTTAGATAACAAAGAATTAATTTCAACCGAAGCAATGGTTAAAAAAATTAAAGAGTGTGTTGCTGCTAAACAAGATGAAAATTTTAAAATTATAGCAAGATCTGATGCTAAAGGTGTTGAGGGAATAGATAAAATGATTGATAGATGTAAAGCTTACATAGATGCTGGTGCTGAAATCATCTTTCCAGAGGCACTTCAAGATGAGAAGGATTTTGAGAAAGTTAGAAAAGAACTATCGTGTTATCTATTAGCTAATATGACAGAATTTGGAAAATCTAAGTTATTTAATTATAAAGAATTAGAAAATTTTGGATATAATATCGTAATTTATCCCGTAACAACACAAAGATTAGCTATGAAAAATGTAGAAGATGGTCTTCGTGACATATTTGTGAATGGACATCAAAACAATATTATTGATAAAATGCAAACTAGAAAAAGACTTTATGAGTTGGTGGAGTATGAAAAATACAACTCATTAGATAAAAAAATTTATAACTTTAGTACGGAAGGACATGAATAATGAGTGATGATATAAAAAAAGGTTTACTAGGTATAATTGTTGATGAAACTGAAATTTCAAAAGTTATGCCAGAAATTAACTCTCTTACTTATAGGGGGTACGCCGCTCAAGATTTATGTGCTAGATGTGAGTTTGAAGAAGTTGCATACTTAATTTTAAACAAAGAATTACCTAACAAAAAACAACTAAAAGAATTTAAGAAAGAACTATCTAAAGAAATAACTTTATCAAAAAATTTAATAAATATTTTAAAACAAATACCTAAAAAATCTCATCCTATGGATGTTGCAAGAACTGTTGTCAGCGTTATGGGTCTTGAAGATAAAGAAAGTAAAGACAACTCTCCTAAAGCTAATTTGAGAAAAGCAATTAGAATTTTGGCAAAAACTCCAACAGCACTAGCTACCTTTTATAGACTTAGAAAAGGAAAAAAAATTATCACTCCAAAGAAAAAGTTTAGTTTTTCTGAAAATTTTTTCCATATGTGCTTTGGAAAAGTTCCAAATAAGGAAATTGTTAAAGCCTTTGATGTATCTTTGATTTTATACGCAGAACATAGTTTTAACGTTTCAACTTTTACTGCCAGAACTATTACAAGCAGTTTATCTGATATTCATGGGGCAATCACAGGTGCTATCGCAAGTTTAAAAGGTCCTCTTCATGGTGGCGCAAACGAAGAAGTAATGCACATGATGAAAAAAATTAAAAAACCTGAGAATGCATTAAAATGGATTAATAATGCTTTGAAAAATAAAGATGTTGTTATGGGATTTGGTCACAGAGTTTACAAAAGTGGAGACTCAAGAGTTCCAACTATGAGAGAATATTTTAAAAGAGTAGCGATTATCACAAAAGATAAAACATTTGAAAAAATATACGACATTGTTGAAAAAGTAATGATTAAAGAAAAAAATATTTATCCAAATGTAGATTACCCAACTGGACCTACTTACCACTTAATGGGATTTGATACTGATTTCTTTACTCCAATATTTGTAATATCAAGAATTACAGGGTGGTCAGCTCACATAATGGAGCAGCATGCTGCTAATAAATTGATTAGACCCTTAGCTAGCTACAAAGGAAACAAGCATAGAAAAGTTATGCAACTAAATCAACGATAGTTATTACCTAAAATCTTTAAAAGTAATTTTATAAATACCTTTTTTGTCTGCTGAAACATAAATGTTTCCTTCTACATCCTCATACAAAATATTTTTCTTATCTGTAACAAAATGTCTAAGGACTGTATTATCAAGTAAAATTTTTTCTATTGAATTAACTTTACTATAAGTTTCATTGAGTAAAAAAATGATAATTGAATTGCCTTTTCTTAAGTTATTTCCATATAGAGATAAGGCCATTAAACAAGGTTTGTTATAGTATTCTTTTAAAATAGATGGGCAGTTGTTTAAGCTAGAAATACCTACAGAAGGCACGAATGCAAATAGCGGCTCTTCATAACCTTCTTTTTCATGATTAACAGGATATGACTGACCATTACCACCGCTATTTTTTAAATAATTAGTACCATAGGAAGAATTTGGCCATCCATAATTTTTTCCTTTTAAAACTAAATTTAATTCATCTCCACCTTTGGGCCCGTGCTCTACATTAAAAATATTATTTTTCATTATAGTCAAGCCTTGAGGAACTCTATGACCTTTAGAGAAGATATTTAGTTTTAAAATATTTGAATTGTCGTTAATTTTTTCTATTAGTTTTTTTTTATCAATCTCTAAAATTTTACCAAATTTAGAACTATCATTTTGAGCTAATAAACTATTTTCAGTAACATGTTTTTCAGGTGTGCCTAATGTTAAAAGAATTTTATCTTTAAAATGAACATTGCTACTCCCAAGTCCATTAAAGTCATTATTTTTGGGTAATGCAGGTAAACACTTACTTTTAAATAACTCATTACCATTAGAAAGTAGAATCAATGCTGCAAAAAAACAATTTTTTTCATTTCCAGAAATTAAAGCAATTTTTTTATCCATTAGTGAAATTATAGTTTTGATGCCACCATTTCGCTGTAGTGTGAAATATTCTGGAAGGTTTAATTTTTTTGATTTGAAATTATTTATTAAAAAACCTTTTTGGGTATAGATTTCTAATTTTGAAATATCAAATTTTTTTTCATTTTTTGGATATATAATGAAAGCAGTTTTATCACTTACTTCAAGTACTTGCTCAACCGCAACAGTAAAAGAGTTTGCTATAATATTTTTTGAATTTTTCTCTACCGTAGAGATAATGGTTTTTTCATTCTTTTTAAAATCACTTTTTATTTTTTCAATTTTTTCAGGATTTTCAAAAGTCCATATAATAGAAAAAATGATTGTTATTATCCAAAGAAAAAATAAAGAAATTATTGATTTCATCCTATTAAAATAAATTATTTTAGTATTTTTGCAAATCTTTTGAAGAGGATTTCACATTTAAAACTATTATTTTTAACAAATTCATCTATGGCTTTTTTTACTCCTGGCGCATAAGATAGATCGTAATCATCACAAAGTATGGTTCCATTATTATCTAGAACTGCTTTTGAGTAATACAGATCATTTTTAACAGTTTCGTATGCATGACCTCCATCTAGAAAAACATAATCAATTTTAGACATATCTATTTTTTTTAACAATTCATTAGAGTTTCCTTTAATCAAGTGAATATTTTTTTCAAATTTTTTTAAAAGATAAGCTACAGCTTCTATAGAGTATGGATCTTGTCTTAGAACATACTCAAAATAGATTTTTTTGAATGGATTGTTAAACTTTGTATTTGGAATGACCTCATTTGCATTTTCAATACTTTTTCCAAATAAATCTAAGCCTATGTATTTAAAATCCTCTTTATGAATGCTATAAAGAAGTTCACAGACATTTCTTGCAGTAACACCATGAAACACACCTATCTCAAGGAAATTTTTTGGCTTCTTTAATGCTATTTCATTTAAAAATTTTTTGCCAATACCTTCTTGTTTAAGACTAGTTTTTCTAAAATATTTTTTGTACTCCATGATAGTTTTTGATTAAAATAAAATTTTACCTAAATTTTGGTCCTGACATCCAAATTGCTAAAGTATTTCGTCTACCTGAAGTAATTTTACTCACTTTATGATTGATAAAAGATGGAAAAATTATTGCACTACCTGGTGAATTAAATTCCTTACATATAATCTCATTAGCTCTAAATAAGGCCAATTCTCCTCCCTCATAGGACTCTTCTGATAAATTTAATAGAGCGGTAAGTTTAATATCTCTAACTGTGTCTTTTGGTACAGCATCGATATGCCAACTATACTCTGTTCCTTTTTCATAAGAATTATAATTTAATTTATCGAAAGATGTTAATGGATGTAGGTCAAAACCAAAAAAGCTGTTATTTGCTGCTAAACAAAATTCAATAAAAGGATATATTTCTTTTTGAATCTTTCCTAAACTAACAAATTTAACATCCGAGGTTTTGCGTGATAAAGCTGCAGGATCATCTTTTCCTTCAATAAAATTTTCTTTAATGACGTTATTGATCTCTTTAACTTTATCTTTGTTAAAAATGTTCATGGATGAATAGTTTGCTGCTCTCATGAGGGTAAAGTTATCAATTTTAAAACTTCTTACAATACTCTTTATTTCATAAAAAGCTTAATAAATAGCTGGATGAAGTTATTACACTTAGCATCCAAACAAAATTATTTAAACTTGCTTTAAATTAAATAAAGATTAACTAAATGCCTCTGTCCAAGTTCCCTGAGTTGAGGCTTTAGAGTATTCAGTAGAACGACCTTCAAAGAAATTCATGTGCTCTACTGCATTCAACATAGAATCCAACCAGGTAAGTGGATTTTTTTTAACATCATAAATTGGATCTAATCCAAGTTGAGATAATCTTCTATTTGCAATAAATCTTATGTAAAGTTTTACATCTTCAGCTGTAAGACCTTCCATTGGACCCATTTCAAAAGCTAAATTAATAAAAGCATCTTCATGCTCTATAATTGTTCTACATGCTTTATAAAGTTCTTTTTTTAATTCAGGATTCCAGATTTCTGGGTTCTCATGAATGAACTCTTTGAATAAACGGATCATAGAATTGCAGTGAAGAGTTTCATCTCTTACGGACCAAGTAACAATCTGACCCATACCCTTCATCTTATTGTGTCTTGGAAAGTTAAGTAGGATTGCAAAACTTGCAAATAATTGTAAGCCTTCGGTAAATGCACTAAATACCGCCACTGTTAATGCAATATCTTTTTTTGAACTCATGTCAAAATTTTGCATGTAGTCGTATTTATCTTTCATTTCTTTATACTTCATGAACGCTGAGTATTCAGACTCGGGCATTCCGATAGTATCAAGTAAATGAGAGTATGCAGCAATATGAACTGTTTCCATTGAAGCAAAAGCCGTCATCATCATTAATACTTCTGTTGGTTTAAATACAGTTGTATAATGTCTTAAATAACAATTTTGTACTTCCACATCAGCTTGAGTGAAAAATCTAAAAATTTGAGTTAATAGGTTTTTTTCAGACTGTGTTAAATTTTTCTGCCAATCTCTAACATCTTCACCAAGTGGCACTTCTTCTGGTAACCAGTGAATTCTTTGTTGTGTTAACCATGCGTCATAACACCATGGATATCTAAATGGTTTATAAACTGGGTTTTCAACTAATAATCCCATTTTTTGTGGTTGAACAATTTCTTTTTTTTTTGGTTGAACAATTTTTGGCTCCATTTTTTCTACTGACATGATAGGCACTCCTCGTATTCTGGTTGTTCGGTTGTTTGTGGTTTTGATTTATAGACATTAGCAGTAACATCTGTTGCTTTAGTATCGTTGACATTTTCTGCACGTTGAATTGATTTTGATCTACAGTAGTAAAGACTCTTTAAACCTTTTTTCCAAGCATCAAAATGAATTTTATGTAGTTCTCTTTTATGAATATCCGCAGGTACAAATAAATTAATTGATTGAGCTTGTGATATAAAAGGTGTTCTATCTCCACTTAATTCAATGATCCATTTTTGATCCAATTCAAATGCTGTTTTAAAAACATCTTTTTCTAAGTCAGTTAAAAAATCTAAATGAGAAACAGACCCTTCGTTTGTTGTAATTCCAGACCATACTTCTTCTGTATTTTTTCCATGTTTCTCCAATAGTTCAACTAAATATCTATTTCTAACATTGAAAGACCCAGAAAGAGTTTTGTGTGTGTAGCTATTAGCTGCAACTGGCTCTACTCCTGGTGAAGCTCCACCACAGATAATAGAAATAGAAGCTGTTGGTGCAATAGCTGTTTTATTAGAAAATCTTTCATTATAACCATAATCAGCAGCATCTGGGCACGGCCCTCTTTCATCTGCTAAATCTTTAGAGGCCTGATCA
>CAJQTK010000045.1 GCA_905620495.1 uncultured Candidatus Pelagibacter sp. | reverse complement strand
TGGAGCAATGGGAGGTGAAGGAGGACCAGGAGGACCAGGTGGACCAGACGGACCAGGTGGACCAGGTGGACCAGACGGACCAGACGGACCAGGAAACCCTGCTAAGTGATACGGTTAAAACAAAAAAATTTTTTAATCATTTTATTATTTTTAATTTTTTCAAGCAAAATTTCTTTTGCTGAATCAAGATTTGGTGAACTTACAGAGTTTCATGATGAAAAAATGAGAGGAAAAGATAATCAATGGGTTAGACCACACCCAGGGCCATTTGTTTGGAATAAAATAGAAAAATCACAAGGGAATTTTTCTTGGCAGGAATCAGACGAATATGTTGTTTATGCACAAGAACATAATCAAATAATAATAGCTACAATTTGGCCATACGCTAATTGGGAACAAAAATCATGTAAAAGGAAAAAAGGAAGAAGCCCATTTGGAAAGCGTTTTGCAAAATATTTAAATAAACCTTGTTCAATGGAAAACTATAAAACTTTTCTTTTAGCTTTAGTGGATAGATATGATGGTGATGGTAACAACGATATGCCAAAATTAACTAAACCAATTATTTATTGGGAAATCATGAATGAACCTGAGATTAAAATGTTTTTTAAGGGAAATGAAAGTGATTTTGTGGAAATTTTTAATTTTTCATCAAAATTAATAAAAGAAAAACAAAAAGATTCAGTTATAATTATGGCAGGCGCAGCTGGCATGTTTCCAAAAAATAAAAAATTTTGGAAATCAACTTTACCAAAAATTAAAGATCATTTTGATATAGCTAACATTCACCATATAAGCACCCCTGATGGTAAATGTGATAAAGAATTTTGGGTAGATGAATTTGCGGAATTATTAAAGATTAAAAATATTAACAAACCGATATGGGTAACTGAGGCCATGATAGGAAAGTGTAAAGTTTTATCAAGTTATATAAATGCTTTCGCAAATGGTGCTGAATTAATTATTGATGTAGGAGTTAATGCACCTGGAATGAAAATGGGTAAAAATAGTAGAAAAAAATTAGATAAATTTATTAATGAATTTGACGGTTTTACATCAATGAAACTTATTTCAAAAAATAAAGCTCAGTTTAAATATAAAAATGGATCAACTAAATTATTAACTTTTTAACCTTTGCCATGCCATGGAATTGTTTTGTCAATTATTTTTCTTAATGCAACATCAAATAATAAACCTAACATTCCCATTACAAAAATAGTGATCCAAATAACCTCATATTGAAAATATTTCTTAGCAACATTTTCAACAAAACCAATACCTGTTGTTCCTGCTAAAAATTCTGCTGCAACCAAAGTTCCCCAACACATTCCAACAGCAACTCTAACACCAGTTAAAATTTCAGGTAATGAGTTTGGAAAAATTACATATCTTAATATTTGCCATTTTGAAGCACCAAGAGAGTGTGAAGCATGAATTTTAGATAATTGAGTTCCAGAAGCCCCAGCTCTAGCTGAGATAATCATAATCGAAAAAGAAACCATGAATAGTAAGAATACTTTCCCAACATTATCAATTCCAAAAACAGTAATTACTAATGGAGCCCACGCTAGAGGTGGTACCGGTCTATACAATTCAATTAATGGATCAAAGAACCCTTTAGCAAATCTATTTAAACCCATAAATAAACCAAGTGGCACACCAAGCATTATTCCAAGAACTAGTCCTAAAAATACTCTTAAAAAAGAATCCCATATATGCCCCATTGGGACAGGTATTTTAAATAATTTAAATTCACCCGTAACAACATTTAAAACTTTACTTTTAAAGTTTGGTTTGACAGTTCCATCATTACTATGAACTGGATATTTTCCAGGCACGATATCAGCAATCCAATCTGGCAAAATAAATCCAACAATTTTACTAACATCCATCATTTCATACCAAATCAATGGAATATTTTTAAATCCAATACTTGGTTTTAGTAAAAGTATAAATTTACTTAAAGTATCCGATGGTTTAGGCAGCCATCTTCCAGAACCCTGCTCAGAACAATTAGGACCGCTTGAAATTATTGTTCCAGAAGGAAATAAAAAAATGTCAATTAATCTTAGGCCTCCTTGTTCTTTCTTTTGAACACCATCAAACTCAACAATTGATTGTTGCATTGCGTTAAGAGTTTTTGGAGGGAATATGCTTGCGTACTCAATTCTTCTAGCAATTTTAAGCACATCTTTTGCCAGTATTGAAGCTACATCATGTGTTTCGTCTAATTCTGATCTATATTTTTTAATTCCATCCTTGATCTCTTTCATCAGAGCTTTGAATTGTGAGTTATGATTTCTTAATTTGAAAAAATCATCACTAATAAGAGTTAATTCTTTTGCAGCAGCATCAAACTTTAGTCCCTTTTTAGTTTCAGGAATAGTAGGGA
>CAJQTK010000044.1 GCA_905620495.1 uncultured Candidatus Pelagibacter sp. | reverse complement strand
AGAATTAAGAACGTAGCTAAAATTATAGCCACTTATAAAAAGAAAAAATTAGGAGTAATTGTGGTTTCTTCCGCAATGAGTGGAACAACCAATAAATTGATTAAACAAACAAAGCAATTGAGTAAAAATTTTGATGCAGCTGAATATGATGTTTTACTATCCACAGGCGAACAAGCAGCGTGTGCATTAATTGCTGGTAGATTAAAGCACCTTGGGTTTAAGGCTAGATCTTGGATGTCTTGGCAGGTGCCAATTATTACTGAAGGTCCATATAACTCATCAAGAATTAACAAGATTAACAAAAATAAAATATTCAGTTTTATGAAATCTGGTGGAATACCAATTATTACTGGCTTTCAAGGAATTAATTCAGAAGATAGAGTTACAACATTAGGTAGAGGAGGAACTGATGCTTCAGCAATAATGCTAGCAAAATTTTTTAATGCTGATGCTTGTGATATTTATACAGACGTAGATGGTGTGTACACAACAGATCCAAGAAGCCATTTAAAAGCAAAAAAAATTGATAAAATTTCTTATGATGAAATGCTTGAAATGGCATCTCTAGGAGCAAAAGTTATGCAGCCAACATCTGTGCAAGATGCTAAATTAAATAATATAAGCTTTTCAGTTAAATCTTCATTTGTAAAAAAGAAAGGAACTTTAATAACAAATAATAAAAAAGCCTTTAGCGATCAAATCATAACAGGAATTACATCCACAAAAAATGATGCCAAAGTTACAATGATTGGCGTTAAGGATAAACCTGGTGTTGCAGCTTCTATTTTTAAACCATTGTCACTTAACCAAATAAATGTAGATATGGTTGTTCAAAACATTTCATTAAATAGTAAAGAAACAGATTTAACTTTTACTATTAAATTGAAAGATTTAAAAAAAACTGAGAAAATTATAAAACAAAATAAAAAAATCTCTTTTAGAAAGTTCACACACGATAGTAATGTCTCTAAAGTATCAATTATAGGGGTTGGAATGATTACAACACCTGGAATTACCTATAGAATGTTTCAAGCGCTAGCATCAAAAAAAATTAATATTATGGTTATTTCAACATCTGAAATAAAAATTTCAGTTTTGATATCTAACAAGTATGTAAAAAAAGCTATTGCTGCCCTTCATAAAGAATTTAAATTAGATTAAATAATGAGCCTAAGACCATTTAGAGATATTCATAGAAAAAAAACAAAAGTTATAAATGTTGGTGATGTAAAAATAGGTGGAGATAATCCTATTTCCGTTCAATCAATGACAAATACATTAACCACGGATATTCAGGCAACTATTAAACAAATTAATGATATTCATGAAGAGGGTGCTGACCTTGTCAGAGTTTCTTGTCCAGATGAAGAATCTTCTTTAGCACTTAAAGAAATTACCAAGAATGTTTCTGTACCAATAATTGCTGATATTCATTTTCATTACAAAAGAGCCATTGAGGCTGCAGAAAATGGAGCAAAATGCTTAAGAATTAATCCAGGTAACATAGGTGATAAATCAAAAATACATGATGTATTAAGTGCAGCCAAAAATAATAACTGTTCGATAAGAATAGGAGTCAATGCAGGATCGCTTGAAAAAGATATTTTAGAAAAACACAAGGAGCCATGTCCTGAGGCTTTAGTTGAAAGTGCACAAAGAAATATCAAAATCCTTGAAGACCAAGATTTTTTTAATTTTAAAATCAGTGTTAAGTCTTCAGATGTTTTTTTATCTATGGCTGCATATCGTCAACTTTCAAAAGTTACAGATTATCCTTTGCACCTAGGAATTACAGAAGCAGGTAGTTTTATTTCGGGGAGTATTAAATCTTCGATAGGTTTGGGATCACTTTTGATGGATGGAATAGGTGACACAATAAGAATTTCATTATCCGATGATCCAGTTAAAGAAATTAAAATAGGTAATGAAATATTAAAGTCACTTAATTTAAGAAATAGAGGTGTGAGAATTATATCCTGCCCATCTTGTGCAAGACAAGCTTTTCAAGTAATTGATACTGTCAAAACACTAGAAGAAAAACTTTCTCATATTAAAACCCCTTTAACTCTATCAATTATTGGCTGTGTAGTTAATGGACCAGGAGAGGCAGCAATGACTGATATAGGCATAACAGGAGGTGGAAAAGGGAATAATATGCTTTATTTATCTGGCATTCAAAGTGAAAAAGTTTTATCAGAAGACATAATATCAAAAGTTGTAAGCGAAGTAGAAAAAAAAGCTGCTGAACTTGATAAAAAATTATAATGATACCTTTAAAAACTATTGAAGAATTGATATCTAAACACTCTTTATTGGAGAAGGAGTTATCAGCAGGTGACGTAGATAAAAAACTTTTTGCTGAAAAATCAAAAGAATATTCCGATTTAAACGATATAATAGATGATGCTAAAAAATATTTTTCATTCGAGGGAGAAAAAAAAGATTTAGAAATTTTTTTAGATGATGCTGATAGTGATGCTGAGTTTAAAGTAATGGCCGAAACTGAATTAAAAGAACTTAAGTTAGAAAATGAAACAATAGAAAAGAAATTAAAATTATTCTTATTACCTAAAGACGAGGCAGATAAAAAAAATGCTATTATAGAGATTAGAGCTGGCACTGGC
>CAJQTK010000043.1 GCA_905620495.1 uncultured Candidatus Pelagibacter sp. | reverse complement strand
TTGCTCTAAAAATTATAATAAAAAATAACTTCTCTAAGTTAATAAATGGACCTATTTCAAAAAAATATTTTTTAAAAGGAAAAACTTTAGGTATTACTGAATATTTAGCAAAAAAAACAAGAAAAAATAATAATATTGCTATGTTAATTTTTAACAAAAAATTATCAGTAAGTCCAATTACAACGCATCTTGCTTTAAAAGATGTGCATAAACATATCTCAAAAAAAAAAATATACACTCATGTTAAACTTATTACTGAGTTTTATAAAAAAAATTTTAAGAAAAAACCAAAAATTGCAATTACAGGCTTAAATCCACATTGCGAAAGTAATTTTAAAAAATCTGAAGAGAATACTTCAATTATTCCAGCAATTAAAAAACTAAAAAATCACAAATTTAGAGTTGAAGGGCCATTTCCTGCTGATACTATTTTCATAAAAGAACACTTTAAAAAGTTTGATGTAATTATTGGAATGTATCATGATCAAGTCCTCACTCCTGTAAAAGCTTTGTTTGGCTTTGATGCAATTAATATAACTCTAGGCTTACCATTTATCCGTATTTCACCAGATCATGGGCCAAACTCTTCTATGCTAGGTAAGAATTTATCTGACCCCACAAGTTTAATAAAAGCTTTAAAATTCTTAGATAAATAGATGTTTATTAAACCAAAAAAAAGCTTAGGACAAAATTTTTTAATAGATCGTAATGTGCTAGAGTTGATCGTTGATACAGTTGACATTGCAAATAAAGAAGTTTTAGAAATAGGTCCTGGTAGTGGAAATTTAACCTCTTTTCTTCTAAAAAAAAACCCATCAAAAGTTTATGTAATTGAAAAAGATGACGAGCTAGCTCTATTATTACAAGATAAATTTTCTGATGAAATTAAAATTATTAATGATGATGTTTTAAAAATATCTGAAGATAAAATTTCTAATGAAAAGCTGACTGTATTTGGAAACTTGCCTTATAATATTTCAACAGAAATTCTTTCAAAATGGATAACAAATCTAAATAAAAAAAATTTGGTTTGAAAGTTTAGTGCTAATGTTTCAAAAAGAAGTGGCTGAAAGAATTATTGCAGAATCTAATACCTCAAAATATGGAAGGTTGGCTATTTTATCAAACTGGAAATTAAATATTAAAAAAATAACAGACATTAAACCTCAAAGTTTTTCTCCAAGACCAAAGGTTGATAGTACACTGCTACTATTTACCCCTAGAAATAATATTTTTGAGCTAAAAGATGCAAAAAATCTTGAAATGATTACTAGGGTTTTTTTTAGTCAAAGGAGAAAAATGCTAAAAAAACCTTTTAATCAGGTTTTTACTAATGCAAAAGAAGTTGCAGATAAATTTAACATTGATCTTAATCTTAGACCTCAAAATCTTGAACCTGAAATATACTTTAAACTTGTTAAAGAATATGAGAATTTAAGACGTTAATTTATTAATATGTTTTCTAATATATTCTTTGTCATAATCTTTTGAGCCATTATTAATTTCCGCATCAATTAAATTGCTAATTTTAGAATAACACTCCTCAAGATTGTCATTTATAATTACATAATCATAGTTTATCCAGTGTAAAACATCTCTGCTGAATTCTTTCATTCTCTCGTCTACAATTAGCTTATCTTTCATATCTCTATTGGAGAGTCTTTCAAACAAGACTTTTTTACTTGGCGGAAGTATAAAAAAAGTAATTAACTTATAATTTAATTTTTTATTTTTAATTTGATCTGCACCCTGCCAATCAATATCAAATATTACATTCTCACCTTTTTCTAATTTTTCTATAACAGGTGTTCTTGCTGTTCCATAAAGGTGATTAAAAACTCTTGCATATTCCAAAAATTCTTCATTTTTAATTAGTCCCTCAAATTTTTCATGATTGACAAAATAATAATCTTTATCTGCAACTTCGCTAGGTCTTGCTTTTCGAGTCGTGTGAGATATTGATATATGAAAGTTTTTATCTTTAGATAGAAGTTTTACTAAAGTAGTTTTACCTGCCCCAGATGGGGATGATAAAATCACCATTATCCCATCTTTTTTTACGGACATTTTAAATTTCTAGTTTGCTTTGCCTGCTATAAAATTAACAGCATCACCTACAGTAAGAATTTTTTCAGCTTCACTATCTGAAATTTCTGAACCAAATTCTTCTTCAAAAGCCATTACTAATTCAACAGTGTCTAAACTGTCTGCTCCAAGATCATCTATAAAACTTGAATCATCTAATACTTTAGCTTCATCTATACCCAGATGGTCTGCTACAATCTTTTTAACTTTGTTTGAAATATCTTCTGACATAATCTTCCTTTTTGTTATATTTCGTTAATAGTTCAAAAAGTAGTTTTGTCAACCCAAATACATGCCTCCATTAACATGTAATGTTTCTCCATTAATATAGTCTGACTGATCAGAACTTAAGAAATTTACAGCGTTTGCAATATCCTTTGGTTTTCCTAGTCTATTAGATGGAATTTTGGCTATAATTGCCTCTTTATGTTTTTCATCAATCTGATCTGTCATAGCGGTACTTATAAAGCCAGGAGATATGCAATTCACATTTATATTTTTTTTTGCATATTCAATTGCAAGACTTTTAGACATAGCAACAATACCTGCTTTTGAAGCTGTGTAGTTTGCTTGACCAGCATTTCCTGTGTGCCCAACCACCGATGTAATATTAATAATTTTTCCAGACTTATTTTTAAGCATCTTTTTAATGGAATATTTACACATTAAAAATGTTGAGGTTAAATTTATATTTATGACTTTAGTCCATTCCTCTAAGCTCATTCTAATTGTTAAGTTATCTTTTGTAATGCCAGCATTGTTAATTATACAATCAAGTGATCCACCTAACTCTTCAGTTGCATTATTTATAAACTCTTCAATTTTTTGATGCTGAGAGATGTCAAACTTAAGTATTTTAATATCATTAAATTTTACCTTTAGCTCTTCTAGCTTTTCAATTCTTGTACCTGTGGCTAAAATATTAGCTCCATTCTCGTGCAGTTTTTCAACTATTGAATTGCCTATGCCACCCGATGCACCTGTAATTATAATATTTTTATTTTTTAAACTACTCATTAATATTAATTAACTTTATATCTTCTTCTATGTTTATTGCACTAACTTTAACATTTTTATCAATTCTTTTTATTAAACCAGATAAAACTTTACCAGGTCCTATTTCTATAAATTGATTAATTCCTTTACTAACCATTAGTAAAATGCTTTCTCTCCAACGAACTCTACTTTCAATTTGTTTAACCAATAAATCTTTTAACTCATTTGAATTACTTATTTCCTTTCCAGTTACATTCGAAATTAAAATATTTTGAGGTTCTTTAAAATTTAACTTTTCAATCTCTTCATTCATGACAAGTGTTGCTTTGTTCATTAATTTACAATGAAATGGTGCACTTACAGGAAGTTTAATATTTTTAATATTGGCAGATTTTAAATCAACCATCATTTTTTCTAGATCTTCAATATTGCCACTTAGTACTATTTGACCTACAGAATTATCATTTGCAATATAACATTCATATTTAGTTTTATTTTCACTAATAAAATTTTCAATTGTTTCAATTTCAGAACCTAAAACTGCAACCATCCCACCCACTCCTTTTGGAACAGAGTTTTGCATGGCTTTTCCTCTAATCTTTAATATTCTTAAAGTATCCGAAAATGATAATACTCCGGCTGAGGCTAACGCTGAATACTCCCCCAAAGAATGCCCGGCAAAAAAATTTGCTTTATTTAGGTTAATATTAAATTCTTCTTTAATTAGTTTAAATATTGAATAACTTATTAAAAATATAGCAGGTTGAGTATTTTCAGTTAAATCTAGGTCTTCTTTAGGTCCATTAAGAATAAGGTTTGATATCGGAAAACCAAGTGTGTCATTAGCTTCTTTGAATAAATCCTTAACAAGTGTATATTTATTGTAAAAGTCTTTACCCATTCCAACTAATTGTGAGCCTTGACCGGGAAAAATAACAGAAAACATTTAATTATCTAAATTTTATTGTGGTTTTAAGTGTTGTAATTCAATTGTTATAATAGTATATCCTCACTTTTTATTAAAGAACAATTATGAATTTATACGAACATACTATAGTTGCTAGACAAGATACTAGTCCTGCTCAGGTTAAACAATTAACTGAGAAATATTCTAAAATAGTAGAGAAAAATGATGGTGAAATAGTGCAAACTGAAGATTGGGGTTTGTTAAATTTAGCATATGCTATTAAAAAAAATAAAAAAGGCATCTACATGCACTTTAAGATTAAAGGTTCTGGAAAAATTATTGATGAATTAGAAAAAAATGAGATTATTGATAAAAATCTTTTAAGATATATGACTGTTAGAGTTAGAAAATTTGATTTAGAAGCAAAATATTTTTCACAAAAAAATGAGCACGAAAAAAAAGAATACAAAAAAGATTATAATAGAGATTAATTATGCCATCAAAAAAAAGAGCAGGAAATAAGAAAAAAGGTAGTCAAAGTAACTTTGCAAAATTAAGCATATTCCAGCCTAACAAATATAAGTTTAAAAAATCTTGCCCACTTTCAGTTAAAGGTGCACCAGAAGTTGATTATAAAAATATAAGATTATTAAAAAAATATATGTCTGAGAATGGTAAAATTTTACCTTCAAGAATTACAAATGTTTCACAAAAAAAACAAAGAGAGCTTTCATTGTCTATTAAGAGAGCTAGAAATTTAGCGTTAATTTAATGAAAGTTATACTTTTAGAAAATTTGAGAAAAATTGGATCTATTGGAGAAATTATAGATGTAAAAAGAGGATTTGCTAGAAACTTTTTAATTTCAAACAAAAAAGCTCTTTACGCTTCAAAAGAAAATATTGCTGAAGTTGAAAAAATTAAATCTGAATTAGGAAAGAAAGATGCTGAAAAAAAGAAAGAAGCGCAAAAAATTTCAGAACAAATTAATAACAAAGAATACGAAATAAAAAAACTAAGTACAGAAAATAAAGAGCTTTATGGTTCTGTTAAACCAACAGAAATTGCAAAGTTAATACAAGAAAATGATAAACTAGACATCAAGCCTTCAATAATACAACCAATAACTGAAATTAAATCACTTGGTAAATTTAAGGTAAAAATTATCTTACACTCTGAAATAGACTCTGAAATTACCGTCAATGTAGTCACGGCAGAAACAATTCAATAATTATACAATTTTTTCCCCAGCATATATTTGTTATTTTTTTAAATCTTATATCGGTTAAGATTTGTTCATGGAAAGCAATCTAAGTATCGTTAAAGACACATTCAAAGAGCTCCCCAACAACATTGAAGCTGAACAAGCAGTAATTGGATCAATATTAGTACAAAATGAAATATTTGATGAAATTAATACCATTATTTCTAGTGTTAACTTTTATGACCCTATGCATCAGAGTATTTTTTCAGCAATTGAGAGTCTAATTTATAAAGGAATGCTTGCAAACCCAATCACCCTAAAAAATTATTTTGAAAATGAAAAAGATGAACTAAATGTTCCTGAATATTTAGTTAAAGTTACAAAATTTTCTACACCACCAAGGCAAGCAATTGAATATTCAAGAATTATTTATGACATGTTTGTAAGGAGAGAACTAATTAAAATATCTGAAAATACAATTGATGTTGCAAAACTAAATGCACTTGATGTTAATGGACAAAATATAATTGAAAATTCAGAAAGGTTATTATTTGATCTTGCTGAAAAAGGATCTTTTAATTCTTCATTAGTTAAATTTGATGAAGCAATGAAGCAAACTATAGAAATGGCTTCGATGGCATTTAAAAATGATGAAGGAATTGTGGGTGTGCCTACAGGTTTGAGAGATCTAGATGATAGATTGGGTGGTCTTCATAATTCTGATTTAATTATTATTGCCGGGAGACCTTCTATGGGAAAAACAGCTTTAGCTACAAACATAGCTTTTCATGCTGCTCAAAAACTTCAGGAAAGTGGAAAAAAGTCTGCTGTTGCTTTTTTTTCACTAGAAATGTCATCAGAGCAATTATCAACCAGAATTTTAGCAGAACAATCCAGAATTAAATCAAACGATATTAGAAGAGGAAAAATTTCTGATGAACAGTTTGATAAATTTATTGAAACTTCAAAAAATATTTCTGAACTACCTTTGTTTATTGATGAAACTCCAGCAATCAGTGTTGCTGCAATGAGTAACAGAGCAAGAAGAATTAAAAGACTACATGGTTTAGATTTAATTGTTGTTGATTATATTCAATTAATGAGAGGATCAGGAAATAATAGAGACGGTAGAGTTCAAGAAATTTCTGAGATTACCCAAGGTCTTAAAGCTATGGCTAAGGAACTTAAACTTCCTGTGATTGCTCTTTCACAGTTATCAAGGGCAGTTGAGCAAAGAGATGATCATAAACCACTTCTATCTGATTTAAGAGAGTCTGGATCAATTGAGCAAGATGCAGATGTTGTGATGTTTGTATATAGAGAAGCATATTATTTAGAGAGAAAGGAACCAAGACCTGCAACTGTAGAACATGCTGAATGGCAAGCAAAGATGAGTGAGGTTTCACATTTAGCTGAACTTATTATTGGAAAACAGAGACACGGCCCTACTGGTAATATTATGGTAGAATTTGAGGCGGCATTTACTAAATTTAAAGATACTCAAATTAACTAATATCCAATATAAATAGCATTAAATGCTATCTCAATTATACCAAAATACCGTTCTAAAAAACCCAAAGTCTATCTTTGTATTACTTTTAATTACACTATTGAGTTTTGGTTATTTTTCGAAAGATTTTAGATTAGATGCTTCTTCTGACACTCTTTTAATTGAGGGAGACCCAGATCTTGAGTATTTAAAAGAGATTACCAAGAGATATGGCTCAAAAGATTTTTTGATTTTAACCTATACTCCTAATGAGGGAATGGTTACTGAATCCTCAATTAATAACCTTTTAAGTTTAAAGTATAAAATTCAAAGTTTGGACTGGGTTCACAGTGTTATAACATTATTAGATATCCCTTTGCTCAATAATTCAGAGACTCCTCTTCAAGAAAGATTAGAAAATTTTAAAACATTAAAAGATGAAAATGTAGACACAGAGAGAGGATTTAAAGAAATACTAAATAGTCCAGTCTTTAGAAATTTTGTCATTAGTGAAGATGGTAAAACAAGTAGTGTGATTGTTTATATTAAAAAAGATGAACTAAAAGATATAAAGAGCAAAACTGAAAAAGAAATAGAAATATATAAAGATACTTTAAAGAAAAAAAACCATGAAAATATTACCCAAATAAGAGAGGTAATTGAAAGCTACGAAGATATTGGAAAAATTTATCTAGGAGGTATTCCAATGATCGCTGATGACATGATGTCGTTTATTAAAAGCGATATAATTTTTTTTGGTTTAGGTGTTCTTTTATTTATCATCGCAACACTTTGGTTTGTATTTAGAAAATTAATTTGGATTATAATACCAATTAGTAGTTGCTTCTTTTCAGTTTTAATCATGACGGGTCTTCTGGGACTTTTAGGTTGGAAAGTTACTGTCATTTCATCAAACTTCATTGCGTTAATGCTCATCTTAACTATGGCAATGAATATTCATATGAGTACTCGTTTTTTACAATTAAGAAATGATTTTCCAAACTTGAGTAACTTTGAAATTATTTCAATGACAACTGGAAAAATGTTTTGGCCAATTATTTACACCGTTCTAACAACTGTATGTGCCTTTTTATCTTTAATTTTTAGTGGCATTAAACCCATTATTGATTTTGGCTGGATGATGACTTTGGGATTGATTGCATCTTTTGTAATTACATTCACTCTACTTCCTACGCTCCTAGGTTTTATGTCTAATAATAATATAAAGATCAAACAAGATGGTGATTCAAAAATTACTTCTTTTTTTGGGAAAATCTCGATTAATAATAAAAATTCTATATTTGTAATTACTGGTCTTATTATTATTTTAAGTATTGTTGGAATAAGCCGCCTTGAAGTTGAAAATAGTTTTATAAATTATTTTAATAAAAATACAGAAATATATAAAGGTATGAAGCTTATTGATGAAAAGTTAGGTGGCACTACACCCTTAGAAATTATATTAAAATTTCCTGATAAAATAAAAGTGAAGACAACTGAGGATGATAACTTTGAAGATTGGGGAGATGATGAAAACCAAAATGATGAAAAATACTGGTTTACCAAAGATAAGGTTGATAAAATTCAAGCAATTCACAACTATTTAGATAGTTTAACGGCTGTTGGAAAAGTTTTATCATTTAGCTCAATTATAGAAGTTGCTACACAATTAAATAACAACAAGCCTTTAGGGACATTAGAAATGGGTGTGCTCTACTCAAAAATTCCCGAAAGTATTAAAAAAGATATTATTGATCCGTATATCTCAATTAAAGACAATGAGGCTAGAATAAGCATACGAATTATTGATTCACAAGATGGTTTAAGAAGAAATGATCTCATAAATCAAATAAATTATGATTTAGAAAATAAATTAAAATTAAACAAAGAAGAGTTTAAGCTTGCTGGTGTTTTAATTTTATTTAACAATTTACTTCAAAGTCTTTTTAAATCACAGATACTTACATTAGGACTAGTCATGGTTGGGATTTTTGCAATGTTCATGATTTTATTTAGAAACATCAAACTATCTTTAATCGGAGTGGTGCCAAACTTTATTGCTGCTTTTTTTATTTTAGGAATTATTGGGTTATTGGGAATACCCCTGGATATGATGACTATAACAATTGCTGCAATTACAATTGGTATTGCTGTAGATAATAGTATTCACTATATTTACAGATTTAAAGAAGAATTTCTAAAAAATAAAGATTATAACAAAACTCTTAAAATATGTCACTCTACTGTTGGTGTGGCAATACTTAACACATCAATCACTATTGTGTTTGGGTTTTCAATTTTGGTTTTTTCAAAATTTATACCCACAATTTATTTCGGAGTGTTCACCGGTATAGCCATGCTACTTGCTATGATCTCAGTATTAACTCTACTACCCTCTCTTATTTTAATAAGTAAACCATTCGGAAAATATAAATAAATATGATTGATGCTTTACAAGATTTTTATAAAGCGATCTCAATTATAGATTTAATTTTTTTGCTCATCACTATTTGGTCTGTGATTAAATGTTATAGCAAGGGTTTTGTTTTAAGTTTACTTTCTACTTCAAAGTGGATTTTAGCTTACGTTATAACTTTGTATTTATTTCCTAGAATCAAACCTTTTTTTAAAAATATAATTGATAGCGAATACGTACTTGATATCACACTTGGTTTGGCAATTTTTATTCTTGTAATTTTTACAATATTAATAGTAAACAAGGGGATCGGTAAAACTGTGAAGTTTGTTGGTTTGGGAAGACTCGATTCTCTTTTTGGTTTATTTTTTGGTTTTATTAGAGGTTATATAATTTGTGTTTGTTTATTTTCAGCTATAGATATTGTCTATAATTATAATAAATGGCCAATTAATACTGATAAATCATACGTCTTCCCATCTATAGAAAAGCATAGTATTTATCTTATAAAAGTATTTCCTAATGAAAAAAAATATCAAGATTCTAAAGAAAAAATTGAAGAACTATAACCCAAAACTTAAGGAAGAATGCGGCGTATTTGGTATAAGCAATAGTGATGATGCTGCTGCCCTAACCGCTTTAGGTCTTCATGCTCTACAACACAGAGGTCAAGAAGGTTGTGGAATTGTATCATTTGATGGAAAAAAATATCATTCAGAAAAAAGATTTGGTTTAGTTGGAGATAACTTCAACAAAGAAAAGGTATTAAAAAATTTACTTGGAAAACATGCTATAGGTCATAATAGGTACAGTACTACAGGTGAAAATACTTTAAGAAATATCCAGCCTTTCTTTGCTGATACTAATGCAGGTGGTATTGGCGTTGCACATAATGGAAATTTAACTAACTCAGTTACACTTAGAAATAAGTTAGTTGAAGATGGTGCAATTTTTTACACAACATCAGATACTGAAACAATTGTTCAATTAATTGCAAAATCAAAAAGAAGTAAAACAGTTGATAAAGTTATTGATGCTATATTTCAAATTCAAGGTGGTTACGCATTGGTTATGCTTACACAAAGTACATTAATAGGCGTTAGAGACCCACATGGAATAAGACCCTTGATTATTGGCAAAATAAAAGACAGTTACGTTTTGGCATCTGAAACATGTGCGCTAGATATTATAGGTGCTAAGTACATAAGGGATGTAGAGAATGGCGAAATTGTTTTAATTGAAAATAATGAGTTAAAAAGTTTTAAGCCCTTCCCTGCTAGAAAAGTTAGACCTTGCGTTTTCGAATATATTTATTTTGCAAGACCAGATAGCTTGTTAGATGGAAAGTCGGCTTACGAACATAGAAAAAACTTAGGGGTAGAACTTGCTAAAGAAAATAAAATTGATGCGGATATAGTAGTCCCTGTACCAGACTCAGGAAATGCTGCGGCACTTGGATTTGCTCAACACTTAGGAATTAATTTTGAATTAGGTTTAATTAGAAACCATTATGTTGGAAGAACTTTTATTGAACCCAGTCAAAAAATTAGAAGTTTGGGTGTTAAATTAAAACTAAATGCTAATAAATCTACAATTAAAGATAAAAGAATTATTTTAATAGACGACTCTTTAGTTAGAGGAACAACTTCTCACAAAATTGTTAAAATGCTTTATGATGCTGGAGCAAAAGAGGTTTATGTTAAAATTGCCTGTCCAGAAATTAGATATCCAGATTTTTATGGGGTGGATACACCAACTAAAAAAGAGCTTCTAGCAGCAAATAAAACAAATGAAGAAATTTGCGAGTACATTGGTGCTAAATCTTTAGATTTTCTATCACTTGAGGGGTTGTATAGAGCAATAGGATTCGAAAAACGGAATGACACCTACCCTCAATTAACAGATCATTATTTTACCGGAGATTACCCTGTAAAACCAATTGATATCTTGGGTGATGACAAGGTAACTCAACTATCTTTACTAAGTACAGCTTCAGGAAATTAAAATAAGCACAATAAAGTTTACTTAAATGACTTTAAATTAACCTTTATATCACTATATATAAATTAATGATTACCAATAAAGAGCACATAGTTAATTATTTTAATTCAGGAATTAGAGATACCAAAGATTTTAAAATTGGTATTGAGCATGAAAAGTTTTTATTTGATCAAAATAAAAATAAAAGAGCTGACTACAAAACTATCCTAAAAATGTTTAATGCATTAAGTGAGTTTGGTTGGAAGCCAATAATGGAAAAACAAAATATTATTGGTCTACAAAAAGAAGGTAAAAGCATTACACTTGAACCTGGTAACCAAATAGAACTATCAGGAGATAAATTAAATAATATTCATGAAGCCTGTGCTGAATCTCATGATTATCTATTTGAACTAAAACAAGTGACTAAAAAACTTGGTTTAAAAATTGTTAGTGCTGGTTTTGATCCAATTTCAACCCTAAGTGAAGTGCCTAATAACCCTAAACAAAGATATGAGGTGATGACTAGAGATATGCCTAACGGTGGTTCACTAAGTCTAGATATGATGTATAGAACTTGTGGTACTCAATTAAACCTTGATTACAACTCAGAAGAAGATTTTATAAAAAAATTCAAAATAATTAATTCACTTGTTCCAATATCAATTGCATTATTTGCAAACTCCTCAATAGTTGAAAAAAAAAATAGTGGTTATATGTCTTATAGATCAAAAGTTTGGCAAGAAACATCTAGAGGGGGTCTTCCTGAAGTTTTTTTTGATAATATGAATTTTGAAAAATATGCAGATTTTGCAATAAACTTTCCTCTTCTATTCATTCAAAATGATAAAGAATATTTATCTGGAGCAAATTATACATTTTCAGATTATATGAATGGAAAAATTAAAGAAATAAATAATAAGCTGCCAACAGAAGATGATCTAGCCACTCATCTAAGTACTATCTTTACAGAAAATAGATTAAAAAAATATATAGAATTAAGATCCATGGATGCGTGTGGTTGGGATTGTTTGTGTGCTGGACCAGCATTCAATACTGGAATTTTATATGGAAATTTAGATGAGACTTTTGAGTTAATTTCTAAATGGGATAAAAATAAAATTATTAATGCGTATTTGGAGGCTCCTAAAAAAGGTTTTAATACAGAGTTGATGGGTAAAGATTTATTATATTGGTCATCTTTATTGCTTAATTTGTCTAAAAAAGGTTTAGAGAGCAGAGACATTTTAAATAAATCCGGTGAAAACGAGACAAAGTTTTTAAACCACTTAGAAAAATTAATTCATAATAAAACAACAAATGCAGATCATATGATTAATAAATTTTCCAAAGATGAAAATTTAACTGAACTATATGACAAATAAGATAGTTGCTATTCAAGGAAATCACCCCTCAGAACTTAACCCAAAAAGCGATACCAGTGTATTTCTTGCTGTAGAAGCTCAAAATAGAAATTGTAAAATATTCTATTATGAGCCGAAAGACCTTTCGATAATAAGTGATAAAGTAGTAGCCAAGGGCTATTATATAAAATTTACCCATACCAATAAAAAATTTTTTAAAATTGTAAGCAAGCAAACATTGGATTTATCTAAATGCAAGTATCTACTGATACGTCAAGACCCCCCTTTTAACTTAGAGTATATTTCAACTACGTACATATTAGATAAAATCAAAGATAAAGTGAAGATTATTAATAACCCAACATCAATAAGAAATGTATCAGAAAAATTATACTCTGCTTCATTTCAAAAATTCATGCCAAATACAATTTTTACAAAAGACATCAATGAGGTTAATAAATTTTTTATAAAAAATAAAAAAATTATCATCAAACCTATTCATAGCTTCAGTGGAAATGATATTCACCTTATAGAGAAAAAAATTAATAAAAAATTGATTTTAAATTTTATTAAAAAACATGGGCATATCATGTGTCAAAAGTTTTTACCTAAAATTAAATTTGGAGATAAAAGAGTTTTTTTGATTAATGGAAAAATTTGTGGGGCAATTTCAAGAGTTCCTAAAAAAGGATCTTTCTTGAGCAACATGAGCAAAGGAGCTATTCCTATTGCTACTAAATTAACAAGAATAGAAACAAAAATTTCAAATTTAATTGCTAAAGACCTTAAAAAAAATAACATTTATTTTTCTGGTATTGATTTTATAGATCAAAAACTAAATGGCGACATTAATGTGACTTCGCCTACTGGGCTTAAAACTTTTTACGATTTAACAAATATAAATCTAGCTAAAAACTTTTGGAAAGGTTTAGGAGCTTGAACAATTTTACCGAACAACAAAAAGGTTCATTATTAGCTTTTGTCGCGGTAATGTTTATTACACCTGACTCTTTATTCATTAGACTTTCTAACGTTGATACTTGGGGTTTAGTATTCTATCGAGGACTTATTCCTTTTATTACTGTCTTTCTTGGGATGTTAATAATTTATAAATTAAATTTTTTTAAGATGTTATTCTCAAGTGGCTATCACGGGCTACTTTATATAGGAACTTTTTCAGTTACAAACATTACATTTGTAGTATCGATACAAAATACAAATGTTGCAAATACATTGGTTATGATTGCTATGGCTCCTATGCTGTCTGCAGTTCTTGGGGGAATATTTCTAAAAGAATTATCTGATAAAAAAACATGGGTTACAATATTTATAACTTTTACAGCCGCTATATATATATTCTACGATTCAATACAGCTTGGTAACTTTTTTGGTGACATACTAGGCTTAATGACTGCCTTGGGTTTGGCTGTTGGTGCTGTTACTATTAGATCTGCAAAAGATAAAAATCTAATTCCTGCCGCTGTTGTTGGTAAATTGATTGTCGCTCTATTTGCCTTACTATTTATAGAAAGTTTTGCATTAATGGATCGTGATCTAATTATAGTTCCACTAATGTGCATTATGTGTGTTGCTATCCCTTTTGTGTTGGTAACTATAGCTCCTAGGTTCATCCCTGCTGCTGAAGTGAACTTATTTTTCTTATTAGAGACGATTATTGGACCTATCTGGGTATGGCTAATTATTAAAGAACAACCCAGTCTCGAAACCATCCAAGGTGGGGCTGTGATTATCACTGCCATTGCAATCCACTCTTTTATCAAATTAAAGAATTCATAACTAGAGCACAATAAAGACTTGATTTACATCTAGATCACAAATAAGTACGGTTAATTTTATGAATAAAGTTTTAAAGAATTCTTGGGCATTGTTTTTAGGTATGGGTTTTCTTATGATGGCCTTTGGTTTTCAAGGATCACTCTTAGGAGTTAGAGCTGTACAAGAAGAATTTAGTCTAGCAGCAACTGGCTTTATGATGTCGGGGTATTTTGTTGGATACTTCATTGGTGCATCAACAATTCCTAATCTTATATCTCGTGTTGGTCATATTAGAGTTTTTGCGGCTTTTGCATCTTTAGCATCTTTAGTTATCTTAGTTCACTCAGTTTTTATTAATCCTTATATTTGGTTTGTTCTAAGAGTTTTAACAGGAATAAGTATGGTCTGTATTTACACTGTCGCTGAAAGTTGGTTAAACGATAGGTCAACCAACAAAAATAGGGGAAGTGTTTTGTCTATTTATATGGTTATTTTATATGGTTCAATGGGTATAGGAATGTTTTTATTAAACTTTAGTAGACCTGAGAATTATGAACCTTTCATATTAGTTTCAATTATTACGTCTGTAGCTCTTATACCAATTCTATTAACTAAAAAAAAACCACCTACATTTAAAAAAATTAAAGGTATGCCTTTAAAAGAACTTTATGAAACTTCACCTTTTGGAATGGTAAGTGCTCTTTTTTATGGAACAATTCAATCTGCATTATTTACATTGTTAGCAGTTTATGCGGCATCAATGAATTTTACTATATTTCAGATATCACTTGTAACATTTCTTTTAGCGATTTCTGGTGCTATTTCACAATACCCTATTGGAAAACTTTCTGATAAATATGATAGAAGGAAAGTAATAATAATCTCAACTTTCGGTGCATCTATTTTTGCTCTTTTTGCTATTATATCATCAGGTCAAATGTATTTACCAGGGGCCCTAGCCACCAGTAAAATATGGTTTTTTATCTTTTTAATTTGTTTTTCTATTTGTAGTTTACCAATGTTCTCTTTAATTTGTGCTCACACTAATGACTACATACCAAAAGAAAAATTTGTGGCGGCTGGTGCTGGTATACAATTTACATTTGGTTTAGGTGCAATGAGTGGTCCATTTCTTTGTTCAATTTTTATGAATGTAGTTGGTGCTAATGGATTTTTTATATTTTTACTTTTCTTTCATGCTTTAATAGGAATTTTTGGTATTTATAGAATGAAAGTTAGAGAAACAGTTGAAAACCCAGACTCTCAATTCGTTGCTATGCCTTCAACCATCACTCCTGCAGGAATTGAATTAAACCCAACGACAGAACCTATTGAAGAGCCAGTGAAAACTGAAGATACTCAAGGAACAACTAATCTTTAAGCATATCGACCTGCCACATAACCAGAAGACCATGCCCATTGAAAATTATAACCACCTAAATGGCCTGTAACATCCACGACTTCACCAATAAAGAATAGACCTGGGTGCTTCTTTGACATCATTGTTTTAGATGAAATTTCTTCAGTATCGATGCCTCCTAAAGTGACTTCCGCCGTTCTATAACCTTCAGACCCAGTTGGATTTATAGCCCAAGCATTTATAGAATTACTCAAATTGGCTAATACTTTGTTGGATAATTCACATATATTTCCATTAACGTTATTTTCATTACAGATTATATGAGCTAATCGTTTAGGAAGGATTTCTGAAACTATAATACTTATATCTTGTTTAGGATTAGAGATTTTTCTATCATTTAGAAATTTATCGATAGCTAGATTCGGTGATAAGTTAACTTTGATATCACCTCCCAATTTCCAATAAGAAGAGATTTGTAATATAGAGGGTCCACTTAAACCTCTGTGAGTAAACAACATGCCCTCCTCGAAGAAGATCTTTTTAAATGATACAACTGCCTCAACAGACAGCCCTGTAAGCTCTTTACATATAGCAAGTATTTTTTCACTAAAAGTTAAAGGAACTAACGCAGGTAATGTTTCAATAATTTTTAAATTAAATTTTTGAGCAATATCATAACCAAATTTACTTGCTCCAATTTTTGGAATAGATAGACCACCTGTTGCAATAATTAAAGATTCACAGAAATATTTATCATCACCAACAACTATAAAATATTTATCCTCATGTTTATCAATATCGTCAATTATTATATCTTTTTTTAAAACTACATTTGCCATCTCACACTCTAAAAGTAACATATCTATAATTTGTTGAGCACTTTCATCACAAAAGAGTTGTCCTAATTTTTTTTCATGAAATTTGATATTATGTTTCTTTATTAAATCTATGAAGTTATTTTGGGTATATTGTTTTAAGGCTGATATTACAAATTTTGGATTATTTGAAATAAACTTACTAGGGTGCGTATGCATGTTTGTAAAATTACATCTTCCACCACCTGATATTCTAATTTTTTCTCCTATCTTTTTTGCATGGTCAACTATAAGTACTTTTCTTCCACGTTTACCAACTTCTATAGCGCTCATCATGCCTGCTGCACCAGCACCTACTACAATAACGTCAAATTTTTCTGTCATAGATTAATAATAATGTTTAATAATGTTTAATAATGTGGAGGTTTTTTATCAATTATAACCATACCTGCTTCATCACTACTCTCTAGTTCATTAATTCTTTTTTCAATATTTGAAATTTGTTTTTTTAAAACTGATACTTCTTTTTGCTGAGAATACAGCTCATCGCTCATTTGAGATATTTCATTTTGAAGAAAACTGATCTGTTCTTCTAATTTTTTAATTAAATTTTGCATTTAAATCTACATTTTATATATCATTAGAATTGCTTAAGATAAATCAGTGATTAAATATAAACATAAAAAATATAAGTAAACTATTAATAATAGTGCTGCACCTAGTCAGCGTTTAATTAACTAGGATGTATTCTACCTTACTCTATCTATTGATTAATTTTTAGGATTTAGTCACTTTATTTAATTCGTATTAACCTATTAATAAATTTTTTATCTTTTATAATTGAAAATTAGAATAATCTATTTTTTTTATAAATTTTTTTTCTTCAGATGTTTTTGAAAGTTTGTCCCAAGGTATATAATTAATGCCTTGATACATTAAGTTAATTGGAAGTGAATATTTAATTTTAAATCGAGCCCAATTCTCATATACTCTAGCCCACCTTGAATTTAATTTAATTTTTCTACTAATTTCATCCAAATAATCAAAATTAGAATGTTTTTGATGATAAGCAAAAGCTCCTTCAGCTACTAATAATTTATAATTTGCTTTTCTTAATCTAATTCCAAAATCATGATCTGAAAAATAGCCATAAAAAAAAGTATCAAAATAACCTATATCCTTTAAAACTTTATTATTTACCATAAAAATATCCCCAGTAAGATATTTTTCTTCAAAAAAAGATAATTTTTTGTATTCGTTTATTTTTTTAGAAAATTCATAAATTTGGTTCAGGTTTTCTACCTCACCATTAACATCTACATTATGAAGTTCAGATTTATTATCTACATAATTTGATACCCCTCTTATAGTTCCAAAATTTGGTTTTTTTTTTGATATATCAATTATTGTTCTTAAAAAATATGGAGTAATAAAAACATCATTTGAAATAAATAAAGTTTTTTCCCCAGTAGCATGGGATAAAATACAATTTACACTCTCACTATATTCTTTATTTTCATTAAATGAAAATACCTTTGTATTAGTGTGACGTTTCTTAATAGATAAAAAAAATTCTTTAGTTTTATTATTATCTGGAGAAAAATCATCAACTAAAATTAACTCAAAATCACCTTTTATTGACTCAAAAATTTTATCTATACAAATTTTGGAAGCCTCAACATTTCCATGGGCTGCAACACCAATGGTAATTTTTTCATCATCAATTAAAAACTTATTAATCATCTATTATAAATATCTAAAAATAATCCTTTAGTATATAAAAACTTTTTTTAGTAAATATTTCATTAATATTGAAAAATTTATAAATATTAAAATTAAATTTTTTTTATAAAAAAGAATGAATAATCAAAATTTGTAACTAAAATAAATTTAATGGTCAATTACAGTAGTTTTTGCTAATATTTTAGTAGGATTAATGGAGATTGTCCTAACTAAAAAATGCACTAATATATAATATAATAGAAGAATTATGCCTTCATTTGATGTAATCAGTAAAATTAGTTACCCAGAATTTGATAACGCTCTTGCCAACTGCCTAAGAGAAATTGGTAATCGATTTGACTTTAAAGGACTTGATATTTCAATTGAAAGAAAAGATAAGATTATCACCACATTAGCACCTGATGCATTAAAATTAAAACAAGTAAATGAATTATTACAAGTTCATCTTATAAGACGAAAAGTTGATCCAAGAGTGATAGCAATTAAAAATTCAGAAAATGCCGCAGGTTCATCGATTAGACAAGTTAGTGAACTTGAAGAAGGTATTAGTCAAGAAAATGCAAAAAAAATTATTACTGAAATAAAAAAACTAAAACTTAAAATTCAGATTAAAATTCAAGGAGAAGAGTTACGAGCTGAAGGAAAAAAAAGAGATGACCTTCAAGAAGCAATGTCAGCAATAAGCGCTATTGATATTGGTCTCCCAATAGAATTTGTAAACTTTAGAGATTAAATTTAAATTAAGTGAATACAGAGCCATCTCATAAACAGTTAGACACTCTATTAAAATATTATCAAGATGGTCGATATGTTGAAGCTGAAAAACTAGCATTATTAATAACTAAAAAATTTCCAAAACATCAATTTGCCTGGAAAGTACTTACAGCCATATTCAATCGAGCCAACAAAATATCTGAAGCATTATACACCGTCCAAAAATTAGTTCAATTGAACCCAAACGATATCGAGTCTTACAAAAACTTGAGTTTTATACTTCAAAAACTTGGAAGATTAAATGAGGCTGAAGAAAATTATAAAAAAATATTAGTACTAAAACCTGATAGTATCGAAGTCTACAATTACTTGGGCGTACTGCAGCATGAACAGGGCAAATTTATTGAAGCTGAAGCTAGCTATAGGAAAATGATAGCATTAAAGCCTGACTTAGCTGAAGTCTACAACAACTTGGGTAATACTTTAAATGAACAAGGTAAATTTATTGAGGCTGAAGCAAGCTTTAGAAAAGCAATAGCATTGAAACCTGAATATTTTGAGGTCTACTATAACATGGGTATCATGCTAAATGTTCAGCATAAATTTAATGAAGCTGAAGAAAGCTACAAGAAAGCTCTTGCAATAAAACCTGATTACGTCGAAGCCTACAATAACTTGGGTAATACTTTAAATGAACAAGGTAAATTTATTGAGGCTGAAGCAAGCTTTAGAAAAGCAATAGCATTGAAACCTGACCACGTCCAAGCATATAACAACTTAGGTATTACTTTAGATGAGCAAGGGAAATTTATTGAGGCTGAAGCAAGCTTTAGAAAAGCGATATCATTAAAACATGACTATACTGAAGCTTATAGTAATTTGGGTAAAATATTGCATGAACTTGGAAAATTAGAAGAGGCTATTGAAAACTATGATAAAGCAATTAAATCAAAAGTTGATTATTTTAAAGCTTATAGTAATAAAAATTTTTGCTTAAACTATTCATCATCATATTCTCCCTTATATGTTTACAAGCAACACCTTAAATTTGAAAAACAGTTTGGTGGATTTAAAGCTAAGTCACCTTTAAGTGTAAAAATAAAAAAAAAATCTAATGAACGATTACGCATTGGTTATGTGTCGGGAGATTTCAGAGTGCATTCGGTAGCTTACTTTTTTAAGCCCCTTCTACAAAATCATAATAGTCATGTAGTAGAAACATTCTGCTATTATAATAATAATTTTATTGACAAAATCACAAATAGCATAATGACAACCTGTGATCATTGGCGATCTATTTTTGGTATTACTGACTCTGAAATTTTCAAAATTATTAGAAAAGATAAAATTGATATTTTAGTTGATTTATCAGGGCACACAGGAAAAAATAATTTATTGGTATTTGCTCAAAAACCTGCCCCCATTCAAGTGACCTGGTTGGGATATCCAAATACAACTGGACTTTCTTCAATTGATTATCGTTTTACCGATATAATCGCAGATCC
This sequence comes from uncultured Candidatus Pelagibacter sp., assembly GCA_905620495.1. GTDB lineage: Bacteria > Pseudomonadota > Alphaproteobacteria > Pelagibacterales > Pelagibacteraceae > Pelagibacter. Next base: position 797 of record CAJQTK010000043.1, on the reverse strand, counting down.
AATAGGTGAGGCAGATGATCTTCACAGTGAAAAATTATTAAGGCTGCCAAATGGGTTCCTATGTTTTCAAGGAAATGAAAAAGTTCTTTCCAAATCAAATCTTCCCCAAACACATTATGATTATATTACTTTTGGTAGTTTTAATAATTTATCAAAAATAACATCCGAGGTAATTGATGTTTGGTCTAAAATTTTAAATTTAATACCAAAGTCACACTTAATTCTAAAATGTAGAAAACTAAAACATAATAAAGATTATTACTATGAGCTTTTTAAAAATAAAGGTATAGACAAAGATAGGATTCAGCTCTATGAACATCTCCCTAGTACAGGTGACCATTTAGAATTATATAATTCAATAGATATTGGTTTAGATCCATTTCCCTATAATGGAGTAACCACAACATGCGAAGCTTTATGGATGGGAGTTCCAGTAATCACATTATTAGGGGATCGTCATGTAGGTCGGGTTGGAGCAAGTATTCTAACTAATGTGGGCCTTAAAGATTTTATTGCAAGAGATATTGACAGCTACATAAATCTTGCAGTTAAGATGTCGGCTAACACAAAAAAACTTAAAGAGATAAGAATGACCCTAAGAAGACAAATGCAAGAGTTACCTTTATGTGATGCTCGTTCATTTGCTGACAATGTTGAGACTGCTTATAAGGATATGTGGCGTAATTATCAAAAATAAATCACTTAAAGACTCATCAATTTAAATAAAAACTCAATAATAAAGAGATAAGTTAAATAGTTATTTAGTTTTTATTTACACTATGATTGACATACCATCA
>CAJQTK010000042.1 GCA_905620495.1 uncultured Candidatus Pelagibacter sp. | reverse complement strand
ATACTTATTTAGCAAAATACATTAATTCACCTGAAACACCTTTTTTTAAAAAAGGTTCAAACTTATATAATTTAGATTTAGCTAGAAAATTATCTAATAAAATAGATCACGTATATCTTGTCGAGGGCTATATGGATGTTGTTGGCTTAAGTAAGAATGGAATTGAAAACGTTGTTGCAAATTTAGGAACCTCTCTAACTGATAGGCAAATTTTAATTCTTAATCAATTTTTTGACGATATAATTATTTGTTTTGATGGTGATGAAAGTGGCTATAAGGCAGCACTTAGAGCAGCCGAAAATTCAATTAAAGAGTTACAACCTGAAAAACAAATTTCGTTTCTTTTTCTACCAGATGGAGAAGATCCAGATAGTTATGCAAACAAAAATGGCAAGGCAAACTTTATTGATTTTACAAATCAGGCAAAAATTTCAATTCATCAATTTATATTTAATCATTATAAGCAACAAACAAATAATAACCCCTCATCGATGGCTATATTCGAAAAGAAATTGAGATTTATTGCCGGTACCATAAAAGATGATTTTATTAAAAAGTATGTGCTTGAGTTTTTTTTAGAAAAAATTTCATCATTAACACCACACAGCAATGTAGGAAAAAGACAGTTTTATACTAAGAAAATTAAATCATTACAATCTACTCAAAAATACTTTAATGAAAGTAAGTCGCTAAGTGGAGTAGAACTTAAAGAGTTTTCATTGCTTTATTTAATAATGAATAATTTAAACATATTTCAAGAAAATATTCACTTGATTGAAAATATAGAATTATTTAGTGATGAAAATAAATTAATTCTTGAAACACTTATAACAAAATTAAAAAGTGGAGAAAAACTGACTCTTCAAGAGATCCCAATTGATCCACAATTAACAGAAAAAATTTTTAAATTTGCTTCCATCAAGCACATTTTGAATAGCCATCAAAATGATCAAGATAAAATGTTTGAATTATTAGAGGAAGTTTCTAGAGACCTTAAAAACTACGATTTAGAGTTCAGAATTGAGGAGCTTGAATCGAGGTTTTCTAAGGATTTAAGCGAAAACACTTTTAATGAAATAAGAGAGCTAAAAAAAAAAAAAAATATCAATTAAAACTCACAAAAAATACGTGGATTTTTCTAAAATTGCGCTTATATAGGTCTTCTCAAATATACTATTGTGGAAAGAATAATTACAAAATCATTTGCTAGACTGATGGGTCGAGGAACCCATAGAGGATTTATAACCTTTGATGAGTTGAATAAATCTTTAGGTAAAAGAAATCTTTCAGACGAAAACCTAGAGCAAGCATTTATGCACATTCTAGATGAGAGTGTTGCACTAGTAGAAAAAAAATCAGATTTTAAAGTTTTAAGAAAAAAAGAAAACTCATCAAAAGAAGAGGGCAAAACTATTGAAAAGAGTGATGACCCTATAAGAATGTATTTAAGAGAGATGGGTGGTGTTGAGCTTTTATCTCGTGAGGGTGAAATAGCAATTGCGAAAAGAATAGAAGCGGGAAAAGATGTGATGCTTATTGCTTTAGCGCAAAGTCCTATCACAGCACAACAGTTTGTTGAATGGGATGAAAAACTTCAAAAAGATGAAATTTTAGTTAGAGAAATTATAGACATCGACACCAACTATATGGAAGACGAAAGCACAGGTCCAAGTGCCAAACAACGAAATTCTGGAGAGACAGATAAAAATGAAGAGAGTACAGGTGATGATGATGAATTTAATCCTACACTTGCTGCAATGGAAACTGAAATTAAACCTAAGGTTTTAAAAACTGTTAATACTTTAACTAAACAGTATGGAAAATTAACTAAATATCAAAAAGAAAAATTAGATTATATTCTAAATTCAGTAAGCTTTTCAGCAGCTAAGGAAAAAGGACATCAAAAAATTGTTGATGATATTTTAGAAAACATTAAATCACTTCAACTATCCCCATCTGTAACAGAAGAACTAGTTCAAAAACATTATGTTGAAAATAAAAAGATAGTTTCACTAGAGGGGAATCTTTTAAGATTAGCAATGAATCAAAAAATTCCAAGAAATGAATTTATCAAATTTTATATTGGAAACGAGATAAATCCAAATTTTAAAAAGTTTCTTGATACGAACCCTATGTGGAAACAGTTTTTTTCAAAAAATAAGGATGAGTTTAAAAATATAAGAGAGAGACTAATAGAGATAAGCCATAAACTTGGTATGTCTGTTACAGATTATAAAAAATTAGTTGGCAGAGTTCAAAAAGGTGAAAAAGAATCTAGAATAGCAAAAAAAGAAATGGTTGAAGCTAACTTAAGATTAGTAATTTCAATTGCTAAAAAATATACAAATAGAGGGCTTCAATTTTTAGATCTTATTCAAGAAGGAAATATTGGTCTTATGAAGGCTGTAGATAAATTCGAATATAGACGAGGATATAAATTTTCAACATATGCTACGTGGTGGATAAGACAGGCTATCACTCGATCTATTGCAGACCAAGCACGAACAATAAGAATTCCTGTTCACATGATTGAGACAATTAATAAAATTGTAAGAACTCAAAGATTGATTTTAAGTGAATTTGGTAGAGAAGCCACTCCAGAAGAATTGGCTCAAAAATTAAGAATGCCTTTAGACAAGGTTAGAAAAGTCTTAAAAATTTCAAAAGAACCTGTTTCTCTAGAAAAACCAGTTGGAGATGAAGAGGACAGCAGTTTAGGAGATTTTATTGAGGATACAAAAGCTTTAGCACCCTTAGAACAAGCGATTAAATCTAACTTAAGTGAAGCAACCACTAAAATTTTATCAACTTTAACACCAAGAGAAGAAAGAGTATTAAGGATGAGGTTTGGTGTTGGAATGAATACTGATCATACTTTAGAAGAAGTAGGACTTCAGTTTTCTGTAACAAGAGAGCGTATTAGACAGATAGAAGCTAAAGCTTTAAGAAAATTAAAACATCCAAGTAGATCTAAGCAATTAAAGAGTTTCTTGGAAAGTTAATTTCTGGGCCGTTAGCTCAATAGTAGAGTACTGCATTGACATTGCAGGGGTAGTTGGAGCGTAACCAACACGGCCCACCATAAATGATTAAATATTGAACAAGTTATGAATAATTTTATTAGCATTATTATGAATTGTTACAATGGAGAAAAATATTTAGCCGATTCATTAAAAAGTGTGATTAAACAAAAACATAAAAATTGGGAATTAATTTTTTGGGATAATTGCTCCACTGATAATAGCAAAAAAATATTTAAATCCTTTAAAGATAAAAGATTTAAATAT
>CAJQTK010000041.1 GCA_905620495.1 uncultured Candidatus Pelagibacter sp. | reverse complement strand
ATGTTAGGTTTAAATCTAATAAAAAATTAAAAGATAATATTTATAATTATTATTTAAAATTAGATGATGACAAAGTTAATAAAGTTATTTTATTAAATGATTTCGAAATATTATCAGTGATTAGAAATATGAAAATAATAGGAATTTTTGCAAGGTTGGCAGAGAGAGATAAAAAGAAAATGTATTTAAAACTAATACCTCACGCTTGGAAATTAATAGAGCTTAGAATGCAAAATAATCAAATATTTAATGGCCTTAAAAGAGTACTGGATATTAATTTTCCAAAGAAAATAAGGAACCATAAATGAAAATTAACACTGCATTAATTTTGTGTGCTGGTTATGGAAAGAGGTTAAACCCCTTAACACTAGTAGAGCCAAAGCCACTATTGAAAGTTAATAAAATTACATTACTTGAGAACTGTATCAATTTAACTAAATCTTTAGGAATAAAAAAAATAATAATAAATACATTTTATTTAAAAGAAAAAATTGAAAGATTTGTTGAGATAAGAAAATTTGATTTGGATATTAAAATAATCAATGATGGAAAAGAAATTTTAAATACCGGAGGAGGAATTTTAAATATGATGAATTCCTCAAATGATTCTGATTTTCTAATATTAAATCCAGATACTGTTTGGAATCAAGGCTATGTAGAAAAAATTAAAGGTATGGAAGATTTTTATTTTACTAATCAAATTAAAAATATACTTTTACTCGTTAATAAAAACCTTAGTTTTGATAAAAAATTAAAAGGTGATTTCAATCTTCTAAAAAATACAATTAAAAAAGATCTTCAAAATGATTTGATTTATACTGGGTGCCAAATAATTAATAAAAGTTTATTTGAATCTTTATTGGTTAATAATTTTTCAATATCAAGAATATGGAATGAATTAATTAACAAAAATGAGCTATACGGTTATGAAAGCTTAGAAAGCTTTTATCATTTGACTAACCTTGAAGTTTACAAAGAACTCTTAAAAAACAATTAAATCTTTAGCTCTATCTTTATCTAAATATTTACATTCAATAATTTCTTGTTTTGAATCCAGATTAATTAAAAGTGGATTTCCCGTTGGTATTTCAAGTAACGATATTTTTTTATTATCTAGTTTAAATAAAAACTTACACAAAGCTCTAATAGAATTACCATGAGCTGAAATTAAAATATTTTTATTATCTAATAATTTATTATGAATATCAGAATTATAATATTCCATTACTCTTTTATAAGTATCTTTAAGCGATTCTGTATCTGGAATTTTCTCGTTAGGAACATTTTTATAGGTATTAATATTTATAGGGTGATATGGATTATTTCTACTTAGAGGATCAGGTTTAATATCCCAAGACCTTCTAAATTCATGAATTTTATCCTCCCCAAGTTTTTCCTTCATTTCATTTTTATTTAGACCAGTTAAAGCGCCATAATGTCTTTCGTTGAATTGCCATGCTCTTATCGGTTTTTTATTATCTCTCAATGTGTCTTGAATAAATTTAAGAGTATTAATGGCTCTCAATTGAAATGATGAATAGAAATAATCTATATTTATATTTAGTTCTTTAATATATTCACCAGATTTACATGCTTCCAATTTTCCTTGGCCAGTAAGATCTACATCAACCCAGCCTGTAAATCTTTTTTCTAGGTTCCATTCACTTTGACCATGTCTAACTAATATTAAATGAGGCATTTGATATATTTTGATAACTGATAAAACTAATAAAATAAATAAAATTATTATGAAAATGACACTAAAATTTTTAACCTTAGGGTTTTATCTTGCTAACTTTATATTAATAATATTTTATCTATACCCAGGAAGTATATTTGGATGCTTTTTATACAATGACTGTAATATACAGCCTCAAATTACTAGAGATTTTATAATTTCTTCTAATCATTTCTATGCTTTTACCATTCTATCTACTCTAGGAATATTAGCATACAAGAATACAAAAAAAATGAAATTTCTTATTTCATATCTTTTTTTGTTATCAATTATTCTAGAATTATTTCATTTTATTATTCCAAATAGAGAATTTGAAATAAGTGATTTATTTGGAAATATTCTAGGTGTTATATTTGTAATAATTATTTATAAAGTCAAAGACAAGTATGTTTAAACTGAAAAATACTTTTTATATTTTATTAATTATTTTAATTTCGGCGTGCTCTTCTATACCCAAAAATACATCAAGTAGTTGCTCCATTTTCAATGAAAGATATCTTTGGTATAAACATGCAAAAAGTGTTGAAAAAAAATGGGGCACCCCAATTTATGTTCAATTAGCTATTATTAAAATGGAATCCGATTTTGATTGGCTGGCAAAACCACAGAGAAAAAAATTATTTAAAATCATACCCTTTAAGCGACCCTCAAGCTCTTTTGGATATTCTCAAGCGGTTAAAGGAACATGGGAACAATATAAAAATGAAACAGGCAACAAACTTGCAACAAGAGCAAGATTTAAAGATAGTGTAGATTTTATTGGTTGGTACACAGATAAAACTGAGTCCCTTTTAAAAATTTCCAAGAAAGATGCTTTTAGACAATATCTTGCATATCATGAGGGGTGGGGTGGTTATAAAAATTATAAGTATAATCAAAAAGTTATAGGCTTAGCTAAAAAAGTAGAAAAGCAATCTAACAAATATAAGTCTCAACTGCAAAAATGTCAGAAAAGATTAAATAAAAATAAATATATTATTTTTTAACGTAGTTGTTTTTTTAACTCAATATCAACAGCATCCATTCTTTTTGTATTTTTTGCTAATACTAAATACATTGTTGGAGTAACGTAGAGTGTAAAGAATGTTGATATAATCATTCCACCTAGGATAGTGGCACCTACAGCTAATCTTGAGGCCTCACCTGCACCAGGTCCAATATTACCTATAACTAGAGGCATCATTGCTATCATTGTGCTTATTGATGTCATCATTATTGGTCTAAATCTTAACTGACAAGCTTCTTTAACTGACGTTTCAATATTTTTTCCAGCTGTCCTTAATTGATTGGCATAATCAACAATTAGAATACTATTTTTAGTGGATATTCCAATTAGAATAACGAGTGCTATTTGTGAGAAGATATTAATAGAACTATTTAAGAATAGAATAAAGACCAACCCTCCAAACAAAGCAAGTGGGACAGTTAACATAATAATAAATGGGTGGATAAATGAATTAAAAGTTGCAGCCATTACCAAATAAGCTGTTAGAAATGCCAATCCAAAAATAATAAAAAGTTCATTGCTAGTTTCTTTTATTTCCTCTGATTTACCCTTCCATGCAATTTGATTAGAGGAGGCAATTTCTTCCATTGTTTCTTCTAAATATGCAATTGCTTCAGTAAGAGTGTAGGATTCTGAAATATTTGCAGATATTGTTACAGCTCTCTGCCTGTTATATCTGGCTAATTTTTTTGCAGATCCTTGCTCACTGAATTCAACTAAATTCGCTAAAGAAATAAGTTTACCAGTGCTTTCTGATCTAACAAATATTTTAGAAAGCCCTTCTTGAGATCTTCTATCAGTCAAGTATTGCTGGAGTATAATTGGGTATTCTCTACCAAGTCTATTAAATTTTGTTACAGTTTTTCCACCATAAAGAGTTTCCAAAGTTTTTCCGATTGAGTCAGTAGATATGTTTAAGTCTTTAGCTTTATTTTTGTTTATTACTAGTTTGATTTCAGGTTTGTCTCTAGAATAATCAGACTCTATTCTTGATAAATTTTTATTTTGTCTTAATTTGCTAATAACTTTAGATTGTATTTCCTCTAACTCTTCGTAAGTACTGCCCAATATAACCATTTGAACAGGTTTATTGTAGCTAGAAACTCTAATAGATTGAGGTGATATTGGAAAAGCCACAGTTTCTGGTACAGTTACAATTTTTCCAATCGCCTCTCTCATTATTATTTGTGAACTTTTTTTTCTATCTGCCCATTCATCCAATAATGCAATTATTATAAAGCTGTTAAAAGAATTTTTGTTGCTGCCAAAACCTGGCACTCTCATTATAAATCTTTTATATGGACTATTCTCAGCTTGCAGAAGTGGAATTAATCTTTTTTCAACATCTTCTGCTCTTTTTTCAGTATATTCAAAAGAACTCCCCTCATCTGTAAATCCAAGAACAAGATATACACCTCGATCTTCCATAGGTAACAATTCTTTTTTTGTAAAATGAAATAAAACACTAGAGACAATAATAGTGAAGACAATAAATGAAATAATAATTTTTTTCTTATTTAGCCAATAGCCCAATGTTTCTTCATAAAATTTTGATAATGATTTAAAAAACTTGTCAAATTTAGTAACTATAAGATTTTGCTTAGGTTCTTTCTTTAAAAACTTACTTGCTAACATGGGTGACAATGTAAGCGCAACAAAAGAGGACACCACAACTGAAAAAGATAAGGCAATTGCAGTTTCTCTAAATAACGTTCCTGCAATTCCATCTATAAAAATTAAGGGAATAAATACAGCAACTAAAATTAATGTTGTAGCAACGATTGCAAAACTAATTTGTTTTGACCCTTTATAAGCTGCAACTAAAGGGCTTTCTCCATTTTCAATTCTTCTATAAATTGCATCTGTCATTATGACTGAATCATCAGTAATTATTCCAATTGCGAGAATAAAACTTAATAAAACAAAAATATTTATTGATAAACCAAATAAGTAAAGACCTAAAAAAGATGCTATCAAACTTACAGGTAACGCAACTGCTGGTACAATTACAGCTTTTATATTTCCTAAGAATAAGTAAATAATAATAACAACAAGTATAAAAGCGATGATTAAAGTTTTGTATACTTCATCAATAGCAGTACCCACATATGTTGCTCTGTTAAAAGCTACTTCTATATTTAGATCATCTGGTAATGTTTTCTTAACTTCATCTATTTTTTTACTTATTTCTTTAGAAAGTTCTACTGTTGAAGCACCACTTTTTGCATAAATACCAATTCCTACAGTTTTTAAATTTAAAGCATTCTTACTTTGTGCTTTAAAAAGGTTTTTTTCTGAAACTGGACCAAACTCAACATCTGCAATATCCGAAAGTCTTACAAAGCTATTTTGGTTCTTTTTTACAGGTAACGCTTTTAATTTTTCAATATCATCATATGACTTATCTAAATTTAATGTTAAATCAATATTGTTAGCCTCAAGAGTGCCTGCTGGCAGACTTACATTTTCTTTTCTTATTGCTCTCTCAACTTCTTGAATAGTTAAATTGTATGCGGCTAGTTTAATTGGATCTATCCAAACTCTAACACTTAAATCTCTTAAGCCACCAGTTGATATTGTTCCAACATTTTTAATACTTGAAAATTGATCTACTAAATATCTCTCAACATAATCTCCAAGCTCTAAATCACTCCAAGTTGCAGAAGATACAGCTAGCCACATAGTGGTTGAAAATCCTGCTGATTGTTTAAGTATTTGAGGAGCATCTGCTTCGCTGGGTAAATTATCCACTATTCTTGCAACTCTTTCCCTTATATCGTTGGCTGCATTATCCAGGTTAATGTCTGTATTAAATTCAACATTAATTGAACTACTTCCATTTTCTGATGTTGAGTTAATATTTTTTACTCCTTCTACTCCACCAATCACTTTTTCAATTACTTGAGTTACCTCTTGATCAATTATAGGAGCTGAAGCAGACTTATAGTCTACTTTAATTTGAACCACAGGAGGTTGTAAGCCTTCAGGTAATTCTCTTACAGGTAATTGTGAAAAAACAAATATTCCAAAAACGATTAATATAAGAGACATTACCCATGCAACAACTGGCCTTCTTATACTTAAATCCGTTATAAACATTATTTTTTAATTGGCTTTATTTTACCTCTTGGTCTAACTTTTTTTAGTCCTTCGGCAACAATGGTCTCTCCCTCATTAAGACCAGAGATTATCTCAATAAATCCTGCATCTCTTATTCCAATTTCTATTTCAGTTTTATTTGCAATATTGTCTTTTGAAACTTTATAGACGTAAGTTTTACTTCCTTCTACCATCATACTAGTATCGGGTATTGCAAGAGAATTTCGTTCGTTATAATTAATAACAACCTCTAGAAGAGAGCCTGGAATTAATTCAGAATTTTCATTTTCAATCATAACTCTTGTAAGTAAACTTCTTGTTTCAGCACTAATCCTACTTGAAACAGCATATACTTTTCCACTGTATGTTTTATTTTTGCTGCCTGAGAATTTTGCCTTAATGGGCAAATCTTTTTTTATGAATGCTGCAAAAGTTTCAGGAATTTTTAGATCAGAATATATAATCGAGTTATCATCTAAAGTTATAATAATTGAGTTATCTGAACCAAGAATATCACCAGTGATACCTCTGTATCCAAGAACACCATCGAAAGGTGCTATAATGTTTCTATCTTTAAGTTTAACAATCAGATCACCTTTTTTAACAAGTTCTTTAAGAGTTAACTCAGACATTAAATTATCTCTTTTAATTCTAAAGGATTCAGTTTTTTTTGAAACAGCCGTTCCAAAGCTTTCAATATTTTCAGAAAAGCTTTTGTAAACTACCTCTTTAACAATTATTCCAGGAGGAGGCCTTTTGCTAAATTTTTTCTTAAAATGATTGCCTATCATTGTTCTTCCAACAATCACTATTGTGATTATTAAAAAAAAAGTAATGATTGCTGTACTAATTTTTGTTGATCTTTTCATGTTTTAATTATTCCCGTACTCACTCCATGAGCCATCGTAAATTGTTGGCATATATTTAATATCTATTAAAGAATAAGCAAGAGCCAAAACTGAAGCAGTAACTCCAGAACCACAGGTAAATACTACATTTTTATCAAGTTCGAATTTAATTAATTTAAATTTATCAAGAATTTTTTCCTTAGAAATGAATGTGTGATCTTCATTAATAAGCTCAGAAAAAGGTAGGCAAAAAGAATTTTTTATAGAGCCACTTCTTAAACCTTTTCTAGGTTCAGTAACCTTACCTTCAAATCTCTCCCTACTTCTTGCATCGATAACTTTAAACTTATTTACATTAATATTTTCATCAATTTGTTTTTTATCTTTTACTAATTCTTTTTTTTCATTTGCTAAATAATCAGAGTTAATAATTTTTGTTAACTTATTAACTGTTGGTTTTTTTTCATTAATCCATTTTTTTAAACCACCATCTAGAACATGGACTAAACTTGGGTCATGTCCAAAGTAAATAAAATTATACCAGCATCTACATGAACTAATTACATCAGAATTATCGTAAATTATTATTTGGTCCTCATTTTTAATACCCATACTTGATACAATTTTTTCCCATGATTTTTTGTCAGTTAACATGTGTGGTAGATCGGTATCTGTTTTAGAATTTTTATCTAAATCAAAAAAGATTGCATTTTCTATATGTAACTTTTGATATTCTTCAAAACCATTTCTCTTTATTTGAGGCATATGCCATGAGCAATCAATTATTTTTACTTTATCTAAATTTTTTTCTAACCAATTTGTATCGACCAATGACATATTATCTTTTTTCTAAATATCTTTGATGGTATTCTTCTGCAGGGCAGTAATTTTTTAATAAAGAAAATTTTGTTACAACTTTTCCAGATAAATTAGAATTTATTTTTTCTATCACATTTTCGGCAATTTCTTTTTGTTTGTCACTTAAATAAAATATTTCACTTCTGTATTGTGTTCCAAAATCTGGACCTTGTGAATTTAGAGTTGTTGGGTTATGAATTTCAAAAAAGAAGTCTAAAATTTTTTCATAAGAGATAACTTTAGGATCAAAGTCTAATTTAACAACTTCTGCATGGTTTGTGTTACCGGTACATACTTCTTTGTAAGTAGTTTTTTGCATGTCACCACCACAATAGCCAACCTCAGTTTTGATAACTCCTTCGAGTTTACTAAACTTAATTTCTGGCCCCCAAAAACATCCCAATCCTAAAACTGCTATTTCCATTGATTATAGTTTAATTTGATCTACAAATTATTGCTATGTTAACTAAAAATCAACTAGGCTTTTTGTATATGTTTCTATCTGTATGCACATTTTCCGTTATGGATTTATTGGTTAAATGGTCAAGTGACTATCCAACAGGAGAAGTGCTGTTTTTTAGGGGCTTTTTTGGACTATTACCAACTTATTTTTTAATACCGAAAAATAAACTCAAAACTTTTTATACAACCGAAAGATCGAAAGAACATTTATTTAGATGTCTTATGGGTTTAATGGCTTTAATAGCAATAGTTATTGCATTAAGAGAGCTTCCCTTGGCTGTTGTTGTTAGCTTGTCATATGCGGCACCATTATTTATTACGGTATTATCGATTTTTTTATTGAGTGAGAAGGTGGGAGTTTTCAGGTGGTTGGCAGTCTTGATTGGTTTTGTAGGTGTTATTATAATTGCTGAACCTGGCTTTAAGGGTATGAATTACCTTTATTTTTTACCATTAATATTTTGTATTGGAATGGCTTTTGTAACCATTACAATCAGAAAGTTATCTACGACAGAACCTATTTGGCTTATCTCAATTTTTTTTACAACTACAATTTTAATTGCAGGCTTAGCTACAATTCCCATGGGCTGGATAATGCCAAATTTTCAAGATTTCATTCTTTTAGCTTTAATTGGAGTAACTGGTGGTTCTGCAAATTTATTTTTAACTCAATCTTATAAACTTTCTGAAGTATCTTTAGTGGCACCTTTAAAATATTTGGCTTTGATATTTGCTATAATTTTTGGTTATTTAATCTGGAATGAGATACCAACTGTAAAAACACTAATAGGTGCATCCTTGGTAGTTCTTGCATCTCTTATAATTTTTAGAAGAGAAATTTATTATAAACAAAAAATACCATCCACTACCAGACATGAGTAAAGCACCAAAATATTGGAATACTGGAAAAAAATATTTATCTAAAAAAGATAAGGTGATGTTTTTATTAATCAATAAATATAAATCTCCTTCAGAGGCTGTGCTTACTTCTAGAAAAGATGTATTTTTTTCGTTATGCAAAAGTATTATTGGGCAGCAAATTAGTGTTGCGGCAGCGAACTCAGTTTTTTTAAAATTTAAAAAAAAATGTAAAAATAAAATTAATGCAAAAACAATTTATAAACTGTCTTCTATTCAACTTAAAAGTTGTGGACTAAGTAGACAAAAAGTTAGAGGAATAAAAAGTTTAGCAAAGCAAACATTAGATAAATCATTTAACCCCAGGTTAATTCCTAAAATGTCTGATGAAGAAGCTATTATTTATCTATCTCAATTAAGACAAATTGGTAGATGGTCAGCTGAAATGATCTTATTGTTTACTTATAATCGTTCAAATATTTGGCCCATACAAGATATTGGTCTTTTAAGAGGAATTTCAAAAAATTATAAAAAAAAATATCTACCACCAGAATCCTTTGTGAAATTACTAAATAAAAGATTTAGCCCATACTGTTCTGTTGCAACCTGGTATCTATGGAGAAGTATAGATCCAGAACCTATTCAGTACTAAAACCTTCGATAATTTGTAAGTTTCGCTCTGTAGTGTCTTTGGCTAAAGCCCAACCATCCTGATATTCTTTAGAATCGTGACAGTTAATAGCCTTTTCATAGTTTGGAAATTCCCAAATAACAGTCCTTAGATAAGTTTCCCCTTCTAAAGTACAAAACTTTCCACCTCTTACAAGGGGTTTCCCCCCATAATTTCTGATCACAGGCCTAACTATTTCAGAGTATTTTTTCAAATTAACTTGATTATCTATTCTTTTATAGAGTGCTATCCAATATGCTTTCATTTTTTCAATCAATCCAATCATTATATTTTTCTAAATTATGCTGAATATAAATGGGTAGCTTTTTTATATCAAAGTTCTCTAAAGTTTCACCATTACCCACTTTATTGCCTCTTTTATCAACTTTAAGATTATAAATTGCTTGTTTTTTTTTAATAAAATTTTCAATATCAGACTCAACAAGGTTTGTTTGATCAAATTCAAAATGATGCAAGTAAGATTTAAATTTATGTCTAATCTTTTTTGGAGTTTTGATATTGGTAAAATGCCACCCACCATCATTTATTATTTTTAAGTTTGTATATTTGTTTTTAGAAAATATTGTATCAATTCGATAAAATGGATATTTTTTACTTTTTATATTTCTAAGCCATTGAGGAGAAATTAAATTTTTTTTCTTTATAGCTTTAGTTCCTGTCCATGTAAAATTTGGTAACACTAAATTATATTTATAATGAAACATATGCTGTTTAAATATAAAAATCTCATTCTTAATATCTTTTAAATCTAATGAATCTAATTTAGGAATTTCATCAACATCTGATATCATTATTAAGTCGTCTTTATTTGCATTTTTAATTCCTTTAGATATCAAATTTCTTTGAGCATTTTCTCTATAGACAGCGTTCATTATATATTTTCTATCTTTCTCTTTTTTATCATCATTTTCATTTATCAGCTCAACATTATTAGGAATCTCTTCAGAAACTAAATAAATAATTTTTTTACTGAACTTTAAAAATTTATTTTTATCAAATAGTAAATCTCTCTTATCTCCCCTATGATTATAGATACTTTCAACTATTACAAAAAAATCAACTTTTTCATCAAGAACATTTAGTCTTAATTCTAAAATTTGTTCTTCATCAAAATACATAAAACAGTCAAAAATATTCATAACTTTAATCTTTTTTAATTACTAATATATGATAATAAAAACTCATGGCAGATAAATTAATTATCACTTTTGATCAGTATACAAAAATTGTTGAAAAACTTGCAATAGAAATTAACAATAACTACAAACCGACAGTACTAGTTGGCATTATGAGGGGAGCAGCTCCTATATTGGATATTCTTTCTAGAGTTCTAAAATTACCAATCGCTTATATAGTTATTCAAAGTTATTCCGGAGATGGAATGGAAGATAAACAAGGTCAATTGATGTTTGCTAGAGAAATTAGCTCTTTAGCTGAGAATAAAGATTTTGATAAAGTGTTGTTAGTGGACGACCTGTCTGATACCGGATTAACTTTAAATAAAAGTATAGAATGGTTGAAGAATTATGAACCAATTAAAAACTATATAAACGAAGTTAAAACAGCATGTTTATGGAAAAAAAAATCATCTACATTTGAACCAGATTTTTGCCCAGTAAAACTAGATTCAGACCCATGGATTGTTCAGCCAACTGAACATTATGAAGAATTATCTATGGAAGAAATAATTAAGAGAAATAAATAGGGCTGGAATTAATCCAGCCCTAAAAATTATTTTTTAAGCAACTGTAAAACTAACAACACTTAAGATTGCAATAACCCATATTGCTGGTGAAGTTGAAGAAAACTTTCCAGTGAATAATTTAATTAATGCATAAGAAATAAATGCCAAAGCAATACCATTACTAATACTGTAAGTTAATGGCATAGCAATCATTGCAAGTACTGCAGGAGCAGATTCTGCAATATCATCCCACTCAATATCTACAATATTTCTAACAAATAAAACTGACACATATAAAAGTGCAGCTCCATCAATTTCTTTTGGCAAACTTGTTGCTAAGGGTGAAAGGAATAAACATGCTAGAAATAAAACCCCAATAGTTAAAGAGGTCATTCCAGTTCTTCCACCTGCTTTTACACCAGCACCAGATTCAACATAACTTGTTACAGTTGTTGTACCCATTAATGCGCCAGCTACAGTTCCAACACTGTCAGCCATCATTGCTTTTTCTATATCTTTAACTTTTCCTTTTCTATCAACTTTACCAGCAACATTTGCTACTGAAGTTAAAGTGCCTGCAGTATCAAAGAAGTCTATAAACAATAAAGTAAATATTACCGTAGACATTCCAGCTGTAAGTGCAGCTTTCAGGTCAAAATCAAATAGATATGTCATTGGAGGAATACTTCCAACAACGCCATTAAATTTTGCAAGTCCTGTTGCCCAAGCGATAATACTAAATACAATTATTCCAATAATTATATTTCCTTTAATATTTAACTTTTCCATAACTATCATAGAAACAAAAGCTAGACAGCCAAGTAAAATTAAAGGATTTTTCATATCACCTATTGTGACGAGAGTTACTGGATGATCAGCAACAACGCCCATAATTTCTAGACCAATAATTGCTAAGAATAATCCAATTCCAGCGCCTATTCCAAGCTTTAAACTTTTTGGAATAGAGTTTATTAACCAAGCTCTAATTGGTGTTAATGAAATGATTAAAAATAAAATACCAGCAACTAGTACCGCACCAAGAGCAGCTTGTGGCGTGTAACCCATTCCACCAACAACTCCAAATGCAACAAATGCATTAATTCCCATGCCAGGAGCCAAACCTATTGGCCATGTTTTTCCGTAAAATCCCATAATGAAGCAAGCAAGTGCAGTTGCAACAATTGTTGCAGTGAATACAGCTCCAAAATCAAAGAAACCTTTTTCTGGTCCAGCAAATTCACCCGATAATATAAATGGATTTAAAAACATAATATAAGCCATTGTTAAAAATGTTGTTACACCAGCTATTACCTCTGTCTTAAAATCTGTCTTGTGTTTTTTATAGTTAAAATATTTTTCTAACATTGATCCTCCTAAGATTAAGTTCGACTAATATTAGATTATTAAGAAAAATACTCTTAAAAATCTAAGTTTATCAACATATTTCAACTTATAAGTTTATATTTATGCCATATTTTGAGTGTTATCATTGGATCATGCAAAAATTCAAATTTATTTTTATAAGTTTATTTTTTTTAACGCTATTTTCTGGCTGTCAAACAATCAAAAATAAAACAGACGCAATTGTTGAAAAAGAAAATGCTAAGTTAAGCGAGTACATTGGAAAAACTTCAAGCAATTTACAAATGGATTTAGGTAAACCAGATGAAGATTTTAAAAATGGTAAGGGTAATTTAGAGCTTGTTTACAATACCAAAAAATATGGAATACTTTGTGAAAGAAGATTCGAAGTGGATTCTAATTCTATTGTGATTGGCTTTGTCTCCAACGGCTGTTTTTAAGCACATTTTTTCATTTATAGCTCTATTTTTCTTAAATTATTGATTTTTTAATCTTTGTAATTAAAAAAAAATTCTAATAGGTTAATAGCTTAATTTAAAGAGGAGGATAAAATGGCACGTAAAACAAAAACAAAAACAAAAACAAAATCTTCAGGTGCTACTAATAAGAAATTACCTCTAGGACAGTCTATACCATTAGGTATTCAACATGTCCTTGCTATGTTTGCTGGAAACATAACTGTTCCAATAATTATAGCTGGTATTTTTGGACAAACGCCCGAAGAAAAAATTTTTCTAATTCAAATGTCATTATTTGTTGCAGGAGTTGCGACAATCATACAAACAGTTGGATACGGAAAAATAGGATCAAGACTTCCAATTATTCAAGGAACAAGTTTTGCTTTTATTCCTGTAATGGCACCTTTTGCTAAAGTAGGTTTGGGAGCAGTCTTTACAGCTGCTTTTATTGGAGGAATTTTTCAAATGTGGATTGGTAAAATATTAAAACCTATTCGACATTTATTTCCACCGTTAGTTACTGGAATAGTTGTATTAATGATTGGAGTAAGTTTGCTTAAAGTTGGTTTTATGTACGCAGGTGGCGGTGGATGGCTACTGAACAATAAACCAGAAGTATTCGGAAATTCTAATCACTTAATTATATCATTTACCGTTTTAATAGTTGCTCTTTGGGCAAATCTAAAAGGTAAAGGAATGGTTTCTTCAGCTTCAATTCTAATTGGAATGGTAGCTGGATATATAGTTGCAATGATGATGGGTATGGTGAATTATGGAAAAATAGCAGGCGCAGATTGGTTTGCGTTTCCTATGCCGCTTCAATATGGAATAGATTTTGTTCCTGGTGCTATTATATTAATGTTGTTCATGGCAGTGGTGACTACCATTGAAACAATAGGAGACATAAGCGCTACTACTATGGGAGGAGCTAACAGAGAAGCAACTGATAAAGAATTGTCAGGTGGTATTATGGCTGACGGATTAGGAACAGCATTTGGATCGTTATTTAATGCAATGCCAAATACTTCTTATTCTCAAAATGCAGGCTTAGTTGCTTTTACAGGAGTAATAAGCAGACATGTTGGAACTATTGCTGGTGTTATCTTAATTCTTATGGGTTTATTTCCAAAACTTGGAGGAATAATTGCAGCAATGCCAGAATCAGTGATTGGCGGTGCAGCGATTATTATGTTTGGTTTAATTACATCTGCAGGCATTAAGTTAGTTGCTCAATCAGAAATGAATCAAAGAAACTTACTAATTTTAGGGTTATCTCTTTCTTTTGGTATTGGTATGTCGTTATTACCTCAGTTTGTGGCTCATATTCCTGACTTTGGAATAAGTTTAAAACTATTGTTAACTACAGGATTAATTCCTGCAGGAATGCTAGCATTCGTTTTAAACGCAACACTTTCAAAAAAATAAATTTATTTAGAAATTTGTGGGGACTTTGTCCCCACAAGGAAGATTAAATTTTTTCAGAAATTTTTAATGCGAAGGCATAATCAAGTGCAATTTCTTCTATAGCGCCATCTCTTCCAGATTTACCACCATGACCTGCATTCATTTCAGTTTTTAAAAGTAATAAATTATTATCAGTTTTGTATTCTCTTAGTTTGGCGGTAAATTTTGCAGGCTCATCAAACAATACCCTGTTGTCACTTAAGCTTGTTGTGATCAACATATGAGGATAATCCATTTTTTTTATATTATTATAAGGAGCGTAAGAATAAATATAATCAAAGTGATCTTTTTTATCTTTTGCATTTCCAAACTCATCAAACTCACCAACTGTTAAGGGTAAAGAATGATCTAAGTTAGTTGTCAAAGAGTCCACAAAAGGTACTGCCATTATTATTCCTAAAAATAATTCTGGTGCTTGATTAACAACTGCCCCCATAAGAAGGCCCCCCGCAGAACCACCCATTCCTATTATTTTATTTTTTGAGGTATATTTATTTTCAATTAAATATTTTGCAGAGGCAATATAGTCTTCAAAAGTATTTTTTTTATTAAGTAATTTTCCTTCTTTCCACCATTTCATCCCTCTTTCCATCCCACCTCTAATATGAGCTGTGACCCATATAATATCTCTATTTATTAAACTTAATCTTGTAGTAGAAAAACCAGGACTCATTGAGCTTCCGTACGAACCATAACCATAGAGTAATAAATGTGCAGTTCCATTCATCTTGGTATTTTTATGCCTTGTAATTGTAAGAGGCACCAACCTTCCATCATGCGATTTACAATCAACTCTCTCAACAATATAATCATCAGGATTATGACCTGAAGGAATTTCTTGTTCTTTAACTAATTTTTTTTCTTTTGAACTAAGGTTGTAAGAATAAACTCTTGATTGTGTTTTTGGCGATGAGTAGCTCAAATAAATCTCATCTGTATTCTTATCTCTTTGCAATAAAGAAGCACCAGGAACATACACAGTCTCATCTGAAAAAATTAATTCTTCTTCTTTTTCAGTTATTGTGTTTTTTACAAATAATTTATCTAAAGCATCCGAAGTCTCCGATCTTATGATCCAATTTTTTAAAAATGTTAGCCCACCGATTAGAACTTCTTCCTTTGCGGCTATAAACATTTTCCAATCTGGTTTTTCTAAATTATCAGTTATGTCTATTTTAAAATCTTCGGCATTTTCATTTGTGTGGTTGTAAAATTTTCCATCCCAAGAATTAACAGAATAAAGTATTCCTTTTTGTCTTTCTTTTATTAATTTAGGTTTGGGTTCTTTTTCATTAACACCAAAATAATATTGCTCTGAAGTATTATGATCAGAGGTATTAATGAAAAAATATTTGTCATCTGAACTTAAACCAATCCCAACTGTAAAAGCTTCGCTCTTTTCTTCAAAAATTAACTGATCGTCTTTAGTGCTTGTACCTAATTTATGTCTATAAATTTTTCTTGGTCTGTGGTTTTCATCTAGTTTTGAATAAAAAATATACTCATCATCTAAACTAAAAGTTATGCCACCTGATGTTTCTTCAATTTTTTCTGTAACTAATTTTTTTGTTATAATATCTCTGATATATATTGTGTAGTATTCAGAACCCTTAATGTCTAAAGAATAACCTAAATATTTATCATTAAAACTAACCTCAAGGTCTCCAACACCGAAATATTCCACATCAAGTTTTGCTTTTTCTTCATCACCGTTCCAAATTTCCTCAATAACATTAGTTCCAATTTTTTTTCTTAATTTGATAGAGTAATTTCCTTTAGTCGTTGTTTTTGTCCAATATTCATAATCAAAATCTTTAAAAGGTAGAGATTCGTCATCTAACTTAATTCTTCCTTTAATCTCGTCAAATAACTCTTTTTGAATATTTTTAGTATTTGATAAGTGAAAGTCTGTATAGGAATTTTCTTCTTCTAAATATGTTCTAACTTCGGGGTTTAATTTTTTACTATCCTTTAAAACTTCCAAGATATCATCTTGATGGATCCAGCTAAAATCATCCTCCCAGCTAGTGTTATGACATTTTTTTATTTCTGACTTTTTTTTAAGTTGTGGTATTTTCATGTAGGCAATTTAAATATATGAATATAATCATTTATACACTAGTTATTTTTGGAATTATTTACTTTTTACTAAAACTGTTAGCCAACACATCTTCTAAAAAAATATCAAAACATTTAAGGAAAATAATTTTTATTGGGTCAATAATCTTAGCTTTAATACTTGCTGTAGGAGGTAAGTTTTTATTCAGTATACCTTTAACATTACTAAGTTTAGCTATAGTTAAGTTAAAAGGGTTTTCAATTATTCAATTAATTGGTTTGTTTAGGCTAATTCAAACACTTAGAGGGTCTGGAAGGTTTTCATTCAAACACAATCAAAATATCAAAAACTCATCTACATTATCTTTAGAAGAATCCTATAAAATTTTAAATCTTGATAAAAATAAAAAAAATACAAAAGATGATGTCAATAAGGCCTATATTAAAATTCAAAAAAAAATTCACCCAGATATATCACCAGAAACTGGAAGGCTATCAGCGATTGTTAATGAAGCTAAAGAGGTAGTTTTAAAGAATATTTCTTAACTTAAGATACGATTTAATTGATCAAAAATTTTATTTGGGCTAATTCTGTCTCTTCCATTTGTGCAATGTGTGACGGTATTTTCACCGTCTGGAATAATGGGGAACATCCTTGGACTGTAATTTCCATAAAGCAATGGTGTGTCCGCCATTAAAACAATTGTTTTTATTCCTAGTGCTGAAGATAGGTGACTAAAACTCGTGTCATTACAAATAGAAATATCACAGTTTTTTATTATTGGTAATGTTTCGGCTAAACTTAGCTCATCTAATGCGTAACATTTATTTTTAAATTGTGTAGCAAGTATTTCTTTCAAAATTTCTTGTTCTTGGTTATTTTTGCCGGTGGCTAAAAAAAATTTGCATTTATATTTTTGAGTGATTAAGCGCATAAGTTTTATAAAAATTATTGCAGGAATTCTTTTGGTTGGTCCTGATCCACCTATGCCAAGTAAAATATTTTTTTCATCATCATTAATTCTATAATTATACTTCATTTCTTGTACGGATTGATTGCTAATTAAAATTTTTGGATCACATTCAACGTTTAGATCTAGGTTTTTTTTCAAAAATTTTTTTGCAGCCTCTATAACATGTTGACCTTTTTTTTGTAACAAAGGGTACTGGTGAATATCCTTAATTCCTGCGATTCTTGCTATAAAGTTAAACCTTAAGGATGAATTAAAAATAAAAACTTTATCAAAATTATGTTGCTTAAGATCTCTTATCAAGTTGTAGGAACCAGTAAGACCTTCATGCCTGCCACTGTTTAGATTATTGTTCCGTTCAAGAATAATTATTTTGTTAATAATATTGCTATCTTTTAAAAACTGTTCTGCTTTTGAACTTTCTTTAACAAGTATACTTACGTGTGTATTAAACTTTTTAGAAATTGCCTCTATAAATGGCAGATAGATAATCATGTCACCAATCCCCATTTTATTTTGAATCACTAAAATTTTCATTCAATACTTTATCATCTTTACTAATTTTTAATTTTATATAAGTTTTAAAAATGAATAAAATAAAAGGCATTTATGCGGCATCAATGTCAATATTTAATAGCAACTTAAGCTTAAATATTGAAAAAACTGTTAACCATGCTGAAAAAATAATAGACCAGGGTTGTCATGGAGTTGCTATTTTTGGAAGCACAGGGCAAGCTCAACTTATATCTATCAGCGAAAAAATTAGTTTGTTGAATCAATTATCAAAAAGTAAATACAAAGATAAATATTTAATTGGAACAGGACTTAATTCTTTAAGTGAAACTATCAATTTGATGAGCGTAGCCACATCCTTAAATTTTAATGATTTTTTAATTATGCCACCTGCTTACTATAAATATGGTGATAAAGAGGTAATAGAGTTTTATTCAAGGGTAGTAGAAGCAATGCCTGATAGTAAAATTATTTTATACAATTTTGAAAAACTGTGTGGTTATAAATTTAGTATTCAATGTGTTGAGGAACTTGTCAAAAAGTATCCAAAGCAGATAGTTGGGGTTAAGGATAGCTCATACAATCTTTATGAACATCTAAAAATAGACAACTTTTCTGTTTTGCCAGGATCAGAGTCAAAACTTTTAAAAGGCTTAGAATTAGGGTGTGCTGGGATTATTACTGCAACTTGTAATGTAACCGCAGATTTATCTAGAAAGGTTTATGATGATTTTATTGATAAAAAAGAACAAACAACAAATGAAATGCTGTGTAATGTCAGAAATACTTTTGAAAAATTTAATTTAATATCTGGATTACATTCTTTCATGTCTGATGAAGATGAAATTTATAGAAATGTTCTACCACCTATTAGCCTCTTAAGTGAAAAAGATAAACTTCAATTAATAGAAGAGCTTAATAAATTAAACTTTACTCTGGGCTCTTTAAAGGTGGCATAGATGCAGCTAGCAAGATTTTTAAATAGAAGATTTAAAACTGATGGCTTTTTATTAATAGATGCTTATTCAAAAAAATATATTATAGGTTCTCCAAAAAATAAAAATCCAATTACACTTAAGATTTTAAATAAGAAACTTCATTATAAGCTACTATTTCGTCCTGATTTATATTTTGGAGAAGCCTATTCTGATGGAGATATCGTCATTGAAAACGGAACTCTAACTGACTTTTTAGATCTGGCACTTATGAATATCGGAAGAAAGGAAATAAATTTTTTTAGTCAATTTATAAATAAACTAAGTGGTTCGTATAGGTATCTGACAAATTTTAATTTTATAAAAAAATCTAAAATGAACGTTTCCCATCATTATGACCTTTCAGATGAATTATATGATCTATTTTTAGATCCTAAAAAACAATATTCGTGTGCGTATTTTAAAAATGAAAATGATACATTAGAAGATGCCCAAAATAATAAAATACAACACATAATTAAAAAATTAAACATACAACCAAATCAAAAGATCCTTGATATTGGATGTGGTTGGGGATCATTAGCCGTTGATATTGCCAAAAGTGCAAATTGCGAAGTGACGGGAATAACTTTATCAGAAAAGCAATTTGGTTATTGTGTGAAAAAAGCTAAGGAACTTAATATGGAAAATCAAGTTAGATATAAGCTTATAGACTACAGGGAATTAAATGAAAAATTTGATAGAATTGTAAGTATTGGAATGTTTGAGCATGTGGGTAGAAAATTTTATAAAACATTCTTTAAGCAAATTGAAAGGTTGCTTAATAAGGATGGTGTCTCTTTAATTCACACGATAGGTTCTGTTAACCCACCTGGGGACCCACATCCATGGATAACAAAGTATATATTTCCAGGAGGATATACGCCAAGCTTAAGTGAGTTAACCACACCTATAGAAAAAGCAGGCTTAATTATATCTGATATTGAAGTGCTCAAATTGCATTACTCACACACTTTAAGACATTGGAAAGAAAACTGCATAAAAAATAAAACACCAATTATTGAAATGTTTGATGAAAGGTTTTTTAGAATGTGGGAATTTTACCTGACGGGATGTGAAATTGCTTTCAGATGGGGTGACCAGGTTGTGTACCAAATACAATTAACAAAGAGTTATACATCAACACCTATCACAAGAGACTATATTTATCAGTAATATATTGATAAATCATAACTTATTTAAAGTATGAAAAACATAAAAAAAAATCTTGTAAAAAAAAAGCCAGCTAGAAAAAAACCTGTAAAAAAAAAGCCAGCTAGAAAAATACCTGTAAAAAAAAGAGTGGGCTTAATATCAAGAATAATTAAACTTCAGCATTCTTTAAAACCTGAATTTAATTTTAAAATTAATTTTAGTTTAGAGAAACACATACAGGCATTCTTTAATTTTTTTGCAAACAAGATACTTGAATATAAAATATTAAAAACAGATGAAAAAAGAAAAAGAAAATTAGAAGAAATTGAAAAAAGAGAAAAAGAAAAAATATTAATTTATAAACAAAAAATAAAAGAAGAAGAGCTTCAAACCAAACTCCAAGAAAAAAATTTAAAAGAAGAAATTAAATTAGAAAAAGAAAGAGCAAGAGACATAAAATTATTTTTACGTAAGGAGCAAGCATTAATTAGGGCTGAACACGCAGCAAGGCAGAAACAATTCCTTAAACAGTTGCAGTTAGAAAAACAAATCGAAAAATTTGGAATAAGAGAAATTAAAGAATTAGAAAAAATTGAAAAAATATCTTTAAAAGAAAAAAGAGATGATTATGCAGGTCTTCAGGCAAGAATAGAAAAATTAAAAGATAAATATAGAATAATTAGAGATCAAAAAATTAGAGAAAGAGTTGAAGCGTTAGGAGTAAAAATTCAAGGTGATGAGGATAGAGAAACTTTATTACAAAAAGAAAAAGATTATAACATAGCTAGACAAAAAATTGAACTCTCTCTTGAAAGTTTTTATAGAAGTGCAAGTAGTTTGGTGTTTCAACTTAATAAACGCCACTTAACTAGGCATATGTCTATTTTCAGATGTATTGATCAAAGGTTTGAAACTGGTGAGATATTTATTAAATGGGACGAAACTCCAGACGAGGAGTGGTTACTATTGATATATATAAAAAATAATTCTCCAGATGAAGGAATAGTTATTGAAGATAAATCAAACCCAGAAAAAAATTCTTCACACGAATTTAAATCTAATGAAATATTTAAAGCTTCTGACCTGATGGTCGATTCATTAACTCAGTTAATCTCAAGAAAAAGAGCTAAAAAAGATTAACTTAAATACTGTCTTCTTTAATTAATCTTTCAATTTCAGGTATTAGTTCACGACTTTTAAATGATGGGTAGAACTTCAAGGCTCTTTCTATACTTTCAATAGCCTTTTCATATTTTTGAAGTTTTATAAAAATTCTTGCTTGTCCTGATAGAGCTCCAAAATGTCTAGGTTCTATACTTAAAACTTTCTCAATATCACCTAGAGAATTTCCAAATTGACTCATTAAAAAATACACGGTTGCTCTTTTATTCCAAGCTTCAGACCATTTAGGATCAGTAACTATGATATTATCAAAAACTCTTAATGCATAATTGTAATCTCCGTATTGCATGAGCTCCGTACCAAATTCTAATTTTTCAGTTAAACTATTATCATCTGGATGTTTAATCCAAATAGACCAAATTTTTTTTTCTAATTCTTCTGCATTATTTGAATCATTAACCTTTACAAGTTGATCAAAAAGTTTATTTAGAAGAATCTTTTGAGATGATTGTGCGGAAATAAAAAAACTACTTATGAATAGAAATAATATAAAAATTTTCATACTAAAAATATAATTTAATTAATATCTACTCTCAATAAGTAAAAAATTTATTTAGAAAATTGTTTCTATTTTTTAAATATAAAAAGAAAGCAATAATTTCATAAAAGAATGAAAATAGAGTAAAAATTATTGGCAATTTAAAAAAAGTATAGAGAAATGTATATTTTTGAATTTTTTTCCAAACTAATAAAAAAGCTTCTGCACCATCTATTATTTTTTCACCATCTTTAACATGTAGTCTTCGCAAAAGAGTTTTGCTATTTTTTTGGGTTTCTGTTTCTGCTAATTTATTACCAGTAATATCAATCCAATCAATGTTTTTAATATTTTGCTTTTTATATAAATTTATTTCAGCACGACAAATATTGCATGAGTTATTAAAATAGACTTTCACAGATTATTTTTTTTCTTTCCATTCAGTCATTCCGCCAGTCATATTTTTTACATTTTTTAATCCCATTTCTTGCATTGTTTTTGTTGCAAGAGTACTTTGACCACCAAGACCACAAAATACCACGTATTCTTTATCTGGGTTGTTTTTAAACATTTCGTTTTCTAAAGGACTGCCGTCTGCTAAATAAAATTCCAACAAACCTCTTTCCAAATTAATGGCATTACCTATTGTTTCTGCCTCAAAACTACTTTTATCTCTAACATCTATAAATTGTACATTTGGATCGTTTAGTTTTTCTTTAGCCTCTTCTATAGAAATATTTGTTATTTCATCAGAAATTTTCATTAATTCGTCAAATTTTTTCATTTTATAATCTTTTTTTTATTAATTAGTAAAATTACCCAGAATTAGTTAGTTTGTATATGTGCAAAATACACCAATTGAAAAAATAATTATAACCACTATTTGACTGTTATGAATGATTTTTTTACAAAAACTGACTTATCAAGAAAAGATGCGGAAAATATTATTTCTGAAACTTTAAACAAATGTGATGATGGTGAACTTTATTTGGAGAATTTTAAAAGTGAGTCGATTGTACTTGATGATAACAAAATTAAGAGTTCCAGCTATAGTTCTGACTTAGGCTATGGTTTAAGAGCGGTAACAGGTGAAGTTGTTGCGTACTCTCATTCAAATGAAATTTCAAAAAATTCATTAAAACAATCAGCTGACAATTTAAGCTCAACATTGAAATCTCAGAAGGGAGTTTATAATCATGAAATTCCAAAAACAAATGAGAAGCTTTATAAAGATACCAATCCTATAGAAGAAAAATCGTTTAAATCTAAATTAGAGCTTTTGAAAAAAATTAATAGTTATACTAGAGCAAAAGGAGGCATTGTTCAGCAGGTTACAGCTAGTTTTGCTGGTGAACATAAATCTATAGAAATTATTAGATCAGGTGGTGAAGTACTAACCGATGTTAGACCTTTAATTCGTTTTAATGTTTCGGTGGTGCTCGAAAAAAATGGAAAAAAAGAAACAGGAGTTTATGGAATTGGTGGGAGACAATCATATGATGAATATCTGAAAGATGATAATTGGAAAAAAGTTTGCGACGAAGCATTCAGAATTGCTTCAGTAAACTTAGATAGTAAACCTGCGCCAGCTGGAGAAATGAAAGTGGTTTTAGGACCTGGATGGCCAGCAATACTTATTCATGAAGCTATAGGACATGGTTTAGAAGGAGACTTTAATAGAAAAAAAACATCTGCTTTTCATAATCTCATGGGACAAAGAGTTGCAAGTGAAGGTGTAACAATTGTTGACGATGGAACACTTCACAATAGAAGAGGAAGCTTAACAATCGATGATGAGGGTACCCCCACGGAAAAAACTGTTTTAATTGAAAACGGTATATTAAAAAATTTTATGCAAGATCGTTTGAATGCAAGATTAATGAATACCAGATCTACAGGAAGTGGCAGAAGAGAAAGTTACAAACATGTTGTTCTCCCTCGGATGAGAAACACAATGATGTTAAATGGAAAATACTCTCAAGAAGAAATGATCAAATCAGTTGATAAAGGCATATTTGCAGTAAGTTTTGGAGGAGGGCAGGTTGATATTACCTCAGGAAAATTTGTATTTAATTGTACAGAAGCATATGAAATTATAAATGGAAAAATAGGTGCTCCTATTAAAGGTGCAACATTAATAGGTGATGGCCCATCAATTTTAAAGGAAGTTTCATTAGTTGGAAATAACATGATGCTTGATCCAGGTATTGGAACATGTGGAAAAGCAGGACAGGGTGTGCCAGTTGGAGTTGCTCAGCCTTCAATTTTGATTGATAAAATGACCGTAGGTGGAACTCAATTATAAATCATATGGTTAAAGATCAAGATTATTTAAAAAAAACAGCATCTTTTTGCATAAACTTAGCAAAAAAACTAGGTGCAACAGATGCCACTGCAGCAGTAATGCACTCAATTTCTGAAACAGTTAATTTTAGAAATAAAAAATTAGATGAGTCTGACAGATCGGATAGTTTAGGGGTTGGCTTAACAACTTATATAGGTAAAAAGAAGTCTAGTATTTCATCATCAAATCTAACAGAAGAAAATATTCAAACTTTAATAGAGAGATGTATTGAAACAACAAAAATTACACCTGAAGACGAATTTAATTCTCTGCCAGATAAAGATTTGCTGGCAACAAAAATTAATGATTTAAATTTATATGACGATGACCATATAGAAAATGATGAAAAAATTGAATATTTAAAAGAAGTTGAAGAAGTAGCATTTGAAAAGAAAGAAATTATTAATACAGAAACTGGTTTTTCAGAATCTAAATCGAATTTTATATTAGCAAGCAGTGATGGCTTTTTAAATGGATATAAGTCTTCATCTTTCTCTGCATCTTGTGTGGCTGTTGCAAAAAATGCCAATAATAAGATGCAAAAAGATTATGAATTTACAAGCACATGTCATCTACATGACATGCTTAGACCGAGTCAAATTGGATCATTGGCAGCTAAAAAAACAATTCAAAAATTAAATCCTCAAAAAATAGAAAGTGAAAAAATAAGTATTATTTTTGATAGAAGAATTTCAAAAGGAATATTAAGCGTTTTAGCAAGCGCAATATCAGCCTCTTCTATAGCAAGAGGAACCTCATTTTTAAAAGATAAAATAAATGAAGAAATATTTTCAACTTCAATAAATGTTTTTGACAAACCTGATATTGTTAAAGGGTTAGGTTCAAGGTACTTTGATGATGAGGGAGTTAAAACTAAGGAATTAAAATTAGTAGATCAAGGCGTATTAAAGCATTATTTAGTTGATACTTATTATGGAAAAAAATTAAATCTAAAATCAAATGGTAGAAGTGGTGGAACGAGTAATCTATATTTTGAAAAAGGATCTATCTCATACAAAAATCTTTTAAAATTAAATCAAAGAACTCTTTATATTACGGAAACAATTGGTCATGGAAGCAACTTAGTTACTGGAGACTACTCTGTAGGAGCAACAGGGTTTATGGTAGAAAATGGTGTATTTAAATATCCAGTTAGTGAAATTACGATAGCTGGAAACTTTAATGATATGTTTAAAAATATAACTTTGGCAGATGATCTTGAGTTTAAATATTCAACAAATGCACCAACAATGTTAATAGAAGGCATGGTTGTTGCAGGTAAATGAAGGACTTCTGTATTATTGGCTCAGGTATTTCTGGTGCTACAATTGCCAACATTCTTAGCAAAAAATACTCATTAGATGTTTATGATAAGGCAAGAGGTGTGGGGGGGGGAAGATCATCTAATAAAAAGTTTAATAAGAAGGAAAGTTTTGATCATGGTGTTCAATATATTTCCCCAAAAAGTGCCCCATTTAAAAGGTTTATCAATAATCTTATTACAAAAAAAATAGTTAAAACATGGCAAGGGAAACACATATTTCTAAATACAAATAAGAAGAAAGATAAAAAGCACCTTAAGATAATTGGAAATAAGGGAAATAATTCTATTAGCAAATATTTACTAAAAAATATTAACTGTACTTTTAATAGTGAACTTATAAAAATTTCTAATAAAGATAATGTTTGGGAGTTAGATTTATCCGATGGCACTAAAAGATTTATCTTTAAAAATCAAAAAATAAATTTTTACTGATAGTTTTTTAATCTATATTCCCAATTACCCATTCTTGAATAAGAAATTTTCACAATCATAGCATTTTTACTATCGTACCAAATATCAAAATCTAACTTTTTGTCTTTAGGAATATCTTTATCATTTGATGTTAATTTAAAATGGTCAACTTCAATTATTTTTCCATAAAGTTCAATTTTTTCTTTAGCTAAGAATGTAACAACCTGCTCTTTTATACTGCCTGATACAGGGCTAATTTGAGAGTCAGCTTGTAATATTTGGTGGTTCCACCAATTACCAACCATGTTGTTAGTTCCAGCAAGTCCAGTATATGAAGATCCCTTAATATCAAATTTATCTTTTTCAGGTTTATAAATTAAATTTACAAATTTTTCTTTATCATTTTGCTTTGTTTTAGACTCGTACGATATGAGCTTGTTATCTTTGTACTTTTCTATGCCATAGCCTTCAAAATTAAACACCTCAACTCCAAATAAATCTACCTTAAACCGAATTTGATTTTTGACCGTTATGACGTCATCTTCTTTATTGAAAAAATAGAAGTTATAACCAATAACTTTGCCATCTTTTAATATCTCCATTTCGATTTTTTTAAAATTTTGATAGTGAGATGTATGAGCAGCTAAATTTGAAATAGTTAGTCCTAAAGCCAATAAAACAAATAATATTTTTTTCATTAATGTGTAAGTTAGTAGACTTCTCTTTTAGGGGGAAGCCTTTTATTAACTATAGAGAGAGAAAGTTAATTTTTGAATTCTGTTAAATGATATTTACCAGGTTTAATGAAGTGTGAATAATGATAGTCTTGTAAATCAGTTATGTATGAAATACATAGTGTTTTATTAACATATGTTTTTATCAATTAAAAATATTCCTAAAGTATCTTGGAGTTCTGAAAAACCACTAAACCTTAAGCCAAAAATTTCTACGTTTTTTTTTTTATCACTTGGCCTAGCTTTATTTGGCTTGGGAGAGGGACTATTAATAGTCTCTTTTGCTGGAGCCTCACCTTGGTCTGTTCTTGCACAAGGTATTGCATTGAATGTTGATTTTTCTATTGGAATAACAACCATATTTGTAAGTATAGGTGCTTTACTTTTTTGGTTGCCATTAAAACAAAAACCTGGAATTGGAACAATTTTAAATGCCATAATTATTGGTTTAATGATTGATGTTTGCATTAAGTTTGTACCAACACCTGAAAATTATATTTCACAAATATTTTTGGCTATTATAGCAGTACTCACAGTAGGATTTGGTGGGGGTATTTATCTAGTAGCTAATTTAGGAGCCGGACCAAGAGATGGATTAATGGTAGGCTTACAAAAAAAAACAAATTTACCGATTGCTATAGTTAGAGCTTTTCTTGAGATTACGGTAATGTCTATAGGTTGGCATCTAGGAGGAACAGTAGGAGTTGGAACTTTATTATTTGCCTTTGGAATAGGACCAGCCGTTGCTTTAGGGTTGTTTATTGTTGGAAAAACTTTTAATTAAAGTGGCGTTCCAGATTTTTCGTTCTTTTTTCTATCAGTAGGATTAAGTATAGCTTTTCTCAATCTAAGAGATTTGGGGGTAATTTCCAAAGCTTCATCAGTATTGAGTATACTTAATTGTTCTGCAATTGACATTTGTCTAACTGGAGTGAGTACAACATTTTCATCTGTACCTTGTGTTCTCATGTTTGTTAATTGCTTACCCTTCATAACGTTGATTATCATATCACCAGGTTTTGGGGCCAATCCAACAATCATTCCTTCATAAACAAGGTCATTGTGGGTTACAAACATTTCTCCTCTTGCCTGTAAGTTAAATATTGCAAATGCAACAGCTTTTCCATTAGCCATTGAAATTAAAGCACCATTTTTTCTTCCATCCATTTCGCCTTCAAATTTTCCATAACCATGGAATATTCTATTAATTACACCAGTACCTTTTGTTAAAGTCAAAAATCTACTTGTGTAACCCATTAAGCCTCTAGTTGGAGCGTGAAAGATTAATCTTTTCTTATCTTTTCCAGTATCTTTAAGATCAAGTAATTTACCTTTTCTTCTGTTCATTGAATCAATAATTTTTGATGAAAACTCTTCATCTAAATCAACTGTAATTTCTTCAATGGGTTCCATTCTGTTTCCATTTTCATCTTTTTGATATAAAACTTTTGGAGGACTTACCGTCATCTCGAAACCTTCACGTCTCATTTGCGTTAATAAGATTTCAAGCATTAATTCACCACGTCCACAAATTACAAAAGCATCTACATTATTATTTTGAGAAAAAGAAATCCCGACATTGTTTTGCGCTTCAGTAACTAACCTATCTCTAATTTGAGTACTTGTTAATTTTTTACCTTCTGTTCCAGCTAGAGGAGAGCTGTTAACACTTATAGTAATAGACATAGTGGGAGGATCTATCGGCGTTGCATGGATTGGTTCAGTTACTTCTAGATCACAAATAGTATCAGCTACGTTAGCTTTTTCTAAACCTGCAATTATAACAATATCTCCAGCTTCACCAACTTCGATTGGTACTTTTTTTGTTCCCTCGTATCTAAAAATTTTAGATAATCTACCTTCGTCAACTTTTTCACCTTTAAGATTTATTGCTTTAATAGGTTGATTAGCTTTTGCCGTACCTTGAGATATTTTTCCAACCAAACTTCTTCCTAAAAAACTATCTGCATACAAAAGAGTAGATAACATTGCGAAAGGTTTTGTTTTATCAAGATCATCAGGATTAACATGTTCTAAAATTAAATCTAATAATGGATGTAGGTTTTTTCTTGGTCCATCAACTTCTTTGCTCGCCCATCCAGATCTTCCACTAGCGTATAAAACTGGGAAGTCCAACTGCTCTTCGTTTGCATCTAAACTTACAAATAAATCAAATGTTTCGTCTAAAACTTCGTTAGCTCTTTGATCTGCTTTATCTAATTTATTAATTATAACAATTGGCTTTAACCCTTGCTTAAGAGCTTTTGCTAAAACAAATTTTGTTTGAGGCATTACACCTTCAGCAGAATCGATAAGCAATAATGCTCCATCTGCCATACTCAATACACGCTCAACTTCTGCAGCAAAATCTCTGTGACCAGGTGTATCAATAATGTTAATTCTTGAATCTTTCCAGTTAATTGAAGCAGGTTTAGCTAGAATAGTAATTCCTCTTTCTTTTTCTAACTCACCAGAATCCATCAATCTTTCATCAACAACTTCATTTTCTCTAAATGAACCACTTTGTTTCATAAGAGTATCAATCATGGTAGTTTTACCGTGGTCGACATGGGCAATAATTGTGATGTTTCGAATATTGTTGTTCATAATTTGAGGCTCTTATACATTAATTGAGTCATTTGAAAACTTAAAAAAAACATTATTTCCGTATTAAAGCCATTTTAATAAAAAAATTCGCTTCTTGTGATTATTAAAAAAACGTATAGATATCGCTATATAAATTAGACGTATTAAAGGATTAAGAGCATATCTCCTTAAGTTTTAAAAAATCTAAATACCCAAATGGAAAACTTTAAATTACTAAAAATAGAAGATTCGTTAAAAAATTCATTGGAAAAAATGAAGTTTACGAAACCAACGCCAATTCAAGCTATGGCAATACCTGTTGCTTTAGAGGGAAAAGACATTTTGGGAACAGCTCAAACAGGAACTGGAAAAACATTAGCTTTTAGTGTTCCTCTAATTAATAAATTAATATTAGATAAAAATGCATTTGCGTTAGTTATGTGCCCAACTAGAGAACTTGCAACTCAAGTAATGGCTGCAATTAAAAGTATTATTAGTGATAAAATTAATATTAAAACTGCCTTACTCATTGGTGGAGAGGCAATGCAAAAACAACTTAGACAACTGGGCAACAGATCTAGAATAATCGTTGGAACACCAGGAAGAATTAATGATCACTTAAAAAGAAAAAGTTTAAATTTATCGGCTACCAAATATTTGGTATTAGATGAAACTGATAGAATGTTGGACATGGGGTTTACTCCACAAATAGAGCTGATTTTAAAGTACGTTCCAAAAGATCATCAAACTTTATTATTTTCAGCAACATTACCTCAAAACATTGTTAGAATTTCAGAAAGATATTTAAATAAACCTGAAAGAATTTCAATAGGATCAACATCAGTTCCTATTGCTAAAATTAAACAGGAAACTCTTCAAGTTTTTAAAGAAAATAAATATGATGAATTAGTAGATCAATTTATAGCTAGAAAAGGATCAAT
Organism: uncultured Candidatus Pelagibacter sp.; assembly: GCA_905620495.1. Lineage (GTDB taxonomy): Bacteria > Pseudomonadota > Alphaproteobacteria > Pelagibacterales > Pelagibacteraceae > Pelagibacter. The sequence goes on along the minus strand of CAJQTK010000041.1, from coordinate 3,276 downwards.
ATTAGTTTTTGTTAAAACTAAAAGAGGTGCTGATAAAATGGTTAAGCGTCTTAAAGAAGAAGGTCATTCAGCTGATGCTATTCATGGAGATCTTCGTCAAAGTAAAAGAAATCGTGTAATCACTTCATTCAGAAAAGGTCTTAAGAGAATATTAATTGCAACTGATGTTGCTGCAAGAGGCTTAGATATTCCATTAATTCAACACGTAATCAACTATGACCTGCCACAAGTGCCTGAAGATTATATACATAGAATTGGAAGAACTGCTAGAGCAGGAAATGAAGGTTCTGCTTTAACTTTTTTAACTCCTGATGATAGATCAATGTGGAATGAAATTAGCAAATTAATTGATCCAAACTTTAAACCTGCACCACGTGGAGCAAGAGGAGATTCAAGAGGGGGCAAAAAAGGAAAAGCTCCATATAACAAAAAAAGAAAATTCAGAGATGAAAAAAAATCTAGCTACGGCAGATCAAGTTCATCATCAAGAAATGGAGAGAAAAAAAGTTTTGGTTACAAAGGAAAATCTAGTTTTGGTGATAAATCGAAACCATCTAGCTACGGCAGATCAAGTTCATCATCAAGAAATGGAGAGAAAAAAAGTTTTGGTTACAAAGGAAAATCTAGTTTTACAAAAAAAGATAATTCGAAACCAACTGGTTTCACGAATAACCCAAAATACTTTGGAAAAAAAACATCTGAAAGTTCGTCAGCTGGTGCAGATAAAAAAAGCTCTGGTTTTGATGGAAAAAAGAAGTTTAAAAGTAGAAGTGATAGACCTAAGAGTTTTACCTTCAAAAAACACAGTCAAAGAAGAGCTAAAGTCTAAGACTTTTTAGATTTCTCTTTTTTATTTTTTCTTTTTTCTTTCAAGCTTAATTTAGGTTTTTTAGCAGTACTTGAATCTTTAAATGATTTTCCACTGTATCTTTTTGACATATCTTAATCTTATAATAGCTTAATAAAAAAAGGGCAGTAAAAACTGCCTTTTTTGAATTTTTGTTTGAGTACAATGGGGATTACATGTCCATTCCACCCACTTAATGCTATTTTTTTAGTTTAATTGGTTTCCCATATGAATTATTTTTTTTAGTTCCTTCGGTTGCCCACCAAATTATTAATGGTATTAATCCAATGAATGTGATCATAAGTAATTGCCACCATCCTGATTTGCCAACGTCATGAAGGCGTCTTGCGCCAACAGCAATTACTGGAAAAAAAGTTGCAGCAGTAAACAACCAATACATCATTCCATTTCCACTGGTATCTCCCATAGAAGCATCCCATACACTTCCCAGAACACTTAAAGAAATAGCAAATAGCTCAAACCACCAAAATTCAGAACGAGAACTTCTCCCATTGAAGTTAAAGTAATTTGAAAAACAATGTGTGATAGATTGTCCAAAGTTCATAATCAAACCTTATTAATAAATCTTTATTAAGTCAAAATTAATTTAAATAACTGGAATGGTAATTCACAGAAGCAAAGAACATTGATTAGACATTGAAAAGACATTGAAGATTTTTAAGATAGGCAAAAAAAAAGGGCAGTAAAAACTGCCCTTTTTGAATATTTAATTGGGTCGGGATTGTTACATTCACACAACTATTACGCCAATACTCACTTATTTAAGAAGTTCATTGAAAAGTTCATTGAAAGAATGGTCGTTTTAGAAAGCAAGTAGAAAGATGACTTCATTGAGAAGCGGGTTACTAGGGGTTTTTTTAATTCTTTATTTTCTTATATACTATTTTTTTCCAATTATAGTTTTTGTACAATGAGCTAACTACAATTATTCTTCTATTATCTAAATCAATTAATATTTGTTGACCTGCAAATCCATCCATACCAATAATTTTTCGTGTATTTTCAATTCCGAAAATATCAAAATGGATTTGACCACCATAACTTTTTGTATAAATACCCACACTATGTGGTTCTTTTACTTTATCTTTTTTTTGAACTCTATTTTCGTAAATAGTTTTTAAATATTTTCCAGCACAAGTATCATTGTGCCAATCATCCATCATTGTTTTTGCTATTCTTAAATAATCATATCTATCCGCATAAAAAGAATATCTTCCAGAAACAAAATCTTCATATTTTAAATATTTTCTGGATTTTTGAAATTGAACACTATTTTTAACTCCAACGTGTTCATTGAACACTTTATGCAATAATTTGTCCCAATCAGCGCCAGCCTTATGTTTTACATAATTCATAATTACATTAGTCGTCAAAGCACTATAGTTATAAATTAATTTACTTTTTTCCGTACCTCTTAAATATTTATTCATTACTTTCACTAGACCAATGACATTTACATTTTCTTCTGGCTTTCCACCTTTGATCCTATTATCTGAACCAACTTTTCTTCTTTCACCAACCCATTCTTGATCTCCACCTTTCATATTTAGAAGATCAAGCAGTATTGAATCTTCATAAAGAGTGTCTTTAATTAATGGCCAATCATTTAGTTTTACATTTACGCTATCAATGTAGCCTTCACAAATTGCATGACCTGTTACATAAGATACTAAACTTTTGCCCATTGAATGTGATGGTAATAAACCATCGACTATTGTATCTCCGCTGTTAACTTTTTTAGGAATATCAGACACATCAATAACAATTTTATCGTTCTCAAATAACAAATAACTAATTATCCCAGTATTTTTGTTGTTTTTAAATTCTTTTAGAACGTCTTTATCTTCTCTTAAATTTGATTGAAATTTGTAATGATTTTCTGAACCTTTAATTACCCATCCGCTATATTCTAAAAGAGGATAATCCCAGGTATTTTTATTTTTTTTTGCTTGTGCGTTGGATGAGAGAAAAATTCCTAAAATAATGAAAAAAAATATTTGTTTCATAAATAATATTAAAAAAATATTAAAATAGTGTCAATCCTAACTTTGTTTCCTATTTTGTTTCATCACTTGTTCATCATTTTGTTCATCACAAATTTTTAAGACGAACAAAAAAAAGGGCAGTAAAAACTGCCCTTTTTGAATTTTTGTTTGAGAGTAGGGGATTACATTCGTATTTCAAAAGTAAAAAGATAAGCAAATATAACATTATTTACTACTCGACATTGAAACGACATTGAAGTTGACTAGTTTTTGACTTCAAACTTGGAAGCAGCAGACATTGAATAATTGATATTCGATGTAGTGGTGTATAAAACATTGTATGTGTTTAATTCAAATAGGATCAGGTTCAGCAAGTTTAGATACACACATAGAAGATGGGTTTTCTAATTTTATAGTAAAAAA
>CAJQTK010000040.1 GCA_905620495.1 uncultured Candidatus Pelagibacter sp. | reverse complement strand
GAGGTGCCTAGGATTAATACAATAATAATTGCAAATACTACTTTCTTCATAATTTCTTAGAAAAATTTTCAATTTTGATTAAATGATCAAACTTCTCTAAAATATCTGTTTCAAAATCGTAAAAGTCTTCTTTTTTAATAACATATCTCAATTTTGCAGATCTTGAAGGTGGGTTTTCTTGAATTTCTTTTTCAGATGGTACAATTGGTTTTTTACTTAAAGATTTAAATAAATTAACTTTTTCCTCACCCTTAGGCATGTAACGTGAAACACTTTTATTTTCTGATAGACTTTTAAAGAAATATTTTACTATTTTATCTTCAAGTGAATGAAATGTAACAACTGCTATAATCCCGTCTTTTTTAACAACTTTTGCGGCATTAATTAGTCCATAAATTAACTCACTAATTTCTTTATTAACAAATATTCTTAATGCTTGAAAAACTTTTGTTGCACTGTGTGTTTTTTGATTTTTTTTTCTTTTTGAAGACTCAATAATTCTTACTAATTCCTCCGTTGTTATTTCTCTTGTTGCTCTATCCTCTATAATATTATGTGCTATTCTATTACTATCTTTTTCATCTCCAAAATATTTAAATATTTGAGCAAGCTCTTTTTCATCTAAACTGTTAATTGCTTCCTTTGCAGAAAAATCATTTATTCCCATTTTCATGTTGAGTTCTCCAACAGTCTCAAAAGAGAGGCCTTTTTTAGGATCTTTTATTTGCGTGTAAGAATAACCTAAATCAAAAATTACTCCTTTTATATTTTCACTTTTGAGTTTTAAATTATTTAATTCACTAAATTTAATATTTTTAAATAAAAACCTATCTTCAAATTCTTTTTTAATTTCTTCAGCTTTTTTTAAACTTTCTAAATCTCTATCTAATGCAATAACTTTTGTATCTTCAAAGTTTAAAATTCTCTTTGAATATCCACCTTGACCAAACGTGCAGTCAATGAATGTGCCACCATGTTGAGGGGTAATAATGCTAATTATTTCAGTTAGCAATACCGGATAGTGACTTTTCACATCTGGTATTATGGTGGCTATCATTTATTTTTTTGAAGACCATTAATTTTTTTGTCTTCTTAAAAATGCAGGAATTTCTAGATCATCATCATCAGAAGTACTTTCACTAGTCTCTGTTGATAATAATCCTTCTGTTTCTGTAGTTTCATTATCTGAACTAAATAAATCTGGAGCAGTTTCACCTTCTACACCAAAGTTTTCAAGTCCATTAGAAACATGCTCTTCTTCTGTTGAGTTGCTTTCTTCAATTTCATTATTAGCACTAATTACTTCCTCTGAAAAAGATTGTTCATAATCATTTGATTGATTACTAGCAGTTTGTTCGCTCAACATTTCTGATGCCGTACTATTTGTTGCTGGTTCTGCAATAATTTCATTTTCTAACTTTAATGCGTTTGCCCCATGAGAAATGGGACTAGTCATTGTGGGTGAAAAATTAAACGATTGAGCTGAGCCTGCAGTGTTAAAATCTGAATAACCAGGATTTCTATTCTGTATTCTATGAACCATATTAATTACAGATTTACTTTCTGGTTGCTGTCCATCTAATGCTGTTGCAACAATTGATACTCTGATTTTTCCATCAAGTTCTACGGAAGTAATAGCTCCAATAATAACTTCAGCTTCCGGATCTACTTCAGCTCTTATTTTGTTAACTACCTCATCAACTTCAAAAAGTTTAAGATCTTTACCACCAGTAATGTTTACTAATAATCCTTTGGCACCTTTTAATGTATAATCATCAATTAATGGGTTGCTAATTGCCATGTCTGCTGCTTTTGCTGCTCTACCTTCTCCTTCAGCTTCACCTGTTCCCATCATTGCTTTGCCCATTGAAGCCATTACAGTTTCAACATCAGCAAAATCTAAATTAATTATACCCGGTCTAACCATTAAATCTGTTACACTTTGTACACCTTGCATTAAAACATTATTTGAAAGATTAAACGATTCCTCAAATGTAGTTTGTTCATTTGCAATCTTAAATAGATTTTGATTTGGAATCACAATAATTGTATCTACATGTTTTCTTAATTCTTCCAAGCCTTGTTGAGCTCTTCTCATTCTTGAAGGTCCTTCATATAAAAAAGGAAGCGTCACAACACCTACTGTTAAAATATTTAATTCTTTTGCAGCTCTTGCAATAACGTGTGCCGCACCCGTTCCAGTTCCACCACCCATACCAGCTGCAATGAATACCATGTTTGCACCTTGGAGCGTGTTCACAATTTCATTTAGAGATTCGTCTGCAGCTGCTTGACCAATGTCATGCTTAGCACCCGCTCCTAAACCTTTTGTTAAGTTTAGACCAATTTGAATTCTTGCGTTAGCTTTACTTAATTTTAAATCTTGTGCATCAGTGTTTACAGCAATAAATTCCACACCTTGTAATCCATTATCAATCATTTCATTAAGTGCATTTCCGCCCGCTCCACCAACTCCCACAACTAGTAATCTTGGTTGTAATTCTTTTATCTCCGGTGATTTAAAGTTAATTGTCATTTTTATTTCCCCTCATTGTTATTAAAATGTTTTTCCCATTTAAGGCTTGCACGATTTAGATTTGCTTTTTTTCTTGCATTGACCTTAAATTTTTCAAATGCTGCTGGTTCCCATATTTGGAATGTTTGACCTTGACCAACAAACAACATGCTACTTTTTATTTTTGCATGTTTTAATAATTTTATTGAAGGTGAAATTCTGCCTTCACTATCAAATTGTAAATTCATACTTTCAGATAATATTGATGTTGCAAAATAATCTCTTTTTTCTTCAAATGGACTAAGAGAATCGATACTTGTTGAAAGTTTTTCAATTCTATCCTGTGAACAAGCTTCAATAGACTGATTATTAAATGATGGATAGCAAATAACACCATTGTATCCTAAATTTGAAAGATGAGACCTGAAACTAGCAGGCACTGATACTCTTCCTTTTTTGTCTATTTTGTTTTCGTAAGTAGATAAAAACATATTTTTTATAATTCATAAATTCCATATTTGGGAATATATGGGATAATATGGGTATTTTAAACTTTAGTCAATATGCTCATTTTAGGCGTATTCATTAACAATTGTGGACAACTTTTATGTATCTTTATTGGTTTTAAAATCAATTCTTAGTTTTAATTTAATGCAATTTGAAAACGAAAAAGAAGAACAGAAATGATTCAATTATGAATCAAAAGGTGAACATCAAAATATTAGGTAAACTCATACTGTGGATAAGTCTGCTAGACAAACTATAAGCCGGGTTCTGTCATTAAAACTTATCATTTCTCTAGGCTTAAGATCACTCTTAAGCTCAAGCAACTAACCCTGATGACTAGCCAAAGACGGCTTTTAGTTTTGCAACAATGTCATCTCTACTTAGTCTTGCTCCCAGTGGGGTTTTCCAGCGTTCATTGTTACCAATAGAACCGGTGTGCTCTTACCACACCTTTTCACCCTTGCCATGTTATGGCGGTATATTTTCTGTGGCACTATCCCTAGGGTTTCCCCCGCCAGGTATTATCTGGCACTGTGTCTTTGTGGAGCCCGGACTTTCCTCTTTAAAAAAATTAAAGCGATAAATCGTTCATCTAGCAAATGTAATTTATTACTAAACTACAGAACTTCAAGAAAAATTTAATTATATCTCTTGAGAAGATTTTTGCTAATAAGCAAGCATTCTCTATCAATTTTACTATTGATTACCTCCTGCCTAAATCTTCTTTGAAAAGCTTTACTCACATCTATTAAATACCTATCTTTATTTAGACCTTTAGGAGTTTTTTTTGAATATCCAAT
>CAJQTK010000039.1 GCA_905620495.1 uncultured Candidatus Pelagibacter sp. | reverse complement strand
GTTTTGTAATAATTCTTCAAATTTTTGTGGAATTTTAAACCTTAAATTTCTGTTTTTAATTATTACTTTTTTGATTTTTTTTTGTTCTATTTTTTTAGCTAGCGATTGTTTGACTATTTCTACTTCTGGTAATTCTGGCATTTGACGTTATATTATCAATAAATAATAAATTTAACATGCAACAATATCTCCAAAATAAAAAAGGACTTGTTCAAGGTGTTTTTGACAATGTCTATGATAAGTATGATTTAATGAATGACTTCATGTCTCTAGGTGTTCATAGAATTTGGAAAAGAGATCTAATGAGCTGGATGAATCCATCAAAGGATAAAATTTTAATTGATGTTGCCTGTGGCACCGGCGATCTTGGTAAACTTTTTTTAGATTTAACTAATAAAGATGGTAAAATTTTTTGTATAGACCCTAATAAAGGAATGATTGGTAAGGGCAAAACAAAGTTAACCACTTATAAAAATATTAACTGGATGATTGCTCCAGCAGAAAAATTACCCATTAAAGATAATTCTTGTGACTATTATACAATTAGTTTTGGTTTACGTAACGCTAAGGATCTTAATAAAGCTCTTTCAGAGGCTTATCGTGTTTTAAAACCAGGTGGTCGCTACTTATGTTTGGAATTTTCTAAAATTCAAAACTCAAATCTAAATTTTATCTATAAAAATTATTCAAAACTTATCCCTTTAATTGGTAAAGCAGTTGCAGGTAAAAAAGAACCTTATGAATATTTAGTAAAAAGTATTGAAGAGTTTATTAATCAAGAAGAGTTAATTGATCTCATGAAAATAAATAAATTTGAAAATTGTAGTTACAGAAACTTATCTGGTGGAATTGTAGCAATTCACTCTGGTTGGAAAATATAATGATTAAAAAACTATTAACATTATTTAAATTAGGAAGAAAGTTAGCTAAATCTGACATCTTAAACGTTGTTTCTAAATTTAAAAAACCTCCTCTAGCTATTAAGATTCTATTTCAAATACTTTCATTTTCTTTTTCTAATCCAAGAAAAGTTAACTTAGATGTCACTGAGGGTGAGCGACTCTCTAAATCGTTACAGTCAATGGGAACAACATTCATTAAATTAGGACAATTTTTAGTTACGAGACCAGATATAATTGGTGACGAATTAGCTAAACAGTTAGAAGGCTTACAAGATAGACTTCCTGCCTTTTCCTTATCTGAAGCAAAGGCAATCATTAAAAAAGATTTAGGAGAAGAAGCTTTCAATACAATAATAAATTTAAGTGAGCCTGTAGCTGCTGCTTCAATAGCTCAAGTCCATAAAGCTAAAATAAATGACAATGGAACAATAAAAGATGTAGCAATTAAAATCTTAAGACCTGATATTAAAAAAACATTTAATGAAGAAATAGATGCGTTGATGCTTTTTGCTTTTTTTATTGAATCATTTATTAAAAAAACCAAAAGATTAAAATTAATTGAAGTTGTTTTTTTACTTAAAGAAATAACCAACCTCGAAATGGACTTAAGATTCGAAGCTGCTGCTGCAAATGAATATGCAGAAAATACAAAAAATGATGCGGGTTTTAGAGTTCCTGTTATCTATTGGAATTTTACAAGTGAAAATGTAATGACACTTGATTGGGTAGATGGTGTTTCTATTCGGGAAACTGAAGATTTACAAAAAAGAAATATTGATACTAAAAGAATTGCCTCTGATATTATTCAACATTTTCTAAGACATGCTGTTAGGGATGGTTTTTTTCACGCAGATATGCATCAAGGAAATATATTTATTGATAATAATGGACAAATTGTGCCAATAGACTTTGGTATTATGGGTAGACTGGACAACCTCAGTAAAAGATTTTTAGCAGAGATTTTATTTGGCTTTATTCAGAGAGATTATAAAAAAGTTGCCGAAGTTCACTTGGTTGCTGGCCTTGTGCCTAAAGATGTGCCAGTTGATGATCTCGCTCAAGCGTTACGCTCAATTGGCGAGCCAATTTTTGGTCAATCTGTTAAGGACATTTCCGGTGGAAAGTTATTAAAACAACTTTTTGATGTTACTGAAAAATTTAATATGCAAACACAACCTCAATTATTAATGTTGCAAAAAACTATGGTTGTTGTTGAGGGAGTTGCAAGAAAGCTTAATCCTAATACTAATATATGGGAAACGTCAAAACCAGTTTTAGAAAGCTGGTTAAGAGAAACTAAAGATCCCATTAATACTTTAAGTGAAGGTTTAAAAAGTACTACAGAGGTAATTAAAAGATTGCCTGATTTTCCACAGATTATGGATAAAGCTAATCAAGCACTTACATTTTTAGCAAGTGGGCAAATACCTCATAATTCAAACTCCTACACAGCCCTAAATGAAAAGAAATCTGAAATGATTGCGTTTAGAAACCAGTCTATTGTTGGTTTATTATTGCTTGTAATCTTTGGTCTATTAGTATTTTAATTTGCCCGATGAATAATTTATCTCAGAAAAAAATACTTTTAATAATATGTGGAGGTATATCTGCATACAAAAGTTTAGAACTTATTAGATTATTAAAAAAACAAGATGCAGAAGTTAAAACTATACTTACCAAAAGTGCTAAGGAATTTGTAACTCCCTTATCAGTGGCCTCACTTTCTCAAGGAAAAGTTTATGATGATTTATTTAATGCAGAAAATGAAGCTGAAATGGACCATATATCACTCTCTAGATGGGCAGATGTAATTCTTGTTGTTCCTGCTACTGCAAATACTATTTCCAAATTAAGCGCTGGATCTTCAGATGATTTAGCCTCAACAGTAATTCTTGCATCTGACAAGGATATTTTTTTGACGCCCGCTATGAATGTTAGAATGTGGGAGCACCCTTCAACTAAACAAAATCTAAATAAATTAAAATCTTATGGGTATAAAATAATTGGCCCTGAAATTGGAGATATGGCTTGTGGAGAATTTGGTGAAGGAAAAATGACTGAACCAAAAGATATTTTTCAAACAATTCAGACCTACTTTAGTGAATTAAATAAAAATCAAAAATTAAAAGCTCTAGTAACTGCAGGACCAACTAATGAGTATATTGATCCCGTTAGGTTTATAACAAATAAATCTTCTGGGAAGCAAGGATATGCTTTGGCGAAATCCTTGGCAAAAAGAGGATTTCAAACAACTCTAATTTCTGGACCTACGAACCTACAAATAGATAGTAATATAAATTTAATTAAAGTTGAAACAGCAGATGAAATGTTTAAAGCAACACAAGAAAATTTACCTGCCGATGTAGCAATTTTTTCTGCCGCCGTTGCTGACTTTAAAGTAAAAGAGAGAAAAAATGAAAAGATGAAGAAACAAGAATATTTAAATTTAGAGCTTGAAAAAAATATTGATATTCTAAATTATGTATCAAAACATAACTCTCTTAGGCCAAAATTAGTTATTGGATTTGCAGCTGAGACAAATAACATTCAAGAGAATGCTCAAAAAAAATTGGTTGAAAAAAATTGTGATTGGATAATAGCAAATGATGTATCCAATAATTCTATTGGATTTGACTCTGATTTTAATGAAGTTTCAATTTTTTATAAAGATAAAAAAATAAAAAATGAAAAACTTGCCATGAAAAAAAAATCTGAAATCTCGGAAGAGATAACAGATAGAGTTATTAAACAGTTAAATTAAAATTTAATGACAAGAGTATTAATCAAAAAATTAAACCCTGAAGTAGAACTTCCAGTTTACAAAACAAGTGGCGCTTCTGGTATGGACTTAATGGCCTTTGTAGAAGAGCCAATTAAAATATCTCCCAATAGCTCATATTTGGTACCTACAGGGCTTTCTATGGCATTTTCAGAGGATTATGAGGTACAAATTCGCCCTCGTTCAGGTCTTGCTGCAAAAAAAGGTATAACTGTTTTAAATACGCCAGGAACTATTGATAGTGATTACAGGGGCGAGATTAAAATTATCCTTTTTAATCACGGAAAAGAAGATTTTATAATTAATAACAAGGATAGAGTGGCACAGATGATCTTAACACCAGTTATTAAAATGGAATTAGAAGAAACAGATAATTTACCAGATACTTTAAGAGGTGAGGGTGGATTTGGCTCAACTGGTAAATGAAAAGCCAACTGAATAAAAAAATAATTGAGCGATTTTCAAGACAAATAGTACTTAAAGATATTGGCATTATAGGCCAAAAAAAAATTCTATCCTCTAAAGTTTTAATTGTTGGTGCTGGTGGTCTTGGATCTCCAGTTGCAGAATTTCTTTCAAGAGCTGGAGTTGGATCAATAGGAGTCGTTGATGACGACAAAGTAAATCTTTCTAATTTACATAGACAAAGTCTTTACAACACATCAGATATTGGAAAATTTAAAGTCAAAATAGCAAAAGATAAAATTAAAAAAATAAATCCCAATACAAAAGTCACTATTTATAAAATTAGATTAAATAATAATAATTTTAAAAAAATTATAAATGACTATGATTATATAGTTGATGGATCAGATAATTTTACAACCAAATTTTTATTAAATGATTATTGTTTAAAATTTAAAAAAGTCCTTGTGACGGGGGCAATTAGTAAGTTTGATGGACATGTATTCACTTTTAACTTTAAAAATAAAAAAGCTCCATGTTTAAGGTGTTTTTTTCAAGAATCTAAAATTTCAGACGATTTATTAAATTGTGAATCGGAAGGTATTCTTGGAACTGTTGCGGGAATTGTGGGAACTATTCAGGCAAATGAGGTTCTAAAAAAAATACTAAATATTGGAACTGGGCTTGATGGATACATTTTTATTCTAGATTTACTTCATTTAAGATTTAGAAAAGTTAAATTAAACAAAAGAAAAAATTGCATTTGTAGATAATGAAAAAAATAGCTATTTGGTTTTTATGTTTATCAATTCTTGGTGTTCAATTACTAAATGCTGAAGAAAAATTCTTATCACTAAAAAAAAATAAGACAAATGTTAGGTATGGGCCTGGTCTGGATTATCCAATAAAATATATTTATAGAAAAATTAATCTACCCGTAAAACAAATAGATAAAAAAGAAAACTGGAGAAGAATTATATTTTTAGATAACAATAGTGGCTGGATACATTGGAGTCAGTTAAAACCATCAAACTCTATCATCACCATAGAAGAAAAGTTTTTATTTAAAAAGCCTTCTAATTTTTCTGAACCTCTTGCAAAATTAGAAAAAGGAAGACTATTGGTTATTAAAAAATGTCAAGATAATTGGTGCAACATAACAACCGATGATTACAAAGGTTGGGTTAAAATTAAAAATGTCTGGGGATCTACTAAATAAAATCAGCCGTTAATGATTTAACATTATCTTCAGTCAATTTTGTAGTATGTGCATATTCTTTATGATCAATTCCAATTTCAATACTTGTATTGCCTGATTTAAATTTATTGATTTGATCATCGTTAAATTTAAAATGGATAAATTGTACCGAAGAAGCTTTTCCTTCTGCTGATGTTCTATCCACATCTGCTTCTGGTACTGCTTTAACCTCTTCATTATCAATTTTCATAAATATTTTCTCTTCTATCCCACCAACTTTTCCTAAAAAAGCACCTCTAGAAAGAGGATTATCAATTTCAAACATCAGCGTTGCCGTAAGCTCTTTGCCATTTGGAACCAAAGGGTTGTAAGCTATTAATTCATCTTTTAATTGTTCATCACCACCTTTTTCAATATGTAACATTTCTTGAACTTGTGCCACCATAGTTTCAAAACTTTCAAAATAAAAAGTTGCATAAGGCCCAAGAGCTATTCTTCTATTTTTTTTAAATTCAACAAGGTCTTTTCTAATTTGTTTCCTATTTTTTGCATAAATATCCTCAAGAATTAAATCTTCTTTTTCAATTTGTTTTTTTTCTTTGCTCATAATTATAACCTATAACTTTTTGCCATTAATTCGATGGGGTGTAGTGCCTCATCATTGGCTATGTTTGTGTCTGTCTCCAATTGTTTTAAATGCTTACCTGCTAAAGGACAATCAGAAGCCATGTATTTATTATTTTTATTTTTAATCTGTTTCGCTGTTGGTGTTCCAACTTTTACCGCAAGATCGTGTGTTTTCTTCATAACCCCGAAAGTTCCACCATGACCTGCACATCTTTCAACAACATCCATTTTAATATTGGGAATAAATCTCAACATATCTCTAGATTTAATACCCATATTTTGTGCTCTAGCGTGACAAGCATTGTGAACTGTCACCCCACCATCAATTTCTTGTAAACCTTCTGCTAGGCCTTCGTTTTGAGCTATATCAACGATATATTCATCTATATCACTGGTGTTTTTTGAGAGTCTTTTAATATTTTTATCATTAGGCAATAATAATGGCCATTCAAATTTTAGCATTAAACCACAACTAGCGGTAAGTGTAATAATTTCATAACCTTTATCTACCCATTCCAATAAATCTTTAGATACTTTTTTAGCTTGTTCAACAACTTTTGTTAAATCTGCTTGTTCAAGGTAAGGCATACCGCAACACCCTGGGTAAGCCTCTTGAACCTCAACACCATTTTTCTTTAAAACTTTTAAAGCTGCGACACCCGTATCTTTTTTATTAAAATTCACAAAACATGTTGAGTAAATTACAACCTTTCTATCTTTAGATGGAGCTTCACTATTTGTTGGAATATTGTTTTTTTTAAAATAATTTGTAAATGTTTCTGAGTTATAAGTTGGAAGCTTAACTCTCACATCAATTCCAGCAACTAATTCTAATATTTTTCTAAAGAATGTATTCTTAATGTTTGATGCCCAGTTTATTAGTGATGATAAAGCAACACCAATTTTTGCATTTCTATCAATTTGAGCTAATAATGAAGGTACGATAGGTAATTTATTTAATTTTTTTTGAGCCGTTCTATATCTCAACATTAAATGAGGAAAATCTAAATCAAAATCATGTGGCGGAACATACGGACACTTAGTCATAAAACACATGTCGCATAATGTGCAGGCATCTACCACAGGTTCAAATTGTTCACTTTTTAAACTTTCTACATCCTCATTTTCTGACTCATCTATCATGTCAAATAATTTTGGAAAGGAGTCACATAAATTAAAACATCTTCTACATCCATGACAGATGTCAAAAGCTCTTCTCATTTCGTCATCTAATTTTTTTGGATCTAAAAAATCAGGATGTTGAAAATTTATTGGATGTCTTATGGGTGCTTCTGTGTCGCCTTCTTTGCTCATATTTAAAATTTTAGGATTTAATGGTGGGAAAGAGCCCCACCATAATTTAAGTCTTATTTACGCAATAGATTCTAATGTTTTTTGGAATTTACCTGCGTGTGATTTTTCAGCTTTTGCTAAAGTTTCAAACCAATCAGCAATTTCTGAAAAGCCTTCTTCTCTAGCTGTTTTTGCCATACCTGGGTACATATCAGTGTACTCATGTGTTTCACCTTGTACCGCTGAAGCTAAATTATCTTTAGTTTCACCAATCGGTAGTCCTGTAGCTGGATCACCAACTTCTTCAAGATACTCAAGATGTCCGTGTGCATGACCTGTTTCACCTTCTGCTGTAGATCTAAATACAGATGCTACATCGTTATAACCTTCGATATCTGCTTTTTGAGCGAAATATAAATAACGTCTGTTTGCTTGGCTTTCACCTGCAAATGCATCTTTTAAGTTTTCTTCTGTTTTACTTCCTTTTAATGACATATTATTCTCCTTGATTATTATAGTGTACATATAATCATTCTAAACTGCAAGTAAACAGTTTAGAATTATTTTAATATAAATATTAAACTATTGAAAGTATTAAATTATTTTTGAGTTTGATTATCAGTTGCAACTTTAATTAATACTTCCACTGATTTTATTTTTTTTCCAGTAATATTTTGTTTAATATTTACCGAATCAATATCGTCGCTGCTACAATCAATTAATTCATTAGTGTCTTCATCAAAAAAATGATGATGCTCTGTAACATTTGTATCAAAATATCTTTTATCACTATTGACTAAAATTTCTTTTAAGTAACCCTTTTTTTTGAAAGCATGAATAGTGTTATAAACTGTAGCTAAAGAAATTTTTTCACTTAATTTTTCTTCTATAATTTTAGTCAGGTCATTTATTGTAAAATGAAAGGTTTTTTCAGGTGAAAAAAGTGCTTCACAGATTTTTAATCTCTGTCTAGTTGGTCTTAAACCGGATTGTCTTAGTTTTTCTTTATAAATGTTTAAATTAGTCATTATTGTTTATAATAATTCTAAACTATTTCTATATTATAATCTCGATAAATCAAGTAATAAGGGTGCTTAAATTTATGAAAAAAAACTCATTCACATACGATGAGCTAATAAGCTGTGGAAATGGGGAACTTTTTGGCCCAGGTAATGCAAAATTACCACTTCCCCCAATGCTTATGTTTGATAGAATAACTGAAATCAATGAAGACAGCGGTATTTTTAGTAAGGGTTCTTTAAAAGCCGAACTAGATATCAAAGAGGATCTTTGGTTCTTTGATTGTCACTTTAAGGGAGATCCAGTTATGCCTGGATGCCTTGGGTTAGATGCAATGTGGCAATTGGTAGGATTTTATCTTGGGTGGCTTGGCAACCCTGGGAAGGGAAGAGCTTTAGGGGTAAGTACAGTAAAATTTACAGGTGAAGTTTTAATAAATGTTAAAAACGTAAGATATGAAATTGATATGAAAAAAATTATGGCTCCTGGTGGAACTACAGTCGGTCTTGCAAATGGATTGGTATTTGCAGATGACAAAAAAATATATTCCGCTGAGAGTTTAAAAGTGGGGTTATTTAAATAATGAGAAGAGTAGTTGTTACAGGCTTAGGTGTTGTTTCATGTTTAGGAAATAATCAGGAACAAGTTTATCAGTCTCTTTTAAATTCAAAGTCAGGAATATCTTTTTGTGAAGAATACAAAGAACATAATTTAAGAAGTCATATTCACGGTAAGCCAAATATTAAACTTGAAGACCACATAGATAGAAAGATAATTAGATTTATGGGGTCTGGCTCTGCTTACAATTATATTGCAATGAAAGAAGCTATTAAGGATTCAGGATTAGAGGATAAAGATGTGAGTAATTTTAAAACTGGAATCGTTATGGGTTCTGGTGGTCCTTCAATTGAAAATGTAGTTTTGTCTGTTGATAAGACTAGAGCTAGGACACCAAAATTAATGGGACCCTTTATTGTTCCAAGAACTATGGCTAGTACATCTTCAGCAACTCTTGCTGTACCTTTTAAAATTAAAGGAGTGAATTATACGATGAGTTCTGCTTGTGCTACTAGTGGACACTGCATCGGTCATGCAAGCGAACTAATCCAAATGGGGAAACAAGATATTGTTTTTGCAGGAGGAAGTGAAGAATTACACTGGGCAATGACTGCAATGTTTGATGCGATGACTGCATTGTCCTCTAAATATAATGATGCGCCTGAAACTGCTTCAAGAGCTTATGACAAGACCAGAGATGGCTTTGTAATAGCTGGTGGTGGTGGAGTTTTAGTGCTTGAAGAGTATGAACATGCAAAAGAAAGAGGTGCAAACATATATGCCGAATTAACAGGCTATGGCGCGACTTCTGACGGGTACGATATGGTAGCCCCATCAGGTGAAGGCGCTGTTAGATGTATGAAGATGGCTTTAGCAACCGCTAAAAACAAAATGGATTACTTAAACACTCATGGAACGTCAACTCCAGTAGGAGATATAACAGAACTTAGAGGTATTGGAGAAGCATTTGGTGCTGAGGTACCAAAAATTAGTTCTACTAAGTCTTTGTCTGGTCACCCTCTAGGTGCCGCATCAGCTCATGAAGCAATTTATAGTTTAATCATGATGAAAAATAGTTTCATCACAGCTTCAGCTAACATTACCGATATGGATGATGAAGCTAAGAAATTTCCAATCGTTACCAAAACAGAAACAGGAGTTACTTTAAACTCTGTAATGTCTAATAGTTTTGGTTTTGGTGGAACAAATGCAACTTTAATTTTTGAAAAGGTCTAAATGAGTTTAATGAAAGGCAAAAGAGGATTGATCATGGGCGTTGCCAATGAAAGATCTATCGCTTGGGGTATTTCACAAAAATTAGCAGAAGCTGGAGCAGAACTTGCATTCACTTATCTTGGTGATGCACTAAAGAAAAGAGTAATTCCTTTAGCTGAAAAATTAAATTCAAAAGCAACATTTAGTTGTGATGTTGAAAATAAAGAAGAAGTAATAAAGCTTTTTGAAGATATCAAATCTGAGTGGGGACAAATCGATTTTGTAGTTCATGCTGTAGCCTTTTCAGATAAATCAGAATTATCAGGTGAGTATTTAAATACATCTAGAGAAAATTTTTTAAGAAGTATGTTAATCTCATGTTTTTCATTTACCGAAGTTGCAAAAGAAGCATCTAAAATAATGAAAGAGGGTGGAAGCATGTTAACTTTAACTTACGAATCCACTAAAGCTATTCCAAATTATAACGTAATGGGTGTTTGTAAATCAGCTCTTGAGGCAAGTGTTAAGTACCTTGCAAGAGACCTTGGCGCTAAAGGCATGAGAGTAAATGCCATCAGTGCAGGACCCATTAAGACCTTAGCAGCTTCTGCTATTGGAGATGCAAAATTCTTATACAAATGGAATGAGGACCATTCTTTCCTAAAAAGAAACGTAGATATCCATGATGTTGGTAACTCAGCTTTATACCTTTTAAGCGACCTTGCTGGCGGTGTTACTGGTGAAATTCACTACGTAGATGCTGGATATAACAAGGTTGGGATGCCAGATCCTAAAAATATTACTTAAAATATAGTTAAATTTAGTTAAAAAAATTTGGAAGAATTTTTTAGACTTAATGATTTATATTTAAAAAAAATAAAACATAAGCTAAGATTTTGAATGATTTTTGTAAAAAACCTTACATCTGTCTTAGATCAAGAATGGTCATCAATTAAAAAAGGTGATGTAGTTTATATAACTGGAAATGCTGAACATGCCTTAAAAAATAATGGGAAAGAAACGTTAGAATTTTATTGGATTTTTCCAACAGATCGTTTTTCGGAAGTAGAATATTTTTCCTCAAAACAGAAGGGTGTATAGGGTTTTTAATAAAAGCCCCATAAAAAAAACTAAATATATTTTTGTATTTTAGAAATTGAAAGATCAATTGTATTAGTTGTTTTATCAACTTTGGTAGCCATAATTTTATTATAAGATAACGACATACATTTACTCAATTTTTCAATATTATTTACCCACCTAGGATAAGTTATTTCTATAATTTTTGTCTTTTTTTTTGAAAAAACTATATTTGCAAAACCTGCCCCATGAAGTCCAATTATTACTTTTGCTCTATTAAAAATCATAGCCTGTTCTAAAAAAGAATATTTTGATAAGATCAATATCTTAAAGCCGCTTTTAGATAAAAATTTCTCAATTTCTAGATTATTTTTAAGATATCGATTATTTTTTTTTAATGCATCAGCTCGACTAATATATATTTTTTCAAAAGTTTTATTAAAAATAAATTTTTTTTTTTTTGCATGATGTAAGATTTTTTTTTTTAATTTGGACAATAAATAATAATTTAAGTATTCAAAATTTTCATTATTTGAACACAAAATGATTTTTTTAAATTGGGAAAACTTATTATTATAAAGACTAACTAAATTAATTTTCTTATTTTTAAAAAAACAGTTTAAAGACTCCTTTTGATAAGAAATATTACAATCTGGTACAAGTAAATTTATATCTTTACTTTTATTAAATTCCTTTTCTAAAATTATCAGTCTAGGCAATACATCAATCAACCAATGATAATAATTATCTTTGGCATCTCTGCCAGAAACAATGGAAACAACATCTAAATCAAATTTTTTACAAAATTTGGTTATTCCATATTTAAATATATTTGAGTTTCCTCTTAAACCCTTAATATCTATAGAAAGATTTGGTAGAATGAGGTTTCTATAAATATAAAAATATTTTGACTCGGAAGTATCCATATAGATACTACCATTTTTTAATGTAAAAATTTTATAATTTTTTTT
>CAJQTK010000038.1 GCA_905620495.1 uncultured Candidatus Pelagibacter sp. | reverse complement strand
ATGTTAAGGTTAAAGAGCATGCAAAAGAAGTTCTGGAAACATTAAAGAATTATCAAAAATAAAAAAAGGCCCCAATTAAGGGGCCTATTTATTAACTTATAGTTTACTTGCTATTAAACATTTCTTTAAGCGACTTAGCTGGCAAGAACTTAACTTTTTGAGAAGCACCGATTTGAATTTGCTCTCCAGTTCTTGGATTTCTTCCAACTCTAGCTTTTCTTTTTGCTACTTTGTAAGTACCAAATCCAGCAATTTTAACTGTATCGTCACCTTTTAAAGCATCTAGAATAGTGTTTGTAATTGTATCGAAAGTACGCTCTGCATCAGCTTTACTTAGGTTTAGAGAACCTGAAAGTTGTGCTATTAATTGTTTTTTGTTCATTTATTTGGCTCCAGTTTTATTGATTATTTCCCTTTATTTTACATAAAAGCCCATAAATCAAGCTTTTTATTAGTGTCTCTTATAATAAAAAACCCAATATATAGTTAATTATTAAATAAACGTTGATTTTAAAAGATTATTTAAGTTTTAAAAAAATTAAATAGTTAAAATAAACCCACGTCTTTTAGATCATTAAACGTTGTAAAAAACATCAATGATAGCAGTAAAAACATTCCGATTCGAAAAAAACCCTCTTGAACCTTTTGGCTTAAAGGGCGCCCTAATACTTTTTCAATACCATAAAACATTAAATGTCCCCCATCTAACATTGGAATTGGGAACAGATTTATCAAGCCTAGACTAATTGAAATGTAAGCCATTAAGCTAATAAAGGGTAAAATACCAAATTCGGCAACTTGTCCACTAATTTTTGCTATTCTAATTGGCCCACCTAACTGTGAACTATCACCATTTCCAATGATCATACTTCCAATATACTTGAGGGAAGAAACGCTCACATAATAAACTTCATTAACTGCGTAAAATAGAGCTTTTGCTGGACCAAGTTTAATGTGATTTATCTCGTTATTATAAGCCCCAAGCTTAATTCCAACCATACGTTTGATTACTTTATTCCCAAGGTTATCTTCACTTTCAACCAGGTTAGGTTTTACTTTAAAAGTTAGGTCTTGATCATACCTATTTACAGTAAAATTGATAAATTCATCAGTGGACATCATAATAAATTTTGAAACTTCCATGATGCTCTTAACTTTATTGCCGTCAATTGAAACCACAATATCATTGTCTTTTAGACCAGCTACCATTGCAGGGCTATCTTGTTGAACTTCGTTAATAACTGCTGGAGTAAAGTCTTTTCCAGCAAACGTATAAACAGAGAAAAATATAAGAATAGCTAACAAAAAGTTAGCTAATGGACCACCAAACACAATTAATGCCCTTTGATATAAAGGCTTTAAAACAAACAATTTATCTTGATCTTCTTCGCTATATTCTTTTATAATTTTTTCATTGTCGGCTTGACTATAAACATTTCTATCACCAAAAAATTTAACATACCCACCAAGTGGTATTACACAAACCTTCCAACGTGTGCCTGATTTATCGTTCCAGCCAAACATCTCTTTGCCAAATCCTATTGAAAAATCAGTAACACCTACACCATAACGTTTGGCAAAATAATAATGACCATACTCATGAATAAATACTACAACGATGATTAAAGCTATGAAGGGTAATATGTAAGACAACATAATTGTAATTTAATAATACTATTTATCATTCTAATTTCTAGCTTTTAATATTATAACCCTTTTTCAGTAGTATTGTGACCAAGATCACACAAATCACTAGAAAAAATACCATTGAACTTATACTTACCCAAATATTAAAATCAGATACGCCGTAGAAAGAAAATCTTAAGCCATCAATTAGATAAACTACAGGATTAAAATAAGAAATTGTTTGCCAAAATGGTGGCAGCATATCTAAAGAATACAAACTTCCACCCAGAAATACCATGGGTGTAATAACTAGGGATGGAATAATAGACATTTGCTCAAAGTTTTTGCTAACAACACCAATTAAAAAACCAAATAATGCAAAAGTAAAAGAAACTAAAACTAATAAAAATATCATTAACATTGGATATTTAACTGTCACATCAGCAAAAAATGAAGCAGTAGCGTAAATTACAGCCCCAACTACTAATGTTTTAGTAGCTCCCGCTCCAACAAAAGCAAGAACTGTTTCAAGCGTTGAAATAGGTGCTGCTAAAATTTCATTAATAGTTCCATTAAATTTTGGAAAAAATATTCCAAACGAAGTGTTACTTATTGATTGAGTTAATAGAGTTAACATTAATAGACCTGGTACGATGTATGACCCATAACTAACACCATCAATTTTTTCAATATAACCTCCAATAACTGAACCAAACACTACAAAATATAATGAGGTGGATATTACTGGAGAAAGAATAGACTGCCCTACAGTTCTTATAAATCTATTCATCTCATGAACATATATAGCTTTAAACCCATAATAATTAAATTTCATTATTCTCCTTTACTAAATCAACAAATATCTTCTCCAAAGTACTTTGTTCTGTTTTTAAATCTTTTAACTTTAAGCCAGTATCTTTTAAATCTTGTAATAAATCAGTAATGCCTGTTTTTTCAGCCTGAACATTGTAAGTATAAATTAATGACATGTGCTCATCACCTATTTCAAGATTATACTTAAGTAAATTTTCAGGAATTTCCGTAATTTTTTTTTGTAATTCAATGGTTAGTTTTTTATGACCCATTTTCTTAATTAATTCTTTTTTATCTTCAACTACAATAATTTCACCTTGATTAATTACTGCTACACGGTCAGCAATAGCTTCAGCCTCTTCAATATAGTGAGTGGTTAAAATAAT
>CAJQTK010000037.1 GCA_905620495.1 uncultured Candidatus Pelagibacter sp. | reverse complement strand
TTTTGTAAAAAAGTATTTTCCAAATGGAGAGATTAAAAAAAAAACTGTTGAATGTTTGAGAATATCAGAATTTCTTGAAAAAAATAATATTAAGAATATAGATTATTTATCAATCGATATTGAAGGTATGGATTATGATGTATTGATAAATTTAAATTTAAATAGATTCCAAATTAAGAATATTTCTTTTGAACATTTACACTTAAGTTTTTTTGAAAAAATAAAAATTGTTTATAAACTTATTAAACACGATTATTATTTTTCAGGGATGGGTTTTGACTTAAGAAAATCAGATTGGATGTTTAGAAAAAGGTATAACTTAAATAAATTAAAAACTTACTTGCTACCAATTACACCAAGAAGAATTTGGAAAAGATATGATTTTTCAAGTTTAAAAAAAACCCCCGAAACTTTCGTTCCGAGGGTTTAAATTTATCTAGGTAAATAGACTGTTTGGAAGGAGATTACATTCCCATTCCGCCCATACCGCCCATACCGCCCATTCCACCAGGCATTCCACCAGGCATTCCACCAGCACCAGCATCTTTATCATCTGGTTTGTCAGCAATCATGGCTTCAGTAGTTACAAGTAATCCAGCAATTGAAGCAGCATCTTGTAAAGCTGTTCTCACAACTTTAACAGGATCTATGATACCTTTTGCAAACATATCAACATACTCTTCATTCTGAGCATCAAAACCCATGTTTTTTTTGCTTTGCTCAAGTAATTTTCCAACCACAACTGAACCATCAACTCCAGCATTTAAAGTTATTTGTCTAATGGGAGCCTGTAAAGCTTTAGCCACCAATGTAACACCAGCTTTTTGATCGTCTCCTTTAACTTTAAGTGAGCCTAGGCTTTGTGAAGCGTATAAAAGAGCACAACCACCACCAACTACTATTCCTTCTTCAACAGCAGCTCTAGTTGCGTTAAGAGCATCTTCAACTCTATCTTTTCTTTCTTTAACTTCAACTTCGGTTGCACCACCAACTTTGATTATAGCAACTCCACCAGCAAGTTTTGCTAGTCTTTCTTGAAGTTTTTCTCTGTCATAATCAGAAGTTGTTTCACCAACTTGTTGTTTAATTTGAGCACATCTAGCTTCAATCTCAGATTTTTTACCACTACCACTAATGATAGTACTGTTATCTTTATCAACTTTTACTCTTTTACAAGAACCAAGGTCAGTAAGTTTAACATTTTCAAGCTTAACACCGATGTCTTCAGAAATAACCTGACCACCTGTTAAGATTGCAATATCATCAAGCATTGATTTTCTTCTATCACCAAAACCTGGAGCTTTAACAGCAACAACTTTTAAACCACCTCTAAGTTTGTTTACTACAAGAGTTGCAAGAGCTTCGCCCTCAACATCTTCTGAAATAATCATTAGAGGCCTTCCAGCTTGCACAACAGATTCTAAAAGTGGAACCATTGGCTGTAAGTTAGTTAATTTCTTTTCATGCAATAGAATAAAAGGATTTTCTAATTCAGTAGTCATTTTATCAGCATTAGTGATAAAGTATGGTGATAAATATCCTCTATCAAACTGCATACCTTCAACAACATCTAACTCAGTTTCTATTCCTTTTGCTTCCTCAACAGTAATAACACCTTCATTACCAACTTTTTGCATTGCTTTTGCAATCATGTTACCAATTTCTTTATCACCATTAGATGAAATTGTTCCAACTTGAGCAATCTCATCACTATCTTTTACTTTTTTAGCCGAAGCAATTAGACTGCCTTTAACATGTTCTACTGCTGACTCTATTCCTCTTTTAACGTCCATAGGGTTCATGCCCGCAGTCACATATTTAACACCCTCTTTTACAATTGCTTGTGCTAAAATAGTTGCTGTAGTTGTTCCATCACCAGCTTCTTCGTTTGTTTTGTTAGCAACTTCCTTAACCATTTGAGCACCCATGTTTTCAAATTTATCTTCTAAATCTATTTCTTTAGCAACCGTAACACCATCTTTCGTAATTCTTGGTGCACCATAAGATTTATCAATAACAACATTTCTACCTTTTGGTCCAAGGGTAACCTTTACTGTGTTTGCAAGGATATCAACACCTCTTATCATTGCAGCTCTTGCTTCAGAGTCAAATTTTATAACTTTTGCCATTTTATTTTCTCCTTTTAATTAAATTATTTTCCCGAAATACCCATAATGTCAGACTCTTTCATTATGCTGTATTCTTTGCCATCGATTTTGATTTCAGTTCCTGACCATTTGCCAAAAAGAACTTTGTCTCCAACTTTAACATCCATTGGAATTAATTTTCCATCTTCAGTTTTTGCTCCACCACCAACAGCGATAACTTTACCTTCTTGCGGTTTTTCTTGTGCTGTATCAGGGATAATTATTCCTCCAGCAGTTTTTTCACTACTGTTTAAAACTTGTATTAAAACTCTGTCGTGTAACGGTTTAAATTTCATAAATTCTCCTTTTAATATGCGACTCATATAGCTATTAGCCTCACTATTTCAAGGTTAAGTAAAAAAAATATGTGGATCAAAAAACCAGAGAAATTGTGTTTTTTATAAGTTATACCTCCCATAATGAGTGAAAATTTAGATAATAACGGATTAAGGTCAATTGCTGAGAATTATGATATTTTTTATATCGACTTATGGGGTGTTATCCACAACGGAATAAACCTTCATACAAATGCAATTGAGGCCTTAGAAGAGATTGCTAAAGCAAAAAAACAATACGTTCTCTTAACTAACGCCCCACGACCCAATGGTATTGTAAAATCATTTTTAGAAAAAATGGGAATGAATAAAGAGATTAGAGAAAAAGTATATTCATCTGGAGAAGCAGCACTGAATTATTTAAAAAAAAACTTATTAGATGATAAATTTTATCATTTAGGACCTGCTAGGGATTTTGATTTATTTTTAGATTTTAAAAAAAACAAGACAGCAGACATTAAAGAAAGCTCTTACTTATTGTGCACAGGTTTATTTGAAGAGCAAGGTGAGGATTTAAATTATTATAAAGAATTATTTAAAGAACACATTAACAAGAAAATGATATGCACCAATCCAGATTTAATTGTTGATAGAGGTGATAAAAGAGAATTGTGTGCAGGATCAGTAGCATTAGTTTTTGAAAAAATGGGAGGAGTAGTTATATATTTTGGAAAACCATTTCCCGAAGTTTACAATCAGTCAATTGACAATAAAGAAAAAAAAGTTTTGTCGATTGGTGACAATTTAAATACAGACATAAAGGGAGCGAATCTTTTAAATTACGATTCATTAATAATATCAAATGGCATTCATAAAAATGAAATTAAAAAAGAAGGAATTGATATAGTTTCAAAAAAATATG
>CAJQTK010000036.1 GCA_905620495.1 uncultured Candidatus Pelagibacter sp. | reverse complement strand
TTCTTTTCTTAAGTTTTGAACAAACAAAAGACAATGATATAGCAAAGCAATTAGGCATTGATTATTGGACTACTATAGTTGTTTATAAAAATAATAAAGAAGTACACAGAAGCATTGGTCAAATGGACAAAGCTAAAATTTACGAATTAATAAAATCGTAACCTCAAATAACGAAGTCTATTAATGTTTATTTGATGATCCAAAAAATGATATTTATTATATAAACTAAAATACCGTAAAACACGAACATGAGTATTTTCTCTTTTCCTGTTTTTTCTTCCCAGTTTAATTTAAATAATACCGATGGAGAAGATACCAATAAGATAACTCCAATTACAATTACAAGTATTGATAAAATTATAAATACATTCATATTTAATGACAGGCTATATTAAATTTTTTAAGTCTCCAATAATTATAAGGCCATGGTGTTAAAAATCCCACTATTAACATGATAGGTACGACCCAATAAGTAAGTTGAGCCCCACCTGTTAAATAATAATCTGTCAAATTCATCGAAATTTCCATACTAACCATTGAGATAAAACTCATTCCACAAGCTGTTTTTAAAGCATTCATAAATTTAAAATTTTGTCTAATTAAAATAAAAGTCTCAAGCATGATGCTAGTTAATAAGCCATTAATGATTGCCAAGATCATTATGCCAGTTACAGGAAAAGGAATTTGAGAAAGTTGAAAAAATAGTATTGTTCCAAAATCTCCAATTGAACAACCAATAACACACCACATAGTATTCTTAGCACTTTTTTGCCATGTGTGTTTACAAGACCAATGAAAAGTAGAAGCTACCATGTGATTTATTTGCTTAAGTTAATTTGTTGTTGGTAAACATCATTAGGCCAAAAACTTTTCATATAAGATAATACTGAATCAATATCTTTATCTTTTAAATTATCTTCAAAGCCCAGCATTTTTCCCTCATAATTCTTAACTAATTTTGCTAAACCATATTTAATGATATTATGAAGAGTAGCATCATCATGGTGCCAGGCATGACCCTTACCGTTCAAAGGAGGTGCTTTTCTATGACCATCTTCATCTAGGCCTGTCCAATTTTCTGCACCAATCAAATTAACTTGATGACAGCTCACACAGTAACTTTCATAGATAATTTTTCCTCTAGCAATCATTAAAGTCGAGTCTCTAGTTATTGGAAAATGACTATTAGAGTAAGAAGTCTCATTTATGAATATAAACGATATTAAAGTTAGGAGTATTCGCATAGAGTAATATTATATTAGTTTAAGCATGCTAGACAATATAAATAAGATGAAGGAATAAAAGACTATGAGCTTTAAAGAAAATGTAGATTTATATGTAGACCAATCGGCAAAAAATCTAAATTTTAGACAAGACCTTTTAGAACATATTAAATCTACTCACTCTTTAATAAAAGTAAATGTAGGAGTTGAATTAGATAAAACTATTCATAACTTCACAGGTTGGAGGGCGGTTCACTCAGAACATATTTTACCTAGTAAAGGTGGAATGAGATATTCAGAAGGCGTTGATCAAGATGACACTGAAGCTTTAGCATCATTGATGACTTATAAATGTGCAATTGTTGATATCCCTTTTGGTGGATCTAAAGGAGGCTTGAGGATTAACCCCAAAAATTATACAGAAAATCAACTTAGAGTTATTACCAAAGCATTTGCAACGAAACTAATAAACAAAGGTTTTATTTCACCAGCATTAAATGTTCCAGCGCCAGATGTAGGTACATCAGAAAGAGAAATGGATTGGATCAAAGATACGTATAAAGCTTTGAGACCTGAGGATATAAATTATAGAGGTTGTGTAACAGGAAAACCTTTACACAGTGGAGGTATTGTTGGAAGAACTGAGGCAACAGGCAGAGGAATTGAGGAGGTTATAAGAGAGATTTTTAGACATAAAGATGTAGTTAAAGAATTAAAATTAAAAGATGAACTAAAAGATAACTCTATAGTAATTCAAGGGTTTGGAAATGTTGGAAGTAATTTAGCAAAACATTTATATAATAGAGATCAAGCTAAAATTATAGCAGTAGGTGAGCGTGAAGGTTATTTATATAATGAAAAAGGAATAAATATAACTGAAGTTAAAAAATTTTTTCAAAAAAACAAAACTATAAATAACTCCAAACTAGGAGTTTATAAAAAGAACCCAAAAGGAGTTATGGAAATTAAGTGCGATATCTTAATTCCAGCAGCATTAGAAAATTCAATAACGAAAGATAATGTAGAAAAGATCAAAACAAAGTTAATTATAGAAGCAGCAAATGGCCCAATAACTTTTGAAGCTGATAAAGCTTTATATAA
Source organism: uncultured Candidatus Pelagibacter sp. (assembly GCA_905620495.1). Classification (GTDB taxonomy): domain Bacteria; phylum Pseudomonadota; class Alphaproteobacteria; order Pelagibacterales; family Pelagibacteraceae; genus Pelagibacter. Next base: position 21,356 of record CAJQTK010000036.1, on the reverse strand, counting down.
AAAGGAATAATGATTATACCAGATATTTACGTAAATGGAGGTGGGGTTGTTGTTTCTTATTTTGAATGGGTGAAAAATATTTCCCATATTCGTTTTGGAAGAGTTGAAAAACGATTCCAAGAACAAAAGATATTAGATTTAGTAAATTTACTTGATGAAAGAACGAAAACAATAACAGATCCTGAATTAATTGGTAAAATTATGCATGGTGCTGATGAAGAAGATTTAACTTTTTCAGGTTTAGAGGATGCGATGAGGAATGCATTTAATGAAATATTGAGTGTAAGAAAAAAAATAAAAAAGTCATTTAGAGAATGTGCTTATTACTTGTCTTTGCAAAAAATAAGAAAATTTTATACGACTGACGGTTTCCCTAAAAGATAACTTAGTAATATTCACAAAGTATAAGATTGTCAGTTATATTTTTAACAAAGTTATTTGACCAATCCTAAACCAGCATGTTTCCAATTTTTTAGACCACCAATTAAATGTAAACAGTTACTATATTGATAAGACTTTGATATTTGAACTGCTAAAGTAGATCTTTGACCAATGGCACAATAAAACAAAATTTTCTTATCCCGTAATTCAGTCTTATTTTTATTTAAGTAATCATTAATTTCTGGGAAAGAAATCCTTGTACTATTTTTAATCTTGCCAATTTTGTCCAGTTCATTTTGTTCTCTAAGATCTATTAAAATTATATTTTTTTCTAATAAACAATTGTTAAACTCATTAGGTTCAATACCGTTATTAACCTTTTGTTTATCAAGATCTATTCCAAGTTTTAAATTATTAGGAACAGCGACATCCATTAATTTAGGGTCAGGTAAATTAAGATTATTCATAATTTCAATATATTCATTTGCTGATTTTACTTGCAGCCGTGGATTAAATTTTTTTTCTTCTAAAATGGTACTTACAGTATCTCCCTTATAATCGTGAGCAGGGTAGACCAAAGTTTCATCAGGTAATTTTAATAATTTATTAAAAATTGAGTTATACGAGTCTTGAGGGTCTCCATTTTGAAAATCAGTTCTTCCAGTTCCTCTAATTAGCAATGTGTCACCGGTAAAAACCCTATCACCCATTAAGAAGCTAAAACTTTCCGATGTATGACCTGGTGTGAATAAAGCTCTAAATTCTAGACCATCAATTTTGATTAATTCTTCATCTGACACTTGCATAGAAACAACATCTGAAGGTGTTTTATCACCCATAATAGTCACACAATTTGTTTGATCTCTTAGTTCTGCAATTCCCGAGATATGATCAGCATGTATGTGTGTGTCTATTACTTTAACTAGCTTTAAATCTAGTTCCTTTAATAATTGTATATATCTTTCAACATTTTCTAATACTGGATCAATGATTAGAGCCTCTCTGCCTTTGGCTGTTGCTATTAAATATGTGTAAGTACTAGAAGTTTTATCAAATAACTGTCTAAATAACATAATGAGATAATATCATAATAATAAGTATTCGATTAAGCAATATTTTTTGATTAGCTATAATTTAGAGATAGACTTAACTGTATAATGTTTACAAAAAACTAAGTTTTAGTTAGTTTATCAGTAAGTTTTCTTGCAAGGGGTGAAAAAAAATTACCTGCTAAAAAAGCAAGTGGAAAAGCAAACATCCAAGCCATCCCCCAACGATGTAAGAAATCTCCTTGAAGCCCAGTGTTAACAATTGTGATCACACAAGACATGAATACAGACATACCCAAGCTAATAAAAAATACAAAAATTATTGAGTAATATTTTTTTGAAAACATATGAAATATTTATAACATTTTGTATGCTTTACCAATTTAAGAATTTAGTTGTTTGAATTTTAGAATGTTAATAATATCAAATTACAAATGACTGTTAAATTACCAAAATCAGCAAAAGTAGTTGTTATAGGAGGGGGTGTTGCGGGTTGTTCCGTTGCTTATCACCTTGCAAAATATGGATGGAAAGACACTATATTATTAGAAAGAGATCAGCTTACTTCGGGAACCACTTGGCATGCAGCAGGACTTGTGGGTCAATTAGGAGCATCCTCTACAATCACACGTCTTAGAAAATACTCTCTAAATTTATACAAAGAATTAGAAAAAAAAACCGGTTTATCAACTGGGCTAAAACAAAATGGGGCAATCACAGTTGCAACTTCACCTGAAAGACTGCAGGAATTATTAAGGCAAGCAACAGCGGCACAGTTATTTGATGTAAATGTTGAAAACGTCACAAAAGAAAGAATAAAAGAACTTTACCCCGTAATTAACGACGAAGATATTTTAGGGGGTGTTTATATACCAGAGGATGGTCAGGCAGACCCTGTAGGGGTTACAAATGTATTAGCAAAAGCTGCAAAGATGGAAGGGGCTCAGATATTTGAGAAAACTCCTGTTGAAAAAATACTAGTTAAAGATAAAAAAATTGTTGGTGTTCAAACTAAATTTGGCAAAATTGATTGTGAATACGTTGTGATTGCTACAGGGATGTGGTCTAGACAAATTGGAGAGGATATTGGTGTGAGTATTCCTTTATATCCAAACGAACACTTTTATATAATCACCGAACCTTTAGACAAATTACCTAAAAACTTGCCAGTTTTAAGAGATTATAATTCATGTCTTTATTTAAAAGAAGATGCGGGAAAAATGCTAGTTGGAATTTTTGAACCAAATGCAAAGCCTGCTTTTAAGGATAAAGGCGTAGTACCAGAAGATTTTTCATTTGGTGAATTTCCAGATGACTTTGATCACTTTGAGCCTTATTTAGAAAAGTCATTTCAAAGATTACCCATGTTAGAAACTGCTGGAATTAGAAAATTTTTTTCAGGTCCCGAATCATTTACACCAGATACTCAATATCTTTTAGGAGAAACTCCTGAGGTTAATAATCTTTTTGCTTGTTGTGGATTTAATAGTATCGGCATAGCAAGCTCTGGAGGTGCGGGTAGAGTTACAGCTGAATGGATGATTAATGGATATATGAATGAAGATTTATTTTCATTAGATATAAAAAGATTTCAAAAGTTTCATTCATCTAAAAAGTTTATTATGGAAAGAGTTACAGAAACTCTTGGAGATTTGTATGGAATGCATTGGCCCTACAAACAGCATAACACATCAAGAAATCAAAGATTATTACCATATCATGAAGAATTAAAAAAAGCAGGGGCATGCTTTGGTGTGTCTGGTGAATACGAAAGACCGATGTGGTACGCACTTAAGAATGAAAAACCTGAATATAAATATAGTTTTGATTATCAAAATTGGTATCCATCTGTTGAGTTTGAAACAAAAAATACAGTTACTAATGTTGGTCTGTATGAATTGTCTCCCTTTTCAAAATATGAAATAAAAGGGGAGTTAGCCCACAATGAATTGCAAAGAATATGCACAGCTAATATTAAAAATGAAGTAGGCAAATCAACTTATACACAAATGCTCAATGAAGCAGGTGGCATTGAAGCTGACTTAACGGTTATCTGTATTGAGACGAATCATTTTAGGGCAATAAGTTCATCTGCCACAAGAACCCATGATAAAGCACACATTGTAAAACACTTGTCATCAGATTTAGAATTTAAAGATATAACGGATGACCTTGTATGTTTAGGAATTTTTGGACCCAAAAGCAGAAATTTAATTTCTAAAATTTCAGATGATGATTTTATAAATGAAACATTTAAATTTGGTACGGGAAAGTTTGTAACTATTGCTTATAAAAAAGTATGGATTCAAAGATTATCATATGTTGGAGAATTAGGGTTTGAAATTTATATAGACAATAAAGATGCTAAAGAAATTTATCAATTAATTGTAGAAGAAGGTAAAAATCACAATTTATCTCATTGTGGGTCTCATGCAATGGATACAATGCGAATGGAAAGTGGCTTTTTACATTGGGGTCACGATATCTCACCTGAAGAAAATCAATACGAAGCAGGATTAAATTTTGCAATTAGTTACAAAAAAGAACCAAACTTTATTGGTAAAGAAAATTTATTAAAAATTAAAGACAAAAAAAAAGATAGAAGATTTATAATGCTATCATTAATTGACAGTAACCCAGGCGCACCACTATTATTACATGAAGAGCCAATTTATCTAAGGGGTAAAATTATAGGAAGAACAACTTCCGGGAATTATTCATTTAATTATAATAAAAATTTATCTTTTGGTTATGTGAGATCTGAATACTCAAATGAAGAATTGTTTAAAATGGATCTATATATAGAAGTTGCCAAACAAAAATACCCAGTAAAAGTAGAGGTCAACCCTTTAAAAGATAAACAAGCTAGATTTTTATAATTTTAGTTGCTCATGTAAATAATTGATGATTAAATTAGATAATGCAAAAATATTATTTTCATAACGGTAAATTAACCAATGTAAATAAGAGTAAAAAAAAATTACCTCAATCTCTTAACATAGACATAAAAAGTGTTGTAGATATTAATATATTATTGAACAAGGTAAAAATAGAGGAAAAAAATCAAATAAAAAAAAAAATTATTTTTTTTAGTCTTGTTACAGCCATACTTATTTTATTTGGAACTTTTATAACGTTCTTAAAGTAAATATCACTTTCAAAAAGTTGATTGATCTAAATTAAAAACCTATTATAAATCAACAATAATTAAGTGGCGGGGTAGCTCAGTCGGTTAGAGCGCAGGACTCATAAGCCTGAGGTCAGTGGTTCGATTCCACTTCCCGCTACCATTTTAGAAGTTTTTTTAATTTTGAAAGATTCATTGTTTGATTAAGAGGCAATTTTGAATTTGTATTCAGCTTAGCTTTTTTTACTGATTTGTTATATTTTTTTGCAAAATTATAAATAGATTGAGATTTACCACCTATATTGATTATACCAATTTCATTGATAACTTTTGGAAGCATATTAACCAAGTCTTCATGAAACATGAGATTACTTTTTAAATTAGTGAATGCAGTGTTATGAGTAAATGGTTTTTCTGTCATTGTTACCCTAAGTATTAATGAGTTTTTGTACATTGAAACAGCACACTCGCCACCTAATTTGGATAAACCATAAATGTTAAATGGTTTAACTGTATCTGTTTCTTTATAGTTGCCTTTCTTCCCTTCATAAACATAGCCTGTAGAAAAATATATCAATTTAATTTTATATAATTTACAAATTTTTACTAAATTTGCTGTTCCAATAATGTTAAGATCAATACTTTTTGCAATATCCTTTTCATGGATATTCATAGGTCTTGATAGTCCGGCACAATGAAAAATTATTTTTGGTTTATGTTTATCGAAATTTTTTGTGATTGATTTTAAGCTTAAAATATTTAGCTGTTTTTTATTGCAAAATACTAAATTTAATTTTTTATTTTTATTTTTTAATATTTTTGCAAATCTTCCATCACCACCTGTTACTAAAATTTTATTATCCATTAGTTTTATTATAAAACTCTTCAAGAGAGTAATTTTTTTTATCTTTTATTGATAGAGTAGGTTTTTTAATTGGCCATTTAATATTTAAGTCTTGATCGTTATATTTTATACCTATTTCAGATCTGGCATTTCTATACTGCGTGCAACTATAAACTATAAAATTTTCTTTATCTAGAGTACAAAAGCCATGAGCAAATCCTGGTGGTATATAAATAGATAATGAATTTTTTTCACTTAGAATCCTCGAAAAATATTTTCCATATGTTTTGGATTTCTTTCTAAGATCAACAGCAACATCAAAAATTTTTCCTTTTATGACTGTTATGAATTTACCCTGAGGTTTTTTAGTTTGTATGTGAAGACCTCTAATTATATTTTTTTTAGAAAATGACATTACCTGAAATGGAAATCTGATCTTAATATTTTTTTGCATCATTAATTCTTGAAAGTACCCTCTAGAATCAGTAAATTTTTGTTTTTTTACTAAAATTAAATCATCGAATTTTGTCTTAATTATCATTTATATAATAGTTTTTTTAGATAATTTGAATATTGACATTTACCGTAAAATTTAATTGATCTTTTAATTTTTTCTTTATTAATCCATTTATTTAGTAATGCTATTTCTTCAATACATGCAATTTTTAAACCTTGTCTATTTTCTACGGCTTGAACAAAAGAGATTGTTTTATAGTAATCATCAATTGATCCTGTATCAAGCCAGGCACCACCCCTGCCTATAAAATTTGCTCTTAATTTGTTTTTATTTTTATACTTTATTAATAAATCAATAATTTCTAGCTCTCCTCTCTTAGAAGGTTTTAATTTTTTTGCATAGTTCACAACATTTTTATCAAAAAAATACAAGCCTGTAATAGCATCATCGGAAATAAATTTTTTAGGCTTTTCTTTAATTGAGATTATCTTTTTATTTTTATCGATTTTTGCTACACCAAAAAGTTCTGGATTTTGAACTTTATGCAAAAATATTCCTGCACCTTCTTTAATTTTTGAACTATTCAAAAGTATAGAGCTTAAATTTTGACCATAAAAAAAATTATCACCCAGAATCATGGCAACATTTTTTTTCTCAATAAATTTCTCACCTAAAATAAAAGCATCAGGTAGACCTCTTGGTTTATCTTGCTCTTTATAAGTGATTTTAATTCCTAAATTATCACCATTGGGAATTATTTTTCTGTATTGTTCTAGCTGACCTTTATTAATTATAATTAAGATATCTTTTATTTTTGCAAGCATGAGAATAGACAGCGGATAAAAAATCAATGGCTTGTCATAGATTGGAAGAAGTTGTTTATTTACAGCTTTAGTTAACGGACTCATTCTTGAGCCTGTTCCACCCGCTAATATAATACCTTTTGTAATCATTTTTTTAAACCTAATCTTTTGACAATATCTTTTTTTGTTAGGGATGAATAATATTTTTTATTATTTAGATACCATAAAAAAGTTTCTTTTAAACCATTATCAAATTTAATTTTGGGCTTCCAATTTAGTTTTTTCTTAATTTTATTGCTATTAAGTGCATATCTTTTATCATGCCCTGGTCTATCTGCTGTATATTTAATTTTAACATTATTGCCTATATGAATAAAATTTTTGGCAATTTTAAGTAGCGCTTTAGTTATTTGAATATTATTTAAATTTTTATTTGATCCAATATTGTAGAATTCACCAATTTTTCCTTTTTCAAAAACTTTAAATAATGCCATGCAGTGATCTTTTACATGCAACCATTCTCTAGAATTTTTTCCCCTTCCATAAATTGGCAACTCTTTATTATTAATAATATTGTATATTAGTTTAGGTATTAATTTTTCTGGATGTTGTTTGGGACCATAATTATTAGAGCAATTCGAGATTACTGCTGGAATTTTGTACGTGCGGATATATGAATTGACTAAATGATCAGAGGCAGCTTTACTAGCCGCATAAGGTGAGCTAGGTTTATATGAGAAATTTTCATCTGATCTGCCCTTTAAAATATCGCCATAAACTTCATCTGTAGAAATATGAACCAGCTTACTAGTATGTTTCAATGAAAATATCTTAAAAGCCTCTAAAAGATTGAAGGTCCCAAGAACATTACTGTTAATAAAATTTTTAGGCCCATCTATAGATCTGTCCACATGGGTTTCTGCCGCCAAATTAAAAATACAAATTGGTTTATATTTCATTAATATACTTAGTATTTTTTTACTGTTTAAATCACATTTTATAAATTTGTATTTAGTATGATTTTTATATTCCTTTAGATTGTAAAAATTAGATGAATAGCTAACTTTATCTAAATTAATTACTGAATATTTTTTGCTTATTAAAAGATCGATTAAGTTACTTCCAATAAAACCAAGTCCACCAGTAACAATGATATTTTTATTCATTATCTAAGTGATATATTATAATATATTTCAATCAAATGAATTTTAAAGATATAACAGTAGGGATTGTTACATTTAAAAGTGAAAAAGTTATTTTTAGATGCTTAAAAAGTTTAGAAAATATAAAAAAGATTATTATTCTAGACAATTCTAACGATTTGCCGCTTAAAGAAAAAATTAAAAAAACTTATCCACATATTAATTTCATTTTATCAAAAAAAAATAATGGTTATGGCACTGGAAATAATAAAATTTTTAAATTAGCAAAAACGTCACATGTATTAGTATTGAATCCTGATACAATCTTATCAAGAAACTGTATTAAAGAGTTAATACACCAAGCAAATTTGATTAAAAATAGATTTGCAATCTTAGCACCAAACGAAAAAAAAATTATTAAAAAAGGAATAACGGAAGTTGAGCATGTTAATGGCTTTTCAATGTTAGTTAATTTATCCAAAATTAAAAAAATTAAGATGTTTGATGAAAATTATTTTTTATATCTTGAAGAAATCGACCTATGTAAAAGGCTTAAATTAGTATCAGAAAAAATTTACATATGTGGCAAAGCTAAAATAACCCACCTTGGTGCAAAATCATCAAATATAGGGTTTGAATTTGAAAAATGTAGAAATTGGCATTGGATGTGGTCTAAAGTTTATTACAACATAAAATATAAAAATTTTTTTTATGCATTTAGAAAAGCTTTCTTTATAATTTTGTTTAACTATATCAAGGGGACTTTATTTTATTTATTCAATAAAAGAAAAAGTACAATCTATTTTTTAAGAGCATCAGGTACATTTAATGCAATAATGGGAAGAGGTTCTTGGTATAGACCTAAGCTCAGCTCTGCCAATTAAAACTTTTCTTGTAAATCCTTTATAGAAATTGTCCTCATATATTCTTTATGATTTTTATAAAAATCTTTAAACTTTAATTCTTTTATCTTTTTACTTATTTGTAAAATGCTAGTATTTTTTTTGTTTTGAATTACACCTATTCCTTGATCCATTTCACAAGTGTATATTTCTATATTTTCATCTTGTCTCAAATCAACTATCGCTTTCCAAACATCACCATTCCAAAGCATTCGGTATCTTGGGACAGCTTGTTTTGACATGCTTTCAGGTAAGCAATCATGAACTAGAATTAAACCATTTTTATTCAAAAATTTTAAAGAGTTAAGTATATCTTTTTTGACTTGCGTGTACTCGTGAAGTCCATCAATAAAAACTAAGTCAAAAGTGTCCTTGTTATCTTTAAAAAATTCATCGCTAGTTTTTCTAATATTACCCCCTGATGATGGATCAACGCCAAATTTTTTGTTAATATTTATTCTTGAAAATAATTGATTTTTATCACATCCAATTTCCAAATAAGAGTTAAACTTATATTTTTCATGTAAATATTTAATCAGATCCCACCTAAAATAATTTGGTGGGAAATTATAGGATATTTTTTTACTAAAATTTTCAATAAATATTATGTAATATAATTTTCTAATAATTCTCGAAACTTTACTAATTTTTTCCATTTTTAAAAAGCCTAATGACCTGGGAAGTTTATTAAATTTTCTATCTTATATCCTTTTTTAACCAAATTATCAGATCCACCTAGATCAAAAAGATTAATCGCAAAAACAAATGCTGCAACTTTTGCATTTGACATTTCTACAAGTTTGGCTGCAGCTTCAGCCGTTCCACCTGTTGCTATTAAATCATCTATAATCAAAACTGAATCATCTTTATCAATTGAATCTTTATGTACTTCAATAGTTGCTGTTCCATATTCTAATTCAAAATCAACAGAATGTGTATCAGAAGGAAGTTTATTTTTTTTTCTAAACATAATAAAAGGTTTTTTAAGAAGGTAAGAAACAGCAGAAGCAAAAACAAATCCTCTAGATTCAATTGCAGCAATTTTATCTATTTTAAATTTTTTAGATCTTTCAACTATTTGATCAATTGATTCAGCAAAAGCTTTCTCATCTTTAATTAGAGTAGTAATATCTCTAAATAAAATTCCTTTCTTTGGATAATCTGGAATAGACCTAATATAATCTTTTAAATTCATGATATTAATATATCTATATCTTTAGTAAAAAAAATCTATGAACAAATTATTCCTTGCGGCAATCAAAGAAGAAACAATTGGATTAGACTATTTTAATCATATAGGTGTTGGGAAAATTAATGCTACTTACAATACTCTTCGATTAATTTATCTTCATAAGCCCAAGATTATTATTAATTATGGTACTGCTGGAGCAATTAATACTAAATTAAAAGGAATCGTAGAATGCACTAAATTTTATCAAAGAGATATGGATGTTAGAGTTTTAGAATTTGAATTGGGAGAAACACCTTTTGATAAAATTAAAGAAATAATTACGTCAAAAGATGGTTACTCTTGTGGAACGGGAGACAGTTTTGTTAATAAAAAGATAGATATGGAAGTAGATGTGGTTGATATGGAGGCCTATGCCATTGCAAAAGTGTGCAAGTTAGAAAATATAGAATTTAAATGCTTTAAATACATATCTGATAATGCGGATCAAAATGCTGACAATGATTGGAATAAAAATCTAGCCTTAGGGGCGAGTGCTTTTGCAAGTATAATAAGAACTGAATTTTAATGTAATTAAGTAAAATATAAATAAATTGATTAAATGTTGAAAAATGTCAATACACCTATATAAAACTTTCCAACTTAATATTAATAAAAAATTATAAGAGGGAATAATTTTTATGACTAAAATAGGTGAGCATATAACTTTAGACATCATCGGTACTACTCAAGAGTATGACCCTTCAGTCTACGAAAATGTAATTCGTAAAATAGCTAAAGCAGCTGAAGTTACAATTCTCAAAATTTCAAAACATAAATTTGAACCTCATGGTTTCACTATTCTTGCTTTATTAGCTGAAAGTCACATCAGTTTTCATACATTTCCAGAAAAAGGGATTATTAGTTTTGATTTTTTTACATGTGGAAAAATAAGCCCCTCTATTGCACTAGATATTGTTAAAAAAGAATTCAAACATAAAAGAATTGTCACTAAAGCTTTTGATAGAGATACAAAATCTCTATATCGTGATATTTATAGCTCACCTGGGTTACAAAAATCATATGTGGTAAATGAAGTTTTAGAAGATTTTAAATCTAAAGTGGGTCAACATATTGAAATATTAGATTTAGAACAATTTGGTAAATCATTATTTATTGATAATGAAATTCAAGTCGCAACTAATGATGAAGTTTTATACAGCTCAACATTTGTAAATGCTGCATTGAAATTAAATAAAGATATGGGAACAGCAGCTATCATTGGTGGTGGAGATGGAGGAGTTGCAAGAGAGTGCATGTCTAAAGGTTTCGATTTTATAGACTGGTATGAGCTTGATCCAGAAGTTGTTGAAGTATGCAACAAACATCTGGGAAGTATTGGCAATAAATCGACAGAAAAAAATTCAGTTAAATGTATCTGGGGTGATGCTTTTGAAAGTATAAAATCTGTTGAAGATGATAAGTACGATAAAATTTTCGTTGATCTTAATGATGATCAATTTTGTATAGATTTAGCTGCTAAAAATATGGACACCTTAATTAAAATATTAAAACCAAACGGTGTAATTACAGCTCAAGTGGGTAGCCAAGACAAAAAACCAGAACAGGTTGAAAAATGGTTGGATGTTTTTAATAAGAATTTTGGCAATACAACTTTAGATAGGGTTTATATACCAAGTTTTGACTGTTCTTGGAATTTCTCTTCCTCGATTAACCACTAAATATTTTCTTTTTAAATTATCAAATTTGTGAAATAAATATAGTTAAAGGGGATTTCTCCCTTAAATTTATGGAGGAAAAAATGAATATATTTAAAATAACAATTTTAACTGTTCTTGCTTCTTTATTATTAATCGGAAATGTTTACGCTGATAAAATAAAAATTGGAACAGAAGGTGCTTATCCACCATGGAACTCTAAGGATGCATCAGGTGCTCTTATTGGTTTTGAGGTTGAATTAGCAAATGAACTTTGTGCAATCATGGGTCATGAGTGTACTATCGTTGAACAAGATTGGGATGGAATGATTCCAGCTTTGTTAATGAGAAAGTTCGATGCAATTATGGCAGGAATGTCAATAACAGCTGAGAGACAAAAAACAATTACTTTTTCACAAGGTTATGCTGACGAAGTGGCAGCTCTTGCAGTAATGAAAGGTTCAAGTTTAGAAAGCATGGACACACCAGAAGGTATTAATTTAACCTTAGGTGGAAGTGTTGTTAAAAAAACTCTTAAAACTTTAACTGCTGCTCTTGCTGGAAAAACTGTTTGTACGCAAACAGGAACTATTCACCAAAATTTTTTAGAGTCTGGTGACGTAGGTAAAGTAAATGTTAGAACTTACAAAACTCAAGATGAAGTAAACTTAGACTTAACTTCTGGTAGATGTGATGTTGCATTAGCTGCAGCAGTTGCATTCACTGATTATGCAGACAAATCAGGAAAACCAGTAGTACTAGTTGGACCTACTTTTTCAGGTGGTGCTTTTGGTAATGGTGTTGGTGTTGGAATGAGACAAGGTGGAAATGATGCAATCGGTACTAGAGATGCAAAACTTCTTAAAGATTTCAACAAAGCAATTAACACTGCTAGAAAACAAGGAATCATCAGCAAATTAGCGATCAAACATTTTGGCTTTGACGCTTCTATGTAATTAATATTTTGAAAAGGCGGTTATTAATTTAGCCGCCCTTTCGATATGGATCTTTTAACTTTCGGAAAAACAGGTTGGGGAGATGAGTTGTTTTATGCAACTCTAATGACTATTGCGGTAGCAGTTACGGCAATGTTAATTGGTTTTTTATTTTCATTAATTTTTACACCGCTTAAATTATCCAATAATAAGTTTTTAAATTTTATAGCAAATACTTACACAACTGTAATAAGAGGTGTTCCTGAATTATTAGTGATCTACCTATTATTTTTTGGTGGCAGTGGTGCGATTATGTACGTTGCTTCAATTTTTGGTTATTATGAGTACATTGAGATTAATGCTTTTATTACTGGCTCAGTTGCAATCGGTATTATATCGGGAGCTTATTCAACAGAAGTGTTTAGAGGTGCTATTCAATCAATAGACAAAGGACAATTTGAAGCCTGTAAAGTTTTAGGATTTAAAAGACATATTTATTTTTTAAAAGTAATCATGCCACAAATGTTAAGGTTAGCTATTCCAAATTTAAGCAATGTTTGGCAGATCACTTTAAAAGATACATCGTTAATATCAGTCACCGGTCTTGTTGAGATTATGAGACAATCTTATATTGCAGCAGGTTCAACTAGAGACCCACTGTTCTTCTATTCTTTTGCGGCAGTTTTATATTTGATGCTTACTTTTTTAAGCATGAAGTTGATTAATAAACTTGAATTTAAATATAGTAGGGGCTTTTAATGGATTTAGATTTAATGTTAACAAGCCTACCTAAATTGTTAAGTGCTGCTGTTATAACTTTAAAGCTATTATCAGTATCTTTAATCATTGGATTATTAATTGGATTTATATTTGCAGTTTTAAGATTAAATAAAAATCCATTTATTAATAAATTTGCTTATGGTTATTCTTATTTATTTAGAGGAACCCCTTTACTGGTTCAAATATTTATAATTTATTTTGGTTTAGGACAAATTGAATGGTTAAGACAAACTTTTCTTTGGGTGATTTTAAAAGAACCCTATTGGTGTGCAATTATTGCATTCGCATTAAATACGGGGGCTTATACTTCAGAAATTTTAAGATCTGCTTTTCAAACAATTAAACCAGGAATTATTGAAGCTGGTAAAAGCCTTGGTATATCTAATAAAATCATTTTGTATAAAATTCAAATTCCAGTAGCGATTAGACAATCTTTGCCAGCTTATGGTAATGAAATCATACTAATGATGAAGGGAACTTCTTTAGCCAGTACAGTAACATTAATGGATATAACAGGTGTCGCCAAACATATTGTGTCAACCACGTATAAACCATTAGAGGTATTTCTTTTAGCTGGGGGTATTTATCTATTTATGACTTTTATTATTCACAATTTAATAAAATATTTAGAAAAAAAATATAGTTTTCAATAAGATGTGTATTCTTTAATTTCTTTAATTTTAGAACCGGTGAGATTATTCATCTCTAACTTAATTTTAGCACGGTCATCATTTAAAAAATGCACGTCTCTTGAAAGTCTAATAAAATTTTCAGTAAAGTCAGAATTTTTTTCACATAATCTTTTGTCATCTTCAATCATCCATAATCTAGCATTAATTTCTTTTAAGGATTGAAACAAACTGTTAAGTTTTGCGTCTGAGCTGACATTTTGATCTAATTGTTCTTTTAAAATAACAAGTTCGTCATTAATGAATTTTAGTTTTTCAGGATCTTGAATTTTTTCTTGTTTGATCTCTAAAATAGAAATTTTATCTAAAAGCTCACCAACAGAGACTTCAACTAGAATTTTATTCATAAAAATTTATACTATGTTAAGTTGTTAAAAATATGTCTAATATTTTAATTATTAAGCACGGTTCTTTAGGAGATATAGCCCAAGCAAGTGGGGCAATTCAAGACATTTCTGAAAATCACTCAAATGATCAGATACATATATTAACTACCAAACCTTACTTTGAATTATTTAAAAAAAACCCATTTATTCATAATGTTATTTTAGACAAACGATTATCCAGATTTAATTTAATTTATCTATATTTGTTGATGAAGATTTTAAAAAAGTTTAGTTTTACAAAAATATATGACCTTCAAAATTCCTCTAGAACAAATTTTTATAAAAATGTTTTACTTCCTAAGGCAGATTTAAATATCTGGTCTAGTTCTGAGACAACATTACCCACAAATATATCTAAAGAAGAATTTGATAAAGACCCAGTATTAGATCGTTTCACACATCAACTAAAATTTTCCGGCATTAAAGCAGAAAATACAATGAAACCAGACTTTACTTGGGCTACATCTAAAATTGATAATATTAAACAAGAATTTAATTTAGACAAATATATTGTTCTATTTCCATTTTGTTCAACACATTTAACTCACAAGATATGGCCTCATTACAATGAGTTAATAGATTTAATTAAAAATAAATACGGTGATCAGTTTAAAATAGTTGTGGCACCTGGTCCCTCAGAAGTTGATGATGGAAAAAATATTAATGCAATTTCAATTTTAGATAAAAATAAAGCACTCAATATCTCACAACTAGCATCTTTAATTAAAGATAGTTCATTTGTTGTTGCAAATGATACGGGTCCCGCTCATATCTCTGCACACCTTGGAGCAAAAGGATTAGCTTTGTTTGGTAAACATACAACCGCTCATAAGGTCAGTATTGAGCGTGAAAACTTTAAAGCAATACAAGTTGATGATTTAAATAAATTAAGTGCAAGTAAAGTCTTAGAAAAAATACTAATTTAATATTTTTTTATATTCATCAATAATTTTATTCCATTGAAATTTAGAAGATTGCTCTTTAGCGGCCTTGCCATACTCTAGGTATTTATTATTTTCTATCATTGAATTAATAGAAGAATAAACCTCATCTAATTCATTACCATCACAGATGAGTCCAGTTTTTTGATGTTCAATTGCATCTGCTGCACCTCCATCTTCACCACCAAGAGAAGGCAATCCATATTGTGCGGCTTCAACATAAGCTATACCAAATCCTTCAACAGATTTTTTATGTATTATTGACGGCATTACAAAAATATTTGATTTTGCAACTAGTGCATTTTTTAATTCATTTGAAATGTCCTTAAAAAACATCACTTGAGGTTGTAAGCCTAATTCTGCAACAAGTTTTTTAATATTTTCTTCTTCATCCCCATAACCCACGCAAATATAGACAATACTTGGATAAATTTGTTTTAAATTTCTTAAAGCCATTATAACTTTTTCATGATTTTTTCTTTTATCAAATCTAGAGACAGTAATTAATCTAGGAGATTTATGTTTTAATAAATTATCAACCTTATCTAAAGTTTTCTTATCTAATTCCTCAACTTTATCTACACCGGGATTAATGACTACAATCTTGTCTTCTTTAACACCCAATTCAATGGCTAAATCTTTAGTATATTCTGAATTAGCAACTATGGTTTCAACATTATTTAAAACCTCTAAAACCCTTTTATTAAGAGAGGTACCTTTTTCATGATTAATTTCTTTGCCATGAATTAAGCATATCTTTTTTTTATTCGTCTTTAGTAATTCTAAACTTTTCCAATGATCTGCAATAATTCTTTCAATTTTATTTTCTTTTATAAATTCATTAATCAATTGAGCTTTTCTATATTTTCTTAGAAGCTTTATTCCACCAACCCGCTCTATTGAAAAAGAAACTTGCTCATCAAACGCTTTATGATTTTCATGATAATCAGCAAAAACCTTTATCATGTAATTTTTTGAGAGCTCATTAACTAACCCCCACATTAAATTTTGCATACCGCCAATTTCAGGTGGAAAAGTTTTTGTAACAATTAAATACATTAACTATCCAACCATTTGATACCGCACCCTAAGCTTGGAACTTGTTCTTCAGGACCTTTACCTGTTTCAGCTATTTGCTTCATTGCATTAAATAAATCACTATCACCAGCCCTTACCGGTTTTAAATTTTCTAACTCTCTTATTCTGCCTCTGTATTGCAGTTCTAAATTATTATTATACCCAAAAAAATCAGGTGTACAGACAGCATCATAACTCTTGGCTACTTTCTGAGTTTCATCAAAAAGATAAGGAAAATTAAATTGGTGTTCTTTAGTAAATTTAATCATATTTTCAAAACTGTCTGCTGGAAAATTAACCGGATCATTGGCTGAAATAGCTACTGCTTTAATTCCAAGTTTTTCTAAATTTTTACAATCTTCAACTATGTCTTTAATGACAGCCTTTACGTAAGGACAGTGGTTACAAATAAACATAACCAACGTTCCATTTTTTCCTTTAACGTCATTTAATTTGATAATTTCACTATTAGTTGATTTTAATTCAAAGCTTTTAGCTGCTTGTCCAAAATCACATATTGGAGTTTTTATTTGCATGTTATAATAATATATAAGATATGTTTTATGATTTGGAAGATAAAAAAGTAAAAAATTCTGGTGAAAACTGGTCTGCATCTAATGCATCAATCATTGGAGACGTTACTTTAGAAAAAAATACCAGTATTTGGTTTAATGTTACATTAAGAGGAGATGTTGAAAATATTTACGTTGGTGAAGGATCAAACGTTCAAGACGGTAGTGTGTTGCACACTGATCCAGGCTTTCCACTAAAAATTGGTAAAGATGTAACCATTGGGCACTTAGTAATGCTTCATGGCTGTACTATTGGAAATAACTCTTTAATTGGAATTGGTGCTGTAATTTTAAATGGCGCTAAGATTGGAAAAAATTGTATCATAGGTGCTAATGCACTTGTAACTGAAAATAAAGTCATCCCTGATAATTCTCTAGTTGTTGGATCTCCTGGTAAAATTGTACGACAAGTCTCAAGTGAAGAAGCGAAGTCAATTACTGAGAATGCTATTCACTACCAGGATAACTGGAAGAAATACTCTAAATCTATTTTTTAAGGAACTAACCACTGTTCTTTATTATTCTCTAAATCAAATTTAGCTCTACGATGACCTTTGGCTGCCAAATAAAGCCACTCAATACTCTTAATTTTACACTGAATTACTGTAAAGTTTTTATATCCGATTTCGCTTTGTTCCATTGTAAACTCAAAATTATCTAACCCGGGTTTTAATTTTGATGTTGGAGTAGAAGACTCTGTTCCAGGGCCATTATTAACTAAATAACATTTTCTACTCATATGTCCTGTTTTTAACCAGGATTCTTTTGTTATTTCATTGTCATGATTAACAATACATTCAACTTTTAATCTTACTTGGATCTTCTCTTCCTTGTCATAAAAGAGCATTGATGCATTTTTATTATTTTTTAATTTAGCAATTTTATTAGATCTAATATCACTATGATATTGGATAAGATTGTTTGATTGATCAGATTTTCTAAGGACTACAATTCTTCCGTCAAAGTCATCTTTGTTACCACAGATAAATACAGGAATTCTAAAAGGAGAACTTCTATCTTTGATAGCATTGTCCAACATAGACCAAATTTTATTTTTGATTTCAGTAAAGTCTTCATAGTATGGTGGTTGCATACAAGGCTACTTACTTAGTCTTCTAATAAGACTAGAAGTATCCCAACGGTTTCCACCCATTTCTTGAACTTCGCTGTAATATTTATCAACAACTTCAGTTACAGGTAATAGAGAGCCATTATTTTTAGCCTCATCCATTGCGATTTTTAAATCTTTTCTCATCCAATCAACTGCAAAACCAAATTCAAACTTGTCATCAATCATAGTTTTGTATCTGTTTTCCATTTGCCAAGACTGTGCAGCACCTTTAGATATAACTTCAATTACATCCTCCATGTTTAAGCCAGCTTTTTTACCAAAGTTAATCGCCTCAGATAAACCCTGAACTAGACCTGCTATACAAATTTGATTAACCATTTTTGCTAATTGGCCGTTACCAGCACCACCTAATAATTTCATTTTTTTGCTATAACAATCAATAATGTTTTTAGCTTTATCAAAGTTTGTTTGATCTCCACCAATCATTACTGTTAGAGCGCCATTTTCAGCACCTGCTTGACCACCTGATACAGGAGCATCTAAAAAACCAAACTCACTTTTTAATGAGTGAGCATAAATCTCTCTAGCAATTGTTGCAGATGCAGTGGTGTTATCAATATAAACAGCACCTTTTTTAATTGTTTTAAAGATACCGTTGTCACCAAAAGTCACTTCTTTTAAATCATTATCATTCCCAACACAGGTAAATACAAAGTCAGCATTTTCAGCAGCTTTTGCAGGAGTATCTGCTTTAGATCCTTTAAATT
The DNA here is from genome assembly GCA_905620495.1 of uncultured Candidatus Pelagibacter sp. GTDB lineage: Bacteria > Pseudomonadota > Alphaproteobacteria > Pelagibacterales > Pelagibacteraceae > Pelagibacter. The sequence continues at coordinate 2,546 of CAJQTK010000036.1, read as the reverse complement.
CAGCAACCCATTTATCAGCTTTTGCTCCAGTTCGATTATAAATAGTTACATCATGCCCTGCTTTTGATATATATCCTGCCATCGGATAACCCATGACACCTAAACCTATAAATGCAACATTGCTCATAATTTTTATTTCCTATGTTTAAAAGTTTGAATTTTAAAGTAATTTTATTTGGTTTTATATTTACATTTTTTTCAAGCTTTGGACAGAGTTTTTTTCTAGGCTTATTTAATTCAAGTATAAGAGATGCTCTTTCTATTACCCATGGTCAGTTTGGATCAATATATGCATCCGCAACTTTATTAAGTAGTTTTATACTTGTTTGGATTGGAAAAAAAATAGATGACATTAATATTTTAAAATTTGCATCTTATGTTGTTGTTTTATTAGCCATTTCTTGTTTTTTATTTTCTAAAGTCTCATCAGTAATTTTTTTATTTTTCTCAATTTTCTTAATGAGATTATCAGGACAGGGACTAATGTCTCATACAGCAACCACAACTATTTCAAGATTTTTTGAAAAGACTAGGGGACGTGCATTAAGTACAACTTGGCTTGGTTTATCGTTAGCTGAATTTATTTTGCCGTTATTAATTATTTTTTTATTAACTTTTATAGATTGGAGAAGCATTTGGGTAGCCATTTCAATTTTAGTTATTGTAGTTCTTCCATTAATTTCTTTAACATTAATTAAAAATATTAAGTTAAATTCAAGAGAAACTGTAAATCTCAATGATGTTAAAACAAAAGAAATCAAACAATGGAAAAGAAGTGAAGTATTAAAAGATTATAGATTTTATATTATTTGCTTAGCCATGCTAGCTATGCCTTCAATTGCAACAGGTACATTTGTTTATCAATCTTTTATAGTGTCATCTAAAAATTGGGGACCTTATGTGATAGCTCAATCCTTTATGGTTTATTCTATTTTATCTGTGGTGACTTTATTTTTATCTGGTTTTTTAATTGATAAGTTTAGTAGTAGAAAATTATTAATCTATATGAACGTTCCTTTATTAGGTTCAACGTTTGTGCTTTATTATTTTAATTCACCATTTTCATCTTTTGTCTTCCTCGGTTTAATTGGGATTTCAAATGGACTATCAAATGTTTTGGGTTCAGCTACTTGGGCGGAAATTTATGGTGTTAAATATATCGGTTCTATTAAAGCACTAACAACAGCCTTCATGGTATTTTCATCTGCATTTGGAACAGCTTTATTTGGAATATTGATCGATAATAGCTTTTCAATAGAGCAAATCGCTTTAGTTTCAGGATCATATATTTTAATAGCAATATCGTTGTTATTTCTCATAAAGAACAAGCTTAATCCGCATTATTTATAAAATTATCCTTGATTTTTTTTAACCACCATATAGATACTGCGCATGGCTAGAGTAACTGTAGAAGACTGTATTGATAAAGTAGAAAGTCCTTACGAATTAGTATTGGTTGCCAAAGAAAGAGCAGTTCAATTAAATTCAGGTCTTGAACCTACTCTTGATAGAGATAATGATAAAAACACAGTTATTTCGTTAAGAGAAATTGCAAAAGAAACTATTAAAGTTTCAGACTTAACAGAAAGTGCAATTCACAAACTTAGAAAACATGTTGAACAAGTTGATGATGCTTCTGAGGATGATGAAGTTATAGGTGATGATTTTGATAGCATGTACAAAGGTGAAATCTCTAAAAGTGGAACACCTATTTTACCATCAAAAAGAGCAAGAAAAATTCCAGAAAAAATTCAAGTAGCACCAGAAGATTTAGAAGAATTAACTGCAAAAGCAGAACCTGAAGTGGAAGTTAACCCAGAGTTAGAAGAGACTACAAATAGCTAAAAAAATAATATAAAATTTTAGTATGAACAGGAAAGTATCCGTTGCACCCATGATGGATTGCACTGATCGTCATGAACGTTTTTTTCTAAGACTGATTAGTAAAAATACATTGCTCTATAGTGAAATGGTTGTCTCTGAAGCCATTCATAGAGGTAACAAAAAAAAATTATTAGAATTTAATATAAATGAAAAACCAATAGCTCTTCAAATTGGCGGATCCTCTCCAGCTTTACTCGCAGAAGCTACCAAAGCAGGTGAAGATTTTGGTTATGATGAGATAAATTTAAACCTTGGATGTCCTTCAAAAAAAGTAGAGAAAAATAAATTTGGAGCATGTTTGATGAAAGAACCAAGTTTAGTTGCAGATTGCTTGAGCAAAATGCAATCAGTTACAAAATTACCAGTTACGATTAAAACAAGAATTGGTTACGATGACACCGAAGATTATGAAAACTTACATCGTTTTATTTCAACTTTAAAAAGCACTGGTGTCAAAACTTTTATTATCCACGCAAGAAAAGCTATTCTTGGAAAATTTACTCCTAAACAAAACTTAAACATCCCTCCTTTAAAATATGATTTTGTCTATAGATTAAAAAAAGATTTTCCCAATGAAGAAATTATTATTAACGGTGGAATTACGACAACTGATCAAATGAAAAATCACTTAGAAAAAGTAGATGGAGTTATGATTGGAAGAG
>CAJQTK010000035.1 GCA_905620495.1 uncultured Candidatus Pelagibacter sp. | reverse complement strand
AAAATTTTAATTTAAAATATTTGTTAAAATATTTTTTTAATAAAAAAAAAGACATAAAAAGTTTTTTGATAGATCAAAAATTTGTATCTGGAATTGGCAATATTTATGCAAGTGAAATTTTATTTTTAAGCAAAATTAACCCAACAACTTATGCAATGAAATTATCGAGAGAAGAATGTAAAAAAATTATTATTTTTTCAAAAAGTGTACTTAATAAAGCCATTCAAAAAGGTGGCTCAAGTATACGCGATTTTAAGAATACCTCTGGGGAAAATGGTAATTTTCAAAAAGAATTTAAAGTCTATCAAAGGGAAAACTTAAATTGCTTAAGAAACAAATGTAGCGGCAAAATAAAGAAAATATTTATATCCAATAGATCTACTTTTTTTTGTAATACCTGCCAAAAATAAGCAATTATTCTGTTGACCAGTATAAATTCTCGAGCTATACCACTGCGCTTATGGCAAACACAAAATCGGCAATTAAAAGAATTAGAAAAATTGCTACACAAACGCTAGTTAATAAGGCTCGTAAGAGTAAATATAGGAATGCTATAAAAAAGATGAATCTTCTACTTGAGGAAAAGAAAAAAGATGAAGCTTTAAAATTCTTGCCAAAGTTGAACTCTGAATTAATGAAAGTTGCAAAGACTGGAATTATTAAGAAAGCTAACGCTTCAAGAAATGTTTCAAGAATAACAAAAAAGATCTCAGCCTTATAAAAACCACCTACAGTTGTTGAAAAGTTTTAACCAAAAGTACTTATACTAAATAAGATTTTTTTTTAATTAATGACACCATATCTAGATGTAGTAAAGTTTATAATCTGTAAATCACACACTCACAGATTTTAAATTTTTAAAATTTATTTGTGCATTTAATTGGTGCTGTGACAAAAATATTGTTCAGAATAAAAAAAGACCACTTTTTAAAAATAAAAATATATCATCTTTAAAAAATAATTATTCGCGTTAAAAATGATTCACCTACAGATTTTATTTATTTTTAATTATACAAACTTTTTGATTGTATAATTTCTAATTTACTTCTAACTAGCTTTATTCCTAAAAGTTTATGTCTAACAATAACACAACACAGAATTTAAAAAATACCTCTTCTGAAGCTCTAGATTGGACTCTCATTCAAAAAGATATGAAGAGTAAACTGGGTAGCGATATTTATGAAAGTTGGCTTAGAAAAATAGACTTTGTCGAAGAGATGAGTAATTATATCTTACTCTCTGTTTCGACTAGATTTATAAGAGATTGGATTACTTCAAGATATTTAGATCAAATATTACAAGTTGTTAAAGCCTATAAAAAAGATCTAACAAGAATTGAATTTAAAATTGTTGAAAAAAATTCTGATAGTGATGTTCAAAACAATATTCAATCAAGCGCAAATAATGAAAATGTATCATTCATCAAAGATACATATTTACAATACAACAGAATTGATCCTAACAAAAGATTTGATAATTTTATAACTGGAACAAGTAATAAATTGGTATACGAAGCATCGCTAAAAGTTTCAGAAAATATTTCCCACTATAATCCACTTTATATTTATGGAGGTGTAGGAATGGGCAAAACTCACTTGTTAAATTCTATTGGCCTTTCATTAAAGGACAAAAATAAAGTGATGTTTATTTCTGCTGAAAGATTTATGTATCAATTTGTTAAGTCTATTAAATCTAATGACATGGTAAAATTTAAAGAATATTTTAGAAATACAGATATTTTATTAATTGATGACATCCAGTTTATGAATGGTAAGGAAGCAATGCAGGAAGAGTTTTTCCACACATTCAATGCATTGCTCGATAAAGGTTCACAAGTAATAATTTCTGCAGACAGAGCTCCAAACAAGCTATCCAGAATTCAAGATAGAATTAAATCAAGATTTGCAGGTGGTTTAGTGGTTGATATTCAAAAACCAGATTATGAACTTAGAAGCAAAATTGTTAAACAAAAAACAGAAGAGCTTAACATTTTTTATTCTAATCAAGTAAATATCTCTGAAGAAATACAAAAATTTATTAGTACAGAAATTACAACAAGTATCAGAGAGTTAGTTGGTGCAATTAACAGAGTTGTCTCTTTTTCAAGAATATACAACAAGGTTCCTAATTTATCTGAAGTTAAAGTTGTTCTAAAAGACTTACTAAATATAGATGAAAATAAAGTAACAATCGATTTAATCCAATCTACCGTTTGTAAATTCTTTAAAATAAGTAAAAATGAGATGCTATCTTCAAGAAGATCAAGATATCTCGTCAGACCAAGACAGACTGCAATTTATTTAACTAAGATATTAACCTCTAAATCTTTACCAGAAATAGGCAGGGAATTTTCTAATCGAGATCATACAACAATCATACATTCCGTTAAAACAATTGAAAAATTGAAGGAAAAAGATTCAGAAATGACCAACAATATTAATAACTTAAAAAATCAGATACTGTATACTAAAGAAAATGAAATTTAATGTTAACCAACAAGATTTACAGCAAGCCCTGAATTATTGCCAGGGTGTAATTGAAAAAAGAAGTACGCTTCCAATTTTATCAAATGTTTTATTAAATGCTAGTAATTCAAATTTAACAATCACTGCAACAGATTTAGATTTAATATTCATTCATCAAATTAATAATGTAGAGGTTATTGAAGAAGGAAATACAACTACCACTTCATCAGTCATGTATGATATTATAAGAAAGTTTTCTTCAGGAAAAAAAATTAATCTATCTTTAACAGATGTTAGCAAGCTTCAAGTTGAGTCAGAGAAATCTATCTTTAATTTAAATTGTATTAGTGCATCTGAATTTCCGTTAACAGATGAAAACTTTAATCAAAATGAGTTCTCTATAAAATCTAAACAATTATTAAAATTACTAAATAAATGTAAATTCTCAGTTTCTAATGATGAAACTAGACATTACTTGAGTGGAATTTTTTTTCATCAAACCGAAATTGAAGATAAAAACTTTTTAACAGCAGCGGCAACAGATAGTCATAGAATGTCTATATCCAAAATAAGAATAGATCAAAAGATAGATTTTGAACCAATTATACTGCCTAAAAAAACAATATTTCAATTATGTTCTTTGCTTGAGAGCTATGATGGAGATGTAAAAATTTCAAATGTTAAATCTAAAATTAAATTTGAATTAAATAATAGTATCTTAATTTCTAAGTTAATTGATGGTAAATTTCCTAACTATATTCAGGTGATACCAAAAAATAACCAAAAAAAATTAGAAATAGACTTAAAGTTATTTTTAGACTCTGTTGACAGGGTTGCTTCAGTTTCATTAGACAAAAAAGATGGAGTAAAATTTAATTTATCAAAAGATGTTTTAAATTTATCAGTTAACAACACTAACAGTGGTGATGGAAAAGAAAGTCTAAGCGTAAAATTTGAGCATGACTTAGAAATTAGTTTTAATTCTAGATATTTGATTGATGTTGCTTCACAGTTAGATGGAGATAAAATTGAAATCTTTTTTAATGATACTGGCTCTCCAGCTTTAATTAAAGATCCAGGTGACTTTGATAGTATATTTGTTGTAATGCCTATGAAGGGCTAATTCAGAACGTCTAGTTCAGAGTAAATAGCATTCTCTAATTCTTTTAAGAAAATTTCTTTTTCTAAACCAGGCTCAATAGGTTTTAAAATTGAGATGGTCAATATTGTATTAATTTTTTTTGAACCCTTTTTTGGCCAGGTATTCCCAGAGCTAATCGCTATTGGTTGACATGAAATTTTTAGCTCTGCATAAATTCTACTGGAGCCTTTTTTAAAAGGTGTTCTATCTTCAGGCGATAGTCTTGTACCCTGTGGGAAAATTATTAAAGGTCTGTCTGATGAATTGATTTGTTTTGATATATCGTCAAAAAAACTAAGATTTTCTTTTGATATTTTATTTCTTTTAATTGATATTGAGCCAATTTTTTTAAGATACCACCCAAATATGGGTATCATTAATAACTCTTTTTTTAGAATAAAAACTGGAGAATTAAAAATTGTTTGTAAAAAAAAAGTTTCAAACATGGATTGATGAGAAGCTGCTATAAAAAATTTTTTATTTTTAATTATATTTTCTTTACCTTTAATTATTATTTTTGTGGATAAAAAAATTTGTAAACAAAAAGAGGTCCAATACCCCATAAGTTTTCCACCAAATAAAACTATCTTCTTAGGAAAAAAAATTGCTGGAAGGAATATTAAAGAAATAAAAATAATTCCAGAAAAAAAGAAGAGAGAAAATAAAAAGTTTCTTATCATTTCTATTAAAAACTAAATTAGGTCTTTTAGTTTTTGTCTTTTTTTAATGACGTTCATTTTAGATCCTTTGATTAAAATTTCTGATGGTTTTGGTCTAACATTATAGTTTGAACTTAACGACATTCCATAAGCTCCAACATCACACATTACAACAAGGTCTTTTTCTTTTAGTTTTTGGAATTTTTTTAAAGTTGTAAATTTGTCAGTGCTCTCACAAATTGGACCAACAAATTCATAAACTTTTTTTGAAGTTTGATTTGTTTTTATTACAGGTAAAGTTCTATGGTTTGCACCATACAATGCTGGTCTCATTAGATCATTCATCGCAGCATCTAATATAATAAAGTCTTTTTTGTTAATTTCTTTTATGTAAATAACTTTTGAAATGAGTGAGCCTATATTACCAACTATTGATCTACCTGGCTCAAATATGATTTTAGATTTATGATTTTTTAAGAATTTTTTAATAGCAATATTATATTTTTGATAATTGAGCTTTTTATTATTTTTTTCATAAGATATTCCCATACCACCACCGAGATCTATGAATTTGAATTTGTGATTACTTTTTTTGATAATTTTATCAACTACCTTAAGCATTTTTTCATATGGTTTATAATCCAGAATTTGACTTCCTATATGAACGCTTAGGCATTTAAGACTAATATTCTTTGATAATTTAGAATAATTGACAAGATCAAAAAATGTTTTTTCATCCACACCAAATTTATTTTCTTTTTTCCCAGTTGAAATTTGTTTTAAAGTTTTTGCATCTGTATTTGGATTTAATCTAATACCAATATTTACTATTTTCTTTTTAGATCTTGCAATTCTTTTAATTTCATTAATTTCACTTTTAGACTCAGCATTTATTAATAAAATTTTTTTATCAATAGCATAGCTTATTTCATTTGATGTTTTTCCAACTCCCGAAAAAACTATTTTTTTAGGGTCTATGCCAGCTTTAAGTGCCATCATTAACTCCCCAATTGAAACCACATCTGCACCTAATCCAAATTTTCTAATTTCTCTAATCAGATTCACATTTGTATTAGACTTAATAGCAAAGCATATTAATGGAGCAAAAGAGCTAAAGCTTTTTTTGAAATCTCTTATATTTTTTTTTAATTGTCCGTATGAATAACAATATGTAGGAGTGCCAAATTTTTTAGATATATCTTGAACTTTAACTTTTTCAATTGATAGACTTTTGTTAATATATTTCATCAATCTGTAGATTTTGGAAAAATCATTTCATTTCCTTCATACTTAGGGTCTCCCTTTTTCCCACATGAGAATAATAAAATACAAAATATAGATATTAAAATTAACTTTTTTATCATTTTATCCTTTTTTATATTTCAATATCATTTTTTTAATATTATCAAAAGATGTTCCACCATAAGATTTTTTTGAATTTACTGAGTTTTTTACATTAAATATCTTTAATACTTCAGTTGTAAGCTTAGGTTCTATTTTTTTTAGCTCCTCAATGCTAAGCTCATTTAGTTTTTTTCTTTTTTTTTCTGCAAAATTAACAATTGTAGCTGTAGTTTGATATGCCTTTCTAAATGGCATTGAATGATTTTTAACAAGATAATCAGCCAAATCTGTCGCTGTAATATAGCCAGAGTTTGCAAGATCTAACATTTTCTGTTTATTGGGTTTTAAATTCTTTAAAACTTCAGTCAGAATTGCAATACAGTTATTAAGGATTTCATTAGATTTAAATAATATTTCCTTGTCATCCTGAAGGTCTTTAAAATAAGATATTGGTAGACCTTTGAGGATTGTTAGCATAGAAAATAAATTTCCATATGTTGAGCCTGTTTTACCTCTTAAGTATTCTAATAAATCTGGATTTTTTTTCTGAGGCATTATTGAAGAACCGGTAACAACTTTATCTGATAGCGTAACTAAATTGAAACCATCAGAGTTCCAAATAATAAGTTCTTCAGCTATTCTTGAAATGTGCATAGAACAAACAGATACACTGTATAAGAAGTCTAAAACAAAATCTCTGTCAGCAACGGTGTCTATTGAGTTATTTGTTGGTTTTTTAAAACCTAGTTTTTTTGAAGTAAAATTTCTATCTATATTAAAAGAAGTACCTGTTAATGCTGCGACTCCAAGAGGACATTCTGATAAACTTTCTAAATTATAAGAAAATCTTTTTTTATCTCTAGTAAACATTTCTACATACGCCATTAAATAATGTGCAAATGATACTGCCTGAGCATTTTTTAAATGCGTAAATCCTGGCATTATTGTTTCAATGTTCTTTTCAGAAATTTTAAGAATTGTTTTTATAATATTTTCTAAATTTTTATTAATCTCTTTAGTGGCTGATGTAGTCCACATTTTAAAATCAGTAATCACTTGATCATTTCTAGATCTCGCAGTGTGAACATATCCTGCCTCTTCACCTATGATTTGAAACAATCTCTTCTCGATATTCATATGAATATCTTCATATTTCTTATTATATTCAAATTTATTCTTTAAAATCTCCTTTTCAATCTTATTTAGCCCATAAATTATTTTATTTTTAATTTTAAAAGAAATAATTTTCTGTCTAAATAACATTTCAACATGTGCAATTGATCCCAAAATATCTTCTTTAAAAAGCTTTTTATCAACATCTATTGAGTTACCTACTTTTTGAAATAATGTTGAGGCATCCTTTTTTATTCTAGATCCCCATATTGCTTTATTGTTTTTATTTTTTACCATGATAATTAATTATACATATTTAGTATGAAATTATTAATAATATTTATTTATCTGATAACTACCAATTTTAGTTATGCTTTAGAAAAACCTGATTTAAAAAATTTAGTTTTAATAGAAAGTCCAAAAACATATGAAGAGGTAATCTTTAAGGATATAAATCAAAAAAACGTTAATTTAGCTGATTTTAATGGAAAACTGGTAATCTTAAATTTTTGGACAACGTGGTGTGCTCCTTGTAAAGAAGAAATGCCATCTTTAGATGACCTACAATCAAATAGTAAGCTAAGTAATTTAAGAATTTTTCCAATAAATATTGGTCAAGAAGATATATTTAAAGCAGAATTTTTTTTTAAAGAACTAGATATTAAGAATTTAAAAATTTATTTTGATGCACCCATTACCTTGGCAAAAAAATTTTCCTTAAGGGGGGTTCCAACAACTATTTTATTTAATAAGCAGGGCAAGGAATTTGCTCGAATTATTGGGTCTATTGATTTTAAGAATGAAAAATTTATTAATTGGTTAAAAACTTATAATTAATTTTTAAAAAAATAAGCAAAACATACCAAAACAATTATAGCTATAAATTGAAAGAGCACTCAGTATTGCATTAATTTATTTGAATATTTTTTACTAGTTTTTCCACCTTTAAATAAAGTTCCAATTCCTAGAATTAATACAACAGCAACGACTATTAAAAGGACTATGCCTAAAATTTTAACTAATGTTCCAGAAATCATAATTATATTGTAGAGTGTTTTTTATATAAAAAAACATAATAAAAACATCTATGATATTTTGTCTGACGACTACAATTGAAAAACCAGAAAAAGATATATCAATTAAGCACGCAGTTATTTTACTTCATGGATATGGTGGAGATGGAAAAGATATAAGTATGTTAACCCTAAATTGGAAAAGGTTTCTACCTGACACTATTTTTTTATGTCCAAATGGACATGAAGAATGTGCAATTAATCCAATTGGTTACCAATGGTTTGATTTAACTAGAGACGATCCAAAATATATTTTAGAACAGTCTCAAAAAGCAGAAACAAAGCTTAAGCAATTTATCGAAGAAATAAAAATTGAATATAGTTTAAAAAATTCACAAATTTGTTTATCTGGCTTTAGTCAAGGATGCATGATGTCTATAAATTTAGGACTAATAAGTAGTGAAGATTATAATTGCATTGTTGGTTTTTCTGGAAAAATAATAAATCAGGAAGATCTTGTTAAAAGAAAAACTTCTTCAACGAAAATGCTTTTAGTGCATGGAGATAAAGATGAGGTTGTTTCACCAACTTTTTTATTAGAAGCTAAAGATTTTTTAATTAGAAACGATATTGAGATTAAGACAAAAATGATCAAAAACTGTGAACATCATATTCCGGTTGAAGCATCAAGCATAGCATTAAATTATATAAAAAATAATTTTAAAGTTTAATAAATCTTTAATAAAAAATGAATTTCTATTCATTGATAAAATAATTCATTTCAGCTAAAGTTTTATTATAATGAATTTTGCTGAACAAAACCTTTCTTTAGAAAAATGCCCGGCATTAGTTTTGAATGCTGACTATAGACCTTTAAGTTACTACCCTCTTTCCCTATGGAGCTGGCAAGACTCAGTAAAGTCAGTTTTTTTAGATAGAGTAACTATAATAAATAATTATGATAGAATAATTAGAAGCCCATCATTTAATATGAAGCTACCAAGTGTAATTGCTTTAAAAAGTTTTATTAAACCTCAGGCCAACCCTAGCTTTACAAGATTTAATGTTTTTTTAAGAGATAGGTTTTCTTGTCAATACTGTAGTAGTGGTGAAGAACTGACTTTTGACCATTTATTACCAAGGTCTAAAGGAGGACAAACAAATTGGAATAATGTTGTAACAGCTTGTTCTGCCTGCAACGTTAAAAAAGGTGGCAGGTTATTAAAAAATTCAGATCTAACACTAAACCAAAAACCTTATCAACCCTCAACAGAAGATTTACATAAAAATGGTAAACACTTTCCACCAAACTTTCTACACAAGAGTTGGATGGATTATTTGTATTGGGATGTTGAGTTAGAGGCTTAATTATATTTTTTCAGATATATTAATTGCAATTTTTGAGCCAGTTTTAATCATCTTATCTAAAATTGAGTAGATGCCCTTTTTTGTTGCCCCTTCTTTATACGCTATATCTCTATGGTGTAATTCATCTTTTCTAAATTTAATAATTTTATCTTTTAATTTTTTTTCATCATTTTCTAATTCTTTGATTTGATTCGAGTAATGTTCGTCTATAACTTCTTCAACCGAAGCGGTACAAAGCATAGCAGCTTTTTTCCCCAACATTGTTGAACCAAATCCTAGTCCGACACCAAGTATATCCCACAAAGGTAAAAACTTTGTAGGTTCAATATTTCTTTTTTTAATTTCATTTTCAAAGTAATCACAATGCTCTTTTTCATGAATTTTCATTTCTTCGATTTTTTTTTTAAGATTATCATCTTTTACAAATGTATTGAGTGCTAATAATTGCCCTTCATAAATTTTTATTGCACCACGCTCTCCAGCATGATCTACTCTAATAAATTCTATTACTTTATTTTTATTTGTTTTTTTCATAACTTAAAAAAAGTTTCATTGTTATAACGCTTAGTATTAAAGATATAAAAATATTAAAAGTCGCAAGGGATAAACCAAAAATTTTAAAAGTTACATCCTTGCAGCTCACAGGCATTTTCTTTAGTTGATTTAAAAGTGCTTCTTTTGATAGTTCATTATTTGGACTATTTAAATCACAAACTAAGGATTCGGTAATAAAGCCTTGTTCGATTCCAAAATGATAAAACGATAATAAAGCTGCAGCAAAAAATGTTAAACTTAAAATTATTAAAGTAATTTTATCAAATTTATTAGAAAATAGGCAAGCTGATAAGACTATTATTGAAAAAATATATGGTATTCGTTCAATCAAACATAAATTGCATGGTTGATGACCCAATATATACTGAATAAAATAGGCTGTGATGACGGCAAAAATACTAAATAACAGTATCAAAGAAAGTATTTTTTTATTTTTAATTTGAGACATATTATTTAACAATAAAATATATTGCACCAAAAATTAATACAATTGCAATTCCTAAAATTGTAAACCACATGGCAGCTTTTGTTCTCATAAATCTGTTAAAAGTATCACCAAACTTAAATGAGAAATATGAAACAATAAAAAATCGTAAGCCCCTAGAGATTAAACAGATAAATAAAAATATGAATAAATTAAAACCAATCATACCACTAGTTATTGTAAACACTTTAAACGGTAATGGTGTAAAACCAGCAAGAAATAAAGTTGACAGCCAAATATAAAGTCCAGTACCTTTTGTTAGATTTTCCTTAAGATTAAGAACTTTATCTTCATAACCATAAAAACCTACAACGCTCATCCCAAAATCTAAAAAATATGAGCCAATAAAGTACCCCAATACACCACCCAAGGTAGAGAAAAGCGTAGCAATTATAAATATTTTTAAATAGTCATTTTTTTTTGCAATAACCATGGGAACGATCATGACATCAGGTGGAATAGGAAAAAAAGAACTTTCAACAAAAGATACAATTGCTAGAAATACCTTTGAACTTTTGTGAGCAGCAAGGCCTAAAGATTTTAGATATAATTCGTTAAACATTTTTTGGTTTTAATATAAATTAAGTTCTTATACTATTTAATTTTATAGATATAATAATGAAAAATTTAGGGCGAATGGCGGAACTGGTAGACGCGCACGACTCAAAATCGTGTTTCGTAAGAAGTGAGAGTTCGATTCTCTCTTCGCCCACCAATATGTTATGAAAATAGAAAAAACTAATAATTTATTAGCATTATTTTATGATCAATATCAAAGACAGGAAAAAGAAAATATTTTTTTACAATCTTTAAAAGAGCCTAAAAAAAAATATTCCTGGGAAGATGTTTATTTAAATATTAATAAATTATCCGAAGAGATATCAAAATATATTAAGAAAGGTGATAGATGCTTGTTGATATCTGAAAATAGACCTGAGTGGATGATAGCAGACCTTTCAATTATGCTTTCTGGGGGAATAACAGTTCCTGCGTATACAACATACTCTGAAAGAGACTATGAATACATAATTGACGATTGTACTCCAGCAATTCTTATTATTTCAGACAAAGTACAGTTTGAAAAAATTAAAAATATTATCCCAAAAAAAGATTTTATTAAAAAAATAATTTTTTTTGAACATATGGATGATTTTAATAAAGAATTATATTTACAAGCTAGTGAAATATTTAATAAAGAAAACTGTAATTATTTAAATTTTTTTGTTTTAAAAATCCAAAGAAAAGATGTTGCTTGTATAATTTATACATCAGGTACTCAGGGTAATCCAAAAGGTGTAATGCTAAGTCATGGTGGAATACTAAATAACTGTGAGGGAGCATATGAATTATTAAAAACTTTTATTTCAAAAAGACCAAAATTTTTAACTTGGTTACCGTTATCACATTCGTATGAGCACACAGTACAGTTTGTGCAGATAGTTATTGGGGCAAGGGTATTTTATGCTGAAAGTATAGATAAGTTGATTAAAAATATGAGCGACTGTTCACCTGAGATAATGACAGCTGTGCCAAGATTTTATCAAAATTTACATAAAAAAATTAGTGCATCGTTTAATAAAGCTACAGGAATAAAAAAACTCCTAGTTGATCAAGCAATTAAGTTGGGAAAGAAAAAATTGAATAAACAAAAATTTTCATTAATTGAAAATTTGATTAATTTTATTTGTGAGAATTTAGTAAGAAAAAAAATTAAAAACAATTTGGAGGAAATTTAAAAGCCTTCATTTCAGGTGGTGGAGCCCTAGATAAAGAGGTAGGTTCATTTTTAAATGCTATTGGCTTACCAACATTGCAAGGGTATGGTTTATCAGAAACTTCACCAGTTGTAAGTTGTAACTCAATAGAAGATATTAGGGTTGAAACAGTCGGGCCACCATTTAAAACAAATTTAGTTAAAATTGCAGCTGATGGAGAGATACTTGTTAAAGGTGAGAATGTTATGCTGGGCTATTGGAAAAATGAAGAAGAAACAAATAAGGTTTTAAAAAATGGATGGCTTTATACAGGAGACATAGGAGAGTTTGATGGAAAATTTCTTAAAATAACAGACAGAAAAAAGGATATTATTATAACCACAGGTGGAGATAACATCTCACCAACTAAAATTGAAAATGATTTAAATAAATCTGATTTTATAGAACAAAGTCTAGTTTATGGTGATGGTAAACCGTACTTAGTTAGTTTAATAGTTTTGAACCCCGAACATAATAA
>CAJQTK010000034.1 GCA_905620495.1 uncultured Candidatus Pelagibacter sp. | reverse complement strand
ATACTTAATAAATATGATACAATCGGTATTGATTTAGTTGCAATGAGCGTAAACGACTTAATAGTTCAAGGAGCGAAACCGTTATTGTTTTTAGATTATATTTCGATTAATAAAATAGATTTAAAAAAATTAAAATCCATCCTTAAAGGAATAATAAAAGGTTGCAAAATTTCTAACTGTGAATTAGTTGGTGGAGAAACCGCAGAAATGCCCGGGACCTATGAAAAAGGTAAATTTGATATAGCTGGATTTGCTGTAGGCTTGGTTGATGAAAAAAAAATCCTACACACAAAGAAAATTAAGAAAAATGATTTAGTGCTAGCTATACCCTCAAGTGGCGTTCACTCTAATGGTTATTCTTTAGTGAGACATGTTTTGAAAAAAGAAAAAATTAATTTAAAAAATAATTCATTTTTAAAAAAAGAATTACTTAGACCTACAAAAATTTATGTAAAAGAAGTTTTAAGTCTAACTCAAAATAATCTTTTAAATGGATGTGCTAATATCACAGGTGGTGGACTAGCAGATAACATTAAAAGAGTAATTCCAGATGGACTAATCGCTGACATTGATTTAAATAAAGTTAAAACTAAAAAAATTTTTAAATGGTTAAAACAAAATAATATAGAGGACAAAGAAATGCTAAAAACATTTAATTGTGGAGTGGGTTTTTGTTTAATAGTTAATCCAAATAATTTGATCAAAGTCACAAAATTCTTTACTAAAGAATTTAAGCCTTATGTTATAGGTAAAATTACCCCTGGAAAAAATAAAGTTAAACTTAATGGAAAAATTGACTGGTCTTAAAAAAATAAAAACTGCAGTTTTTATTTCAGGAGCAGGAAGTAATTTAAAAAATATAATAAAATTTTCTAAATTAAAACAGTCTCCTATCTCAATAGATCTGATATTTTCCAATACTAATCTTGCAAAAGGTTTAAAGTATGCGGATCAATTTAAGATTAAAAAAAAAATATTTAATTTTAAAAATTTTATCGAAGCTGAAAAAAATATATTGATATTACTAAGGAAAGCAAAAATAAAATTTATTTGCTTGGCAGGTTTTATGGAAATTTTATCTAAAGAATTTATAAAAAAATTTGATGGAAAAATAATTAATATTCATCCCTCTTTACTTCCTAAATACAAGGGTCTTAACACACACAGTAGGGCAATTAAAAACAAAGATAATTTCGCAGGATGTACAGTTCACTACGTAACAGAAAAATTGGATTCTGGAAAAGTAATTATGCAAAAGAAAATTAAAATAGCAGCTAGCGATAACTCCATCTCATTATCAAAAAAGATTTTGAAACAAGAGCACAAATTGTACCCAGCTGCTATTATGAAAATTTTTAATTAGTCTTTAAAAAAAAAATCAATTTCTATTTTAGCATTTTCAACACTGTCAGAACCATGAACAGAGTTTTTATCAATTGAGATTCCATATTTTTTTCTTATAGTTCCTTCTGCAGCATCCTCTGGCTTTGTTGCGCCCATTAACTCTCTATTTCCTAATACTGCATTTTCTTTTTCAAGCACCATTACAACTATTGGTCCTGATGATAAATATGTACATAAATCACTGTAAAAAGGCTTTGTTTCATGAACTTTATAAAACTGTTCTGCTTCAGATTTTGCTATTTGAATTTTTTTATCTTTAATAATATTAAATCCTTTATTCTTAAACATATCTTTTATTTCATTGTCTAAATTTCTTTCAACAGCATCTGGCTTAATAATTGATAGTGTTTGTTCTATATTACTCATAATGTTCCTCTATTAGTTGATTTAATAATCTTACTCCATAACCAGTTGCTCCACCTGAATTTAAAGCACCACCATATTTTGAAAAAGCCATACCGGCTATATCTAGATGGGCCCATGGTGTCTTGTTTAGAATAAATCTTTGTAAAAATTGTGCAGCAGTTGTTGATCCTGCTCCACCAACATAATTTATATTTTGCATGTCAGCATTCTTTGAGTCTATAAGTTTGTCAAAGTTTTTATGCAGCGGCATTCTCCATAATTTCTCATCAACTTTTTCACCTACATCCAATAATTGTTTTGATAATTTGTCATCATTTGAAAACAACCCGGCATACTCAGAGCCTAATGAAACTATTATAGCTCCTGTTAAAGTTGCCAAATCAACCATAAATTTTGGTTTAAATTTTTTCTCAGTAAAAGTTAGAGCGTCAGCTAAAACTAATCTACCTTCTGCGTCTGTATTTAATATTTCTATTGTTTTACCACTATAAGATTTAACAATATCCCCTGGTCTTTGAGCATTACCTCCAGGCATATTCTCTACAAGCCCTACAACACCAACGGCATTTATTTTTGCTTTTCTTAATGCTAAATTTTTCATTAAACCAACTACTGTAGCAGAACCAGCCATATCATAAGTCATATCCTCCATAAATTTTGCTGGTTTTAGTGAAATACCTCCAGTATCAAAACAAACTCCCTTACCAACAAATGCTAAAGGTTTAGAATTATCTTTTAATCCATTCCATTCCATTGTTACTAAATATGTGCCTCTGATGCTGCCCTGGCCAACCCCTAACAATGCATTCATGCCTAATTTTTTTAACTTTTTCTCATCATAGATATTTATTTTTAAACCATGTTTTTTTAGAGAACTTAATCTTTTTGCATACTCGTCTGGATGTAAAATGTTTCCCGGTTCTGACACGAGGTCTCTTGCAAAAAAAGTTCCTTCCTCTAAAGCTTTAAATCTTAATTGATTTTGAGCAGATATTTTATTCTTATCTCCAAAGACATTTATAGAAATAAGTCTTTTATCTTTTTTTGATTTATAAATATTAAATTCATAAGATTTTAGTTTTAATCCATGCAGGAAATATCCTATAAAATTTTCTATTTTATTATTTATAGTATCAGAGTTTACAAAATAATCATTTTTCTTATCATAATTTATATAACCATGAAATTTAGCTCCTAAACTTTCTATTTCAGAAGTTTTTAAATCTTTTTTAATGGACACCAAAAATATCGTTTTTTTTGAATTAATTTCAAAAAAAAGTAAGTTTTTTTTTAAATCACTAGTTTTTAATAGATCGGATATGTAAGAAAATTCAGTACTTGAAATTATTTTTTTTAAATCACTAATATTGAAATTTTGATCAACAAATAAGACAAGATTAGCTGAAGATTTGCTAGATAATTTATTTGAATAATTAATTTTAATAGACATAAATTTTAAATACACTCTCTACGAGTTGAGTGCTATATATGATCAAAATTATCATATTTCAATGAAAAAAATTATTTTAAATAAAATAGGATTAGATTGTTTAAAATTTTTCCTACTTTCTACGTTCACTATATCATTGATAATCTGGGTGTTGCAGGCTGTTAATTATCTAGATTTCGTAATAGAAGACGGTCATGGTTTTATAGTTTATTTAAAATACACCCTGCTAAGTTTTCCTAAAATATTTGATAAGATTCTGCCATTTACTCTTTTTTTTTCTTTTACATACACATTATTAAGCTACGAAGAAAAAAATGAACTTGTTATATTTTGGAACTTTGGAATTCATAAAAAAACATTTATAAATTATTTTATAAAAATATCACTTCTCTTTATAATTTTGAATTTACTCTTAAGTTCTATTGTGGTCCCTACAGCACTAGATAAAGGAAGATCCTACATCAGAACTTCAGATCTAGATTTTTTTGAGTCAATTTTAAAGCCTAAAAAATTCATAGATGTTGTAAAAAATTTAACTATATATTTTGACAAAAAAACACCAGAAGGAGTTTTTGTAAATATTTTTCTAAAAGATGATAAAAATAATGGTTTCCAAATTATATATGCCAAAAATGGAGAGCTCCAGACTAGAAATGGTAAAAAAATTTTAGTTTTATATGATGGAAAAACAATAACGAAACGAAATGAAAGTATTTCTCAATTTAAGTTTTCTAAAACTGATTTTAATTTATCACACATAGAAACAACGACCACTCGAACTATAAAAACTCAAGAAAACTCAACCAAAAATTTGTTAGCCTGTGCAGTACTTTTAAATAAAATTAAGGATAAAAAAAAAAACTACAACACTTTTTATAATTTTAATAACTGTAGTTTAAATAATTTGGAAAATATCTATAAAGAAATTTATCGAAGAATTATAACACCTCTTTATTGCACAA
>CAJQTK010000033.1 GCA_905620495.1 uncultured Candidatus Pelagibacter sp. | reverse complement strand
AGAATATACATATAAATGCTAATAATTATGCAATGGTAGATAAATTTGGTATTCCACAGGTTATAGAAATGACATTAATAAATCCAAGAAAATTTAAGATAAAAAATAAAAAGACTAACAGAAATTATCCCATCAAAGGTCTAGATTTTAAAAATAGAAAAAGAGGAAAGGAAATAAATATCACTTTTGGTTGATATAAATAACTTACAATACTTTAATTGGTTGATTTTTTTAAAACTGCTAAAGCACTTGTAGTTTCTAAATAAATAATTATAGTTTTTTTATCCTTAGAGATTATCATATCTCTAACTCTTTCGTTTAAAGGAATATATTTATGATTAGTAATTTTTTTTCTTTCTTCATCGAGTTTAATGTAATGAATACCTAAATCCTGATCTTGAATCTCATTACCCATAGCTCCAATTAAAAATTCACTATCGTCTTCTTTAAAAGAAATTATTTCACTGATACCGATCGATGGATTAAAGTATTTTGCAGGTTCTTCAAACCCATATTTTTTATGAGATTTTTTTAATGGTGCTTCACTTAATATACTTTTTGAATAGTGTTTTGCGTAATGTTCACCGTATGAAGATATTGGCCAACCAAAATTTTTTGCTTTTAATAAAGGATTGTGATTAATATTAATTTCATCACCACCTTTAGGCCCATGTTCTGTAGACAAAATAAAATTTAATTTTTTGCTATAATATAGCCCTTGGGGATTTCTATGACCATATGAAACAACATCTGCTTTTTTACTCTTAATATTAATTTTTAAAATTTTGCCAAAATTACTTTTTAAATTTTGTGCTAATGGTCTATTCCTGAAATCACCCGTTGAGAATAATAAGTTTGTTTCATCTAATTTAAAAATTCTTGCCCCAGCACCTTGATGAGCCCAAAATCCATGACTATTATTTTTATCAACACAATTTAAAGTTTGATAAAACAATTGAAAATCTAAATAGTTCTCATTTATTTGAGAAGTAATAATTTTAAGATCATAACAATCATTTTTTCTTTTTCCTATATAAGATACGTAAAGATCATCTCCATCTACTAAAATATCTTTAATGCCATATTGTTCATGAAAATAAAATTTTTCATACTTAATTAAAGTATTAATATTTGAGTCAATTTTAGTAAACTTTTCTAAGTTATCTAATTTTGCAAAAGCAAAAATGCCATCATAAGTTGAGATTAAGATTTTTCCATCGTTATCATAAAAATCAATATAAGCTGTTCCTATAGCACCACGATTTCCATTAAATAAAATATCATTCGTTCTATACTTTGAAAAAGAATAATCTTTGAAATCTGTCAAATTTTTATTTTTAAAGACCTCTTTAAAATGGATCTCTTTTTGATTTATTAAGTTATTAATATTTTCACCTCTTTCGAATAATTTTTTTTGTATTTTTGCTATTTGATTATTACGTGTTTTTAATTGCTGAACAATAAGTGATATTTCATTTTTCTTTGAAGCTGAACTTTTTTTATTTAAAAAATATCCATAAACTAATAATGAAGTGAGAATAGATATGATTAAAATATAAATTAAATTTGAATTGATCTTCATAAAGGCTGTACTACACGTCAAAACAAAATTTTCCAAAATAAATTTTTGAAAAAACTAGCGACAAAAAATTCTTTAGAAGGGGCGTTCTGTTACCCGGTGCCCCAGACCGTGCTTCTATAATTAACCTAAGTTAATTATGCAGCAATAGCGTAACTTTCGTTAGCATTTAAAGTTTAGCCCGTTACGGTGGAACAATCCCGAACGAAAGAATAGCCTTTAGTCACCCGTCGATCCTATTTCACCCCCATAAGTTGTAAATGGTGGAGGTGGTGGGTACTGCCCCCACGTCCGTAATGGTTATTACGAAATTCGTTTATCGTCGTAGTTGGCAAGCCAACTCTAATATTATATATGAATTAATCTTATTAAAATATAAATAATTTAAATGTGATAGATAAAAAAATTAAAATTTCGATTATAATTCCTGTATTTAATGAAGATAAATCAATACTTGAAGTCCTAAAAAGAATTCATGCAACAGTCGATAGTCAGAATATTTTTGAGATTATAGTCATTAATGATGGATCAACTGACAATACTTTAAAGGTCTTAGAAGAAAATAATACTCTATACAATCAGCTTATTACCTATGGGACTAATTTTGGCAAAGGGAATGCTGTAAAAAAAGGATTAGAGGTATCAAAAGGTGAATATATATTTTTTCAAGATGCAGATTTAGAGTATGATCCAATAGAATTAAATAGATTTATTAAAGTTATTAATCTTTTTCATCCAGATTTAATAATAGGATCGAGAATGAATTATTCTGAATATACAAGATCTCATAATATTTTAAACAAATTTGGAAATAAGCTTATAAGCTTAGTCTTTAATTTAACTTACAACACAACATTTACAGATATTTATTCATGTTATGCATGTTACAAAAAAGATTTATTAAATGAAAAAGATCTTAAAACCAGAGGCTTTGAGCAACACGCTGAAATACTCTGTAAGGTGGTAAGAAAAGGAAGAAAATTTTATGAAGTTCCAATTAGTTATAATGGCAGAACTCACGAAGAAGGAAAAAAAATAAAATTTTACCATATATTTAGCGTTTTATATAGAATAATTGTTGAGAGATTTTAAGAAATATAAAAATTTATGAAAAAAATAGTTATCACTGGTGGTCTTGGATATATTGGAACTGAATTGTGTAAAATATATTCAGGTTATAGTTGGAACGATCATATAACGGTTATTGATAACAGATTTATTTCAGAGAGAGTTAATCAAATTAGAAACTGGAATATGAACTTTGTTCAGGGTGATATTTTAGATAAAGAGCTAATAAAAAAATATTGTGAGGAGGCTGACATTGTTCATCATTTAGCAGGTATTACTGATGTTCCTAGGGTTAAAAGTGAAAGTAATCAAGAGCATGATTTAAAAATAAAAATGGTTGCTGAAGAGGGAACACAAAATATTTTAGATGCAATAAGTGATAAATGCAAGATTGTAATGCCCTCTAGTCATGTGATTTATGAAGGAATGGAAAAGGTTAAAAATGACATTAAAGAAAATGAAAAAACATCACCAGTATTGTCGTATGGAAAATCAAAAGATTTTAACGAAAAACAATTAAAAGCATCTGGAAAAAATTATATTATTTTGAGATTGGGATCAGTTTATGGTTATTCAACCGACACTGCCAGAATAGATATAATGGCTAATTTTTTTTCAAAAATGGCCTCTCAAAATGGTACACTCAGATTATTTGCTGGAGGTAAACAGGTTAAAAGTCTAGTGCCATTAATAGATGTAGCTAGATGCTTTAAGTTTATGGAAGAAAGAGATGACATTTCTTCTGATATTTTTAATTTTACTAAAGATACAGTCACAGTAAAAGAAGTTGCAGAGATATGCAAAAAGCACAATTCAAAAGTAACCTTAAGAGAAACCAATGATGAAGTTCCTAATTTAGGCTTCTCACTTTCTAATGAAAAAATTCTAAAAACAGGATTTAAATTTTTATATACACTTGACGAGAGTATTAAGGAAATGATCACTAAATGGTCAAAACAAAATTTAATTAAAGATTTGGAACATGTTAGAGATGGTAATAATGAATTTATTGATGAGAGAGGAAAAATTAGCAACCATGAGTTAACAGAGCCTATTAACTTAATTGGCTTGATAGACTCCAAGAAAGGTACAATTAGAGCCAATCATTACCATCCACAACAAGAGCAAAAATGTCTTTTCACTAAAGGTCAAATCATAGAAATTTTTCAAGATATATTAAATCCTAATTCACCAAAAATTACCCAAGTAGTTAATGAAGGACAGCTTTCAATTATAAAACCAAATGTTGCTCATACTATGGTTTTTACCAAAGATACAACTTTTTTAAACTTAGTTAGAGGAGAGAGAGATCATGAAAACTATGGCATTTCCCACACCATAAGACATTGGTTTGTTGACGAGAAAGAAAGGGATATGTTAATGAAGTGTTATAAATTTGAATGTAGATCGTGTGGCAATACGAAATTAAAAAGAGTAGTTTCATTAGGCTATCAGCCACTAGCTAACAATTTACTTAATAAGAAAAATGAAAAAACAGAGCTATTTCCTCTAGAGTTAAATTATTGTCCAGCATGTCATAACTGCCAACTATCTGTGGCAGTAGATCCAAAAAAAATGTTTTCAAATTATTTATACACATCTTCAACATCTAAAAGTTTTAGAGAGCATTTTATAAGTGCCACCAAAAAGTATGTAAAAGAGCTTAAATTAAAACCCAAGACATCTTACATAATCGACATTGGTAGTAATGATGGAGTGGCATTAAAACCATTTAAAGAATTGGGATTTAAAAACATTCTAGGTATTGAGCCAGCAATGAATTTAGCAAAATTAGCTAACAAAAATAAGATAAAAACTTTTAATAGTTTTTTAGATAAAAAAAATATTAAAAAAATAAAAAAAAATGCTGATTTAATTTTAGCTTCAAATGTTTTTGCACATTCAGATTCCCTAAAAGAAATGGCCGAATGTATGATTGAACTTTTAAGCAAAAATGGAACAATCATTATAGAAGTTCAGTATTTAATGAACACTTTAAAAGATCTGACATTTGATAATATTTATCACGAACATTATAATTATTGGTCCCTAACATCTTTAACAAATTTCTTTAAACAATTTAAAGTAAAAATATTTAAAGTAGAGAAAATAAATACTCATGGTGGATCAATTAGAGTTTATCTTAAAAAGAATGAAAAAATAAAAATTGAAAAAAGTGTTAAAGAACTGATTAAAGAAGAAGAAAAATTTGGAATTAAAAAGTTTAAAACTTATCAAGATTTTGGAAAAAAAGTTTATAAGATTAGAGAAAATGTAATCAAAAATATAAAAGAAATAAAAAAAAATGGAGTAAATATTGTTGGCTATGGAGCACCTGCAAAAGCAACCACTGCTTTAAATTTTTTTAATATAAGGAAAGAGATAGATTATATAGTAGAAGATAATAAACTTAAGCAGGGCAAATATGTTCCGGGAGTTAACATTAAGATTGCTTCAAAAAAAGAAATTAAGAATAAAAATAAAGCTATACTAGTATTAGCTTGGAATTTTTTTGATGAAATAAAAAAAAATAATAGTAATTTGTCAAATAACTTTATTAATATTAAAACATTAGAAAAATAAAAAATGAAACTCACTAAAGAACAAACACAAGAGATTAAAGATCAACAATCTCAACAAAATCAAACAAAAAGAGTTACAGCTCCTGCGCTTGAAAATATTTTGTATGAAGCGATACCAGCACTAGATCATGGATTTGTAAGAGTGGTTGATTATATGGGTGATGACACGTCAATTGTTCAATCAGCAAGAGTATCCTATGGAAAAGGAACCAAACAAGTTTCAACAGATGCAGGTCTAATTAAATATTTAATGAGACACTGGCACAGTACCCCATTTGAAATGTGTGAAATTAAATATCATGTTAAACTTCCAATTTTTATTGCACGACAATGGATTAGGCATAGAACGGCAAATGTTAATGAATACTCAGCAAGGTATTCTATTTTAGATAAAGAATTTTATTTACCATCAGCAGAAAATCTAGCAGCACAGTCCTCAAGTAACAGACAAGGTAGAGGTGATGTCATTGAAGGTGAACAAGCAAAAGAAGTTTTAGAACTCTTAAAAAATGATGCTGAACAAACTTATGACAATTATGAGATGATGTTGAATGAGAGATTTGATGGTTCAGTTATTGACGAAAATAAAAAAGGTTTAGCAAGAGAACTTGCAAGAATGAATTTAACTTTAAACACTTATACTCAGTGGTACTGGAAAACTGATTTATTAAATTTAATGAATTTTTTAAGATTAAGAGCTGATAGTCATGCTCAATACGAAATAAGAGTGTATGCAGATATTATGCTAGATACTGTTAAAAAATGGGTTCCAATAACTTATGATGCATTTATGGATTATAGAGTTGGAGGCACGGAAGTTTCTGCAAAAGGAAAAATTATAATCCAAAAACTTATTAAAGGTGAGGATATCAATCTTGACAGTGCTGGTTTATCCAAAAGAGAATGGAATGAATTAATGACTGCTTTTGATCTTAAAGATAAGTTGATTTAATCTTTTTAGCAAAGTCTAAATATATTTTAGAAATTTCATGATCTGGGTTAGCTTCTACTATTGGTTTTCCTTCGTCCCCACATTTTCCAACTTCAGGATCTAATGGAATTTCTCCTAGAAATTCTTTACCAAATTCTTCTGCAGTTCTTTTAACACCACCCTCACCAAATATTTTATATTTTTTACCATCATCACCTGTGAAGTAACTCATGTTATCAACTAGACCTAAAATTTTAACTCCAAGTTTATCAAACATTTTAATTCCCCTTTTTACATCAAGTAGTGCAACTTCTTGAGGAGTAGAAACTATAATCGCACCATCCATTTTAATTTCTTGAGAAAAAGTTAATTGCGTATCACCAGTTCCAGGAGGCATATCAACAATTATAAAGTCTAAATCCTTCCAACCGACTTTTTGAGTAAAAGTTTTAATTGCACTGGTAACCATAGGTCCACGCCAAATCATAGGCGTTTGTTGATCAGCAAGAAAGCCGATGGACATACACTGAATGTCGTACTTTGTAATTGGAGTTAAAGTTTGACCATCACTTTTTGGTTTTTCATTAATATCAAACATTTTTGGAATTGAAGGTCCGTAGATATCAGCATCAAGTAAACCAACTTTGCAGCCAATTTGTTTTAATGCTAAAGCAAGGTTTGTTGCAAAAGTAGACTTTCCAACACCACCTTTTGCACTTGATACAGCTATTGTAAATTTTGTTCCTAAAATTGGGTTTTTTGTGAACTTTTTAGGCTCTAATTTTCTTTTCATTGCGTCACTTAGTTCTGGCTTTTTATCTGTCATATTTTTATCATTACTTGTTTTTTATTGGAAAGACATTATATACTTTGTCATATGTCAGATGATTTTCAAGGTAGAGACGGAAGTCCATGGGGAAAACCTCCAGGAGGAGGAAACGGCTCAGGAAAAGGACCAAGACCACCAGACATTGACGCAATTATTAGAGATATTCAAAGCAAGATAAATAAATTTTTACCTGGTGGAAGTTCATCAGGAGGTAAACCAATTGGTTTAATTTTAATTATTCTAGGGTTTGTATGGCTAGCAAGTGGACTATATAGAGTGCTACCCGATGAACAGGGTGTAGTTCTTAGATTTGGTAAATTTGTAAAAACTACTCAACCAGGATTAAATTATCATATTCCTTTTCCAGTGGAGAGCGTTCAAACACCAAAAGTTACAAAGGTTAATAGAATAGATATTGGATTTAGATCTGAAAGAGATAGTGGATTTTCTCAAGGTGGAGGAGTTGCTGATGTGCCACAGGAAAGTTTAATGCTAACTGGTGATGAGAATATCGTTAATATAGATTTTTCAGTATTCTGGGTAATTAAAGACGCAAGCAAATATTTATTTCAAATTCAAGATCCTGAAGGAACTGTAAAAGCTGCAGCAGAAACGGCAATGAGAGAGGTAATTGCTAAAAGTGATATTCAGCCAATTTTAACTGAAGGTAGAGCTCAAATTGAAATTGAAACTCAAGAAATAATTCAATCAATATTAGATGAATACAATAGTGGTATTCAAATTACACAAGTTCAAACACAAAAAGCAGATCCGCCAGATCAAGTAATTGATGCATTTAGAGATGTCCAAGCAGCAAGAGCTGATATGGAAAGATCTAAAAATGAAGCTGAAGCTTACGCGAATGATGTAATTCCAAGAGCTAGAGGGGAAGCTGCAAAAATTATGCAAGCAGCCGAAGCTTACAAGCAAAAAGTTGTTGCGTCAGCTGAAGGTGAAGCTAGCAGATTTATCTCGATATATAATGAGTACTTTAAAGCTAAAGAAGTTACTCAGGAGAGAATGTATTTAGAAACTATGGAAAAAGTCTTAGCGGATATAGATAAAGTAATTATTGAAAAAGGTGCGGGGTCTGGTGTAGTTCCATACTTACCACTTCCTGAACTAGGTAAAAAGAAAGCAAAAAATTAATGAAAATACAAAAAATTTTATTACCAATAATTATTATAATAGGAGCGTTAGCTTTCTTTTCTATTTTTATAGTTAAAGAAGTTAATCAAGCAATAGTTCTTCAATTTGGTGATCCTAAAAAGATTATACTAAAACCTGGTTTAAACTTTAAAATTCCTTTTATTCAAAATGTAGTTTTTCTAGATGGAAGAATTTTAAATTTAGATACACCACCAATAGAAGTGATTGCATCAGACCAAAAAAGATTAATAGTTGATGCTTTTGCAAGGTTTCAGATTATAGACCCGTTAAAATTTTACATTTCTGTAGGAAATGAAAGGGTTGCAAGATCAAGATTGGCAACGATTATTAACTCAAGACTTAGAAATGTTCTAGGACAACAAGAATTACAAACTTTGTTATCAAAAGATAGAAGTAAGCAAATGTCTTTAATTCAAGAAGGTGTAAATGTTGAAGCTAAAAATTTTGGTATTAAGATCATTGATGTAAGAATTAAAAGAGCAGATTTACCTGAAGCAAACAGTGAAGCGATCTTTAGAAGAATGCAAACTGAGAGAGAAAAGGAAGCCAAGGAATTTAGAGCAAGAGGTGCTGAAATGGCTGTAACAATCACATCAACTGCAGATAAAGATGTTTCAGTATTGTTAGCCAATGCTAATAAAGATTCAGAGATAATGAAAGGTGAAGGTGATGGTGAAAGAAATGCAATTTTCGCAGATGCATTTGGTAGAGATCCAGAATTTTTTGCTTTCTATAGAGCGATGCAAGCTTATGAAACTGCTTTAATAGGTGGAGACACTTCTGTAATCTTATCTCCTGATAGTGAGTTCTTTAAATTTTTTGGAAACATTAAGCCTAAAAAATAAATCATATACATGAAGGAGCTAATCATAGCTTTTGGTCTTTTTCTTTTTATCGAAGGAATTTTATACGCCTTATTTCCATCAAAAATGAAAAGTATGTTATTGAAATTAAATGAGGTAAATAATAGTCAACTAAGAAGTGGTGGATTAATTTTTGCAGTAATTGGATTTGTAATTATTTGGTATATTAAAAATTAAAATGAACAGAATTAAGAGATTATTAATAGTATTTTTTACATTAACTTTTGCAATGAAAGTAAGTGCTCAAGATGCCCCAGCATCATTTGCAGATTTAGCAGAAAGGTTAATACCATCAGTTGTAAATATTTCAACAACAACTACTGTAACAACAAATACTAATCCTTTTCCAGGATTTGAGTTTCCTCCAGGATCCCCATTTGAAGATATGTTTAAAGAATTTGGCACACCACAGAAAAGAAAATCTGCAGCATTAGGGTCTGGATTTATAATTGATGAAAAAGGAATTGTGATAACTAATAATCATGTCATTCAGAACGCAGAAGATATTGTTGTTAGAGTGGATGGAGATAAAGAATACAAAGCAACAATTATTGGGGCAGACCCTTTATCTGATATCGCTGTTCTTCAAATAGATTCAAAGGAAAAATTTATACCAGTTAATTTTGGAGACTCTGATAAAGCAAGAATTGGAGATTGGGTAATAGCCATTGGAAACCCATTTGGTTTAGGTGGAACTGTAACGTCAGGCATTATTTCAGCAAGAAATAGATCAATAGGTCTTTCAAGGTATGAAGATTATATTCAAACAGATGCATCAATTAATTCAGGAAATTCTGGAGGCCCATTATTTGATATGAATGGAGATGTAATAGGAATTAATACAGCCATCTTAGGTAAAGGTGGTTCAATTGGTATAGGCTTTTCAATACCATCCAACAGTGCAAAAAAAGTTGTTAGCCAATTAATAGAATTTGGTGAAACTAAAAGAGGATGGCTTGGTGTTAGAATTCAAGTAGTAACAGAAGAAATTGCTGATATTGAAAAATTAGACGAACCAAGAGGTGCATTAGTGGCGAGTGTTGCTGAAAAAAGTCCATCAGATAAAGCAGGAATTAAAGCAGGTGATATCATATTAGAATTCAACGGAACTATAATTAATGAAATGAAAGAGTTGCCAATAATTGTAGCACAAACAGAAGTTGGTAAAATTGTTGATGTTAAAGTTTGGAGAAATAAAAAAGAAATTACAAAAAAAATTAAATTGGGGAGATTAGAAACATCAAGTGATTTCAAAGAAGAAAAAAAAGAAACTGAAGTAGAAACACCAGAGATTTCAGAAATTAAATCCTTAAAAATTATAGTAAGACCATTAAATCAAAAAGATATTGAGGAAAGAAAACTTCCCAATCAAACAACAGGATTGGTTTTAACTAATATTGGCAAAAATAGCCCAATTAATTATTTAAATGTAGGAGATGTAATAGTTGAAGCTCAAAAGAAAAAAATTAGATACATAAAAGATCTTGAAGATATAGTTGATAAAGCTCTAAAATCTAATCAAAAAACAATTTTAATTGTAATTTACAATAATCAAAACCAAAGAAGATATATTGGTGTTAAATTAGATTGATAATGGACAAACAGTCCAAGATTATTTTAATTTCAGGTCCTACTGCATCAGGTAAATCAAATTTTGCTGTAAAAATTGCTAAAAAGATTAATGGTGAAATTATTAATGCAGATAGCATGCAGGTTTATAAACAGTTAAAAATTCTTACTGCTAGACCAAATAAAGAAGAGAAAAAAAATATTAAACATCATATGTACGGTGTTATTGATTTAGATAAAAAATTTTCCACAGGTCAATGGTTAAAAACTGCTATTAAAAAAATTAAAGAAATAAAAAAAAGAAAAAAAATTCCTATTTTAGTTGGTGGCACAGGATTGTATTTCCAATCTTTAATTGATGGCTTAGTTAAAATTCCAAAAATTCCTGTTAAGTTTAGAAATAAAATTAGATTGATACAAAAAAAAGAAGGGCAGAAAAAATTTTATAAAAAACTTTTAAAAATTGATCCTATGGCTAAAGATAAATTTGATCAAAATGACACTCACAGAACGATTAGAGCTTTTGAAGTTAAATCATTTACAAAAATTTCCATGTATGAGTGGCTAAACAAAACTAAATCTGAATTTAAAGATGGAGAATTTTTAAAACTATATATTGACTTTAAAAGAGAAGATTTGATTAAAAGAATATCACTAAGAACAATCAAGATGATTGAGGATGGGGCAATAAATGAGGTAAAAAAATTTATAAAATCAAAAATCAAAAAAGATTTAAGTGTAAATAGAGTAATTGGGATTGACGAATTGACACAGTGTTTAGATGAAAAAATTAATTTAGATCAAGCCCAAGAATTAATTTCAATTAAAACAAGACAATACGCCAAAAGACAAGCCACATGGGCGAGAAGCAGGATGACATCTTGGGAAAAAATTAATCCAATCAATATTGCAGGCTATATCAAAAAATTCAAAAAATCATCGCTTAAACTTGACCAATTAACATAAAGTCCGATAGATTGCCTAAATGCCAAAATTATTTTCTGGAGCTGAAATTGTATTTAAATGTCTTAAAGACCAAAATGTAGAACATATTTTTGGTTATCCAGGTGGAGCAGTACTCCCAATTTATGATGAGTTAAAAAATCATCCATCAATAAAACATATTTTAGTTAGACACGAGCAAGGCGCTGGTCATGCTGCGGAAGGCTATGCAAGATCAACAGGTAAACCAGGTGTTGTATTGGTTACATCGGGACCGGGTGCTACCAATGTTGTGACTGCACTAACTGATGCCTTCATGGACTCAGTGCCTTTAGTTTGTATTTCAGGTCAGGTCCCAACTCATTTAATTGGAACAGATGCTTTCCAAGAGTGTGATACTACAGGAATTACCAGACCATGCACAAAACATAATTGGTTAGTTAAAGATATTAATGATCTTCCAAGAATAATGCATGAAGCCTTTGAAGTTGCAACAACTGGAAGACCAGGACCAGTATTAGTTGATATTCCAAAAGATATTCAGTTTGCAAAAGCAAAATATTTTAAACCTAAAAAAAAAATAAAATTAAAAGAAAAATCTCTTAATGGATTTAAGAAAAGTGATATTGATCAATTAGTTGATTTAATGAAAAAAGCTTCAAGACCAGTTTTTTATACTGGTGGTGGTGTAATTAATTCAGGCCCAAAAGCAAGTGAACTATTAAGAGAACTTGTTTCTATAACTGGATTTCCGATCACTTCAACTCTTCAAGGCCTAGGTGCTTACCCGGGAGATGATAATCAGTTTTTAGGAATGCTTGGAATGCATGGAACTTTTGAAGCCAATAATGCAATGCATGACTGTGACTTATTAATTAATATAGGTGCAAGATTTGATGACCGTATCACAGGAAAGATAGATGAATTTTCTCCAAAATCTAAAAAAGTTCATATTGATATTGACCCATCATCAATAAATAAAATTGTAAAAGTTGATTTATCTATTGTAGGCGATGTTAGTGATGTCATTAGATCTATAACAAAAACTTTAAAAAAGAAAAATTTAAATCTAGAAAAATCTAATAAACAAAAAATTTCAAAATGGTGGCAACAAATTCAAAAATGGAGAACAAAACAATCTCTAAATTTTGTTAATAGTGATAAAATTATCAAGCCACAACATGCGGTACAAAGACTTTATGAATTAACAAAAAATCAAGATACCTACATAACTACAGAGGTTGGTCAGCATCAAATGTGGGCGGCACAACATTATAAATTTAATAAACCTAATAGATGGATGACATCAGGTGGCCTTGGAACAATGGGGTATGGCTTACCTGCTGCAGTAGGTGTTCAGGTAGCTCACCCAAAGAAATTAGTGGTTGATATTGCAGGTGAAGCATCAATTTTGATGAATATACAAGAGATGTCAACAGCAGTTCAATACAATCTGCCAGTAAAGATATTTATTTTAAATAATCAATATATGGGTATGGTTAGGCAGTGGCAGGAACTCCTTCATGAAAAAAACTATTCTGAAAGTTATTCAAAAGCATTACCAGATTTTGTTAAATTAGCTGAAGCTTACGGGTGTGTTGGAATTAGAGCAGAAGATCCAGATGAATTGGATGAAAAGATTGAAGAAATGATTAATACAGATGGACCTGTAATTTTTGATTGTCATGTTGATCAAGATGAGAACTGTTTTCCAATGATACCATCAGGAAAACCTCACAACCAAATGTTATTAGGCCCCAAAGACCAAGAAGAAAATAAAATTACAGGCAAAGGAAAAGCATTAGTTTAAATGACAAAATCTAAATCAGCATACAGCACACCTAGCAAATTAGGTAAAATTGATACTCATATAATTGTTGTTTGGGTCGATAATGAAGCCAGTGTATTATCAAGAGTGGTTGGACTATTTTCAGGTAGAGGCTACAATATTGAATCGTTAGCAGTTGCAGAAGTAGATCACAAAAAAAATCTTTCTAGAATTACCATTGTAACTACTGGAACACCCCAGGTTATAGAACAAATTGTATTACAATTAAAAAAGTTAGTTCCAGTTCACAAAGTGGGAAATTTTAAAAGAGAAGATAAAAATGTCATATTTAAAGAGATGGCACTATTAAAAATTGTTGCAAATCCTAACAAAATTAATAAAGCTTTAAATGCTTGTAAAAAATACAGTCCAGTTATATTAGATCAAACAAATAAATCTGCTGTAATTCAAATAACAGCATTAAGAAGAGAGATAGATAAGGTGACAAAAAATTTAAAACCATTTGGTCTTGTTAGTGCCTCAAGAACTGGAGCGGTTGCAATGACTAGAGGCGCAGAAATTTTTAATTAATTATAAAGGAGAAAAAAGATGAAAATGTTTTATGAAAAAGATGCAGATGTAGATTTAATTAAGAGCAAAAAAATAGCAATTTTTGGTTATGGTAGTCAAGGACATGCACACGCATTAAATTTAAAAGATAGTGGAGCTAAAGAGGTTGTTGTAGCTCTTAGAGATGGTTCGGCAAGTAAAGCAAAAGCAGAATCTAAAGGATTAAGAGTAATGAATATGTCAGATGCTGCTGAATGGGCAGAGGTTGCAATGATACTTACGCCAGATGAATTACAAGCTTCAATTTATAAAAATCATATTGAACAAAGAATTAAAGAAGGAACAAGTTTAGCTTTTGCTCATGGATTAAATATTCATTACAAGCTTATTGATGCAAGAAAAGACTTGGATGTATTTATGGTTGCACCAAAAGGACCTGGACATTTGGTTAGAAGTGAATTTGAAAGAGGAGGCGGGGTGCCATGTTTATTTGCTGTTCACCAAGATGGAACAGGTAAAGCAAGAGATCTTGCATTATCCTATGCTTCAGCGATCGGTGGTGGAAAATCAGGTATTATTGAAACAACTTTTAAAGATGAGTGTGAAACTGATTTATTTGGTGAGCAATCTGTACTTTGTGGTGGATTAGTTGAGTTAATTAAAAACGGTTTTGAAACTTTAACTGAAGCTGGATACGAACCTGAAATGGCCTACTTTGAATGTCTACATGAAGTAAAACTGATAGTAGATTTAATTTATGAAGGTGGAATTGCCAATATGAATTACTCCATTTCAAACACAGCAGAATATGGCGAATATGTATCTGGTAAAAAAATTGTAGATAGTGAAAGTAAAAAAAGGATGAAAGAAGTCCTAGCTGATATTCAATCTGGTAAATTTACTAAAGATTGGATGAAAGAGTGCGAAGGTGGGCAGAAGAACTTTTTAAAAATGAGAAAAGATCTTGCGGATCATCCAATTGAAAAAGTGGGTGCCGAGCTTAGAGCAATGATGCCTTGGATTGGTAAGAAGAAATTAATAGATAGCGATAAGAGTTAATTTTTAATAAAAACCCAAATCGACCTAAAAGTGTAGCCAAAATATAACAATTATTTTGCAATCTCTATTATAGATTGTATTATAGTTTTTCTAAAATTATTGGCTATGAGCGACAAAGATAAAGTTTTTATATTTGACACAACAATGCGTGATGGTGAGCAATCACCAGGTGCATCAATGAGTCTTGAAGAAAAAATCCAAATTGCAAGAATTTTTGATGAACTAGGAATTGATATTATCGAAGCTGGTTTTCCTATTGCATCACCAGGTGATTTTGAAGCTGTAACAGCAATAAGTAAAATTTTAAAAAATTCAATTCCATGTGGGTTATCAAGAGCTAGTAAAAAAGACATAGATGCATGTTATGAAGCATTAAAAGCTGCTCCAAGATTTAGAATTCATACTTTTATTTCAACAAGTCCTTTGCACATGAAACATAAGTTAAACAAATCACCTGAACAGGTTCTAGATGCGATAAAAGAAAGTGTTACTTA
Organism: uncultured Candidatus Pelagibacter sp.; assembly: GCA_905620495.1. Lineage (GTDB taxonomy): Bacteria > Pseudomonadota > Alphaproteobacteria > Pelagibacterales > Pelagibacteraceae > Pelagibacter. Next base: position 44,108 of record CAJQTK010000033.1, on the reverse strand, counting down.
TGCAAGAAACTTAACAGATGATGTTGAATGGTCTTGTGAAGATGGAACAAGAACTGATATGGATTATATGTGTAAGTCAGTTGAACTTGCAATAAGTTGTGGTGCAACTACAATAAATATTCCAGATACTGTTGGTTACACAACTCCTTCTGAATTTATAAAAATAATCACAACATTAAAAAATAAAGTTCCAAATATAGATAAGGCTATATTATCTGTCCATTGTCATAATGATTTAGGATTAGCTGTTGCAAATTCTTTAGCTGGAGTTTCCGCAGGTGCTAGACAAGTTGAATGTACAATTAATGGAATAGGCGAAAGAGCCGGTAATGCGGCACTTGAAGAAATTGTAATGGCAATAAAAACAAGAAACGACTTGATGCCTTATACAACAGGTATTAAAACTGAATTATTAAGCAAAGCATCAAAAGTTGTCTCTAACGCAACTTTCCCAGTACAATTTAATAAAGCAATTGTTGGAAAAAATGCTTTTGCTCATGAAGCGGGCATTCACCAAGATGGAATGCTTAAAAATAGAGAAACATATGAGATTATGACACCAGAAAGTGTGGGTGTTAAAAAAACTTCATTAGTGATGGGAAAACATTCTGGAAGACACGCATTCAAAGAAAAATTAAATGACCTTGGTTATGCAAATGTTACAGATGATGTAATTCAAACTGCTTTTGGTAAGTTTAAGATTTTAGCAGATAAGAAAAAACATGTTTATGATGACGATATTGCAGCATTAGTTGATGACAGTATGATTTTAGATAAATATGTAATTAATTTAAAGTCATTAAAAGTTTTTGCAGGGACAGGTGAGCCACAAAAAGCAGAAATGACCCTTGATGTTTATGGTGAGGTTAAATCAACCTCAGAAACAGGAGATGGTCCTGTAGATGCAATTTTCAAATGCATAAAAGTTTTGTACCCGCATGATGTTAAGTTACAGCTATATCAAGTTCACGCTGTTACTGAAGGTACCGATGCCCAAGCAACTGTTAGCGTTAGAATTGAAGAAGAAGGAAAAACTACTGTAGGACAAGCAGCTGACACCGACACATTGGTAGCGTCAGCCAATGCTTATTTAAGTGCTTTAAATAAAATGATAATTAAAAGAAAAAAAACTGCTCCAATAGAGCATGAAACTCAGAAAGTGAAGGGAATATAAGATGTCTAAATGGTTTAAAAATTTAACTAGTATTTGGAGTCAAGATATGGCGATTGACCTAGGAACCGCTAATACACTTGTTGTTTTAAAAGGACAAGGCGTAGTTTTAAATGAACCATCTGTTGTCGCTATAGCTGAGAGCTACGGGAAAAAAACTGTTTTAGCTGTTGGGGATGAAGCAAAAACAATGCTTGGAAGAACTCCTGGAAATATTAGTGCCATTAGACCTTTAAGAGATGGAGTGATAGCAGATTTTATAGTGACTGAAGAAATGATTAAACATTTTATTAAAAAAGTTCACAAGAATAAAACTTTTGCAAACCCTAGAATTTTAATTTGCGTTCCTACTGGATCTACACCAGTTGAAAGAAAAGCAATTCAAGACAGTGCACTAGCAGCAGGAGCCAGAAGAGTTCAATTAATTGAAGAGCCAATTGCAGCGGCGATTGGAGCGGGTCTTCCAATTTCAGAAGCAACAGGATCAATGGTTGTTGATATTGGCGGAGGTACTACAGAGATAGCTGTTATGTCACTAGGAGGTCTTGTTTATTCTAAATCATTAAGAATAGCAGGAGACGGAATGGATACGGCACTAGTTACCTACATGAGAAAAGAATATAATCTTCTGATTGGAGATAGTACTGCTGAGAAAATAAAAAAAGAAATCGGTACTGCTATTCCATCGAATAATAATACTTATGCGGTAAAAGGTAGAGATTTAAGATCTGGAACACCTAAGGAGGTAAACATTACTGAAGAAGATACTGCTGAGGCATTAAATGATATTCTTAAAGACATGGTGAATGGAATAAAAGATGCCCTAGAAAACACACCGCCTGAATTATCCGCTGATTTAGTTGATATGGGATTAACACTGACTGGTGGGGGAGCATTACTTAAAAATATTGATAAAAGGTTTTCTAAAGAAACAGGATTGCCAGTTTTCATAGCTGATGACCCTTTAGCATGTGTTGCAATTGGCACAGGAAAAGCTTTAGAGCAAGAAGAGATCTTCTCTACTATGCTATCTGAATATTAGAAACAATGGAAACAAGCAGAGATGATTTTGTAATTGCAATAAGGTCTGCTTTCTTAAAAAAAGGAGCGCAACAAAGGTTTTCATTGTTGAGTTTAATTCTTTTTTCTATAATTTTTTTAATTCTAGGTAGTTTAAACTTTAAAGCTATAAACTATGTGAAAATAACCATTAAAGAAATAGTATACAGATCCTCTTTTATTGTATCAGGACCAGAAAACTTTATAAAAGATAGCTATTTTACAATTCAAAATCACACAAACCTTTATAAAGAAAATGAAAAAAATAAATCTGAATTAGCAAAGTTAAAATCAAAAGATTTGTCAAATAAATTTATTATTTTAGAAAATCAAAGATTAAAAAATATAATTGATGACTACGTGAGTGAATCAGACGCTGTAGTTGCTAAAGTTTTAAGCGACAAAGGAAGTCCATTTTTAAAATCAATTATTATTAATAAAGGAAGCAAACAGGGTCTTTATCTAGGAATGATTGCAATGGACGGGGAATATCTTGTAGGGAAAGTTGTTGAGGTTAATTATTTGTCATCAAGAGTATTATTGTTATCAGATTTGAATAGTAAGATACCAGTTACTTTGGAGCCTGATGGATTATTATCAATACTATCTGGAACAGGAGAGGATCATGGTGTTATTCAATATACTAAAAAGTATAAAGAAATTCAAAGTCAGTCTATTATTTATACATCAGGCACTAGTGGTTTATTTAAAGCAGGAATACCAATAGGCAGAATAAATAGTAACTTTTTAGATGATGGAAAAAAAGTAGAATTTTTTTCAGATTTTTCTCAATTAAGATTTGTACAGATTTTTTCATTTATAAAAAATGAGGCTGAATGACAGAGCTGAGCAACAATAATTTCATTAATACCATATCTTCAAAAATACCGTTAATCTTACTTTTTGTATCCATTTTAAATGATTATGATTTTAACCATTTAGGTTTAAAATATTTTTCATTTAATTTTTCCTATATTTTAATTTTTTATTACAGTGTAAAAAAAAGTGAAAGCTTAGGGTATAGTTATATATTTATAGCAGGTTTATTTAATGATGTTGTAGGGGGCACTCCTATTGGACTAACCAGCTTAATATATTTAATCATTTGTGTTGCAGCCTCTTACCTTAGAAATATTACTTTAAGACCAAGCTTAATAAAAGATGGTATATTTTTTCTTATTACAATTTTGATTGTAAATTCATTATTATTTGTGGCTTTAAATTTTATTTTTAATTATGAGTTAAATTACTTTGATCAAATAATAAATATTACATACACATTTTTGTTGTATTTTTTATTTTCAAGTCTATTTGATATTTTTGAAAATTACTTTGTGGGCAGTAATAATGTTAGGTGAAAATTTTGGAGTTAAGAAAAATCAAACCATTAATAGAAGAATGTTTATTATTGGTGCAGCAAAGGTTATTGTATTTGCAGGAATAATAGCACGATTATTTTCATTACAAATCACAGAAAATAAAAAATATTTAACTCTATCCGATAAAAATAGATTACGTGAATGGAGACTGCCTCCGATTAGAGGTGAATTTTTAGATTATTTTGGAAATATTATTGCTGGTAATCTAAAGGTATATCAATTGCACGTTATTCCTGAAGAGGTAGAAGATTTTAAATATTTAATGGTAAGGCTAAAAGAAATTTTAAACCTTAATAATAGTGAATATGAAAAAATAATAAGAAAAAAAAATAAACAAAAACCTTGGGAAACATTAATTATTTCTAAAAATCTAACCTGGGAACAGTTCACAAAAGTTAATTATTTCTTGCATGATTTAGTTGGAGCAAAACCAGTTCTATCTGTTTCTCGTAACTATCCATTTAATGATAAGTATACCCATATTTTGGGCTATGTTAGTGAGGCTAGTGAGAAAGACCTTTTAAACAATGAGATGATAAAAAGTAAGCACGTACCAGGTCTTAAAGTTGGAAAAACTGGTTTAGAAAAAACTTTTGAAAATGAATTGATTGGTACTAATGGCATTCAAAGATATGAAGTTAACGCATATGGAAAAAGAATTAGTCAACTTGATTATACAGATGGATTAAATGGTAAAACGATCCAACTCACCGTAGACACAGAAATTCAAAAGTTATGTAATGAACTTTTAAAGGATATGGCAGGCTCAATAAGTGTCATGGATATTTACACAGGTGAAATTGTAGCGATGCAATCTTCACCTTCATTTGATCCTAACTTATTTCTTTTTGGAATTAATCAAGACGACTGGCAGTTAATTAGAAATAATCCATTAAAACCATTGGTTAACAAAACTTTATCAGGTTTATATTCACCTGGCTCAACGATTAAACCGATAGTGGCTCTATCTGCCCTAGAAAATGGAATTATTAATGAAAATTTTATAGTCAACTGTAAGGGAAAAATTGAAATGTATGGCCAAACTTATCATTGCTGGAAAAAAAAAGGTCATGGTGTTGTAAATTTAAAAAGTGCAATGAAACAGTCTTGCGACACATATTTTTATGAAATTGCAAGAAAGCTTGGTGTAGATCGTTTAAAAGAAACATCTTTAAAATTTGGTCTTGGTGAAAAAGTTTTAGGTGAAATATTTAATAATGAGAAAAAAGGATTGATTCCTGACACTAAATGGAAAAAAAATAATTTAGGAAAAGGTTGGGTTATAGGTGAAACATTAATTACAGGTATTGGACAAGGTTATACTCAAACTACGCCTTTACAATTATGTCAAATGACAGCCCAACTTGCAAACGGTGGATTTAAAATTTATCCAAAAATAATAGTGGAAGAAAATATTAAAACAGCAGAGGACATTAAATTTATAATGAATAAAAATGCTAAAAATTTAGATGAAAAAAATAATGGATTACAGGAAGCGAGTGAACTTTTGGGATTTTCAAATAAGAAGGAACACGATCGTCTATTTAAAAACTCTAAAAATATAAAATTAGTTCGAGAAGCAATGTTTGCTTCAACCAATGAAGTTAGAGGAACATCTTATTCATCTAGAATTGAAGATCCAAAATATCAATTTGCTGGAAAAACGGGAACATCACAAGTTAGAAGAATAACTCAAGCAGCAAGAGAGCTTGACCTAAATACATCTCAAATTCCCTATGATGAAAGAGATCACGCATTGTATATAGCTTTTGGGCCATATAAAGATCCAAGGTATGCATTAAGTATTGTTGTTGAGCATGGTGGATCAGGAAGTTCAACAGCAGCACCGATTGCAAAAAAACTCTTTAAGTTAATTATAGATAGGCACGAACTTAGAGAGCAAACCAGAATTCAAAAAGCTATAAAAATATAAATGCAATATAATTCATTTAATACACAGCAAACTTTTTTTCAGAAATTAAAAAACTTGGATTATATTTTGCTAACCTGTATTTTATTGCTTGGTTTAATTAGTTCTTTGTCTATGTACTCAACTGATGGAGGAGAAATTTTATTTCATAGTAAAAGCCATATATCAAAATTTTTAATTTTTTTTACGATGATGGTTTTTATATCATTTTTAAATATAAAATTTTGGCATTACTTTGCGTATGTATTTTATATTGCAATTTTATCTTTATTAGTTTGGGCATCTTTGTATGGCATCAAATCTTCAGGGTCTCAAAGATGGATAAATCTATATTTTATTAATTTACAACCATCTGAATTGATGAAGATTGCAATAATAGCATGTCTTGCAAAATATTATCATCGAATACAACCCAACAAAATTAATGACTTTCAAGTTATGTTTATTGCTTTGGTGATTTTAATTTTACCAATCATGCTCGTTATTACTCAGCCTGATTTAGGAACCTCAATTTTAATTGCACTAAGTGGCCTAGTTGTTATATGGCTTGCAGGAATAAATATTAAGTATTTTATATATTCTTTCATAGCTTTATTGATCTCAATGCCTTTTGCTATTGCATTTTTAAAACCCTATCAAAAATCAAGAATTTTAACATTTCTTAATCCTGATCGTGATCCATTAGGAGCGGGATATCAAATTATTCAATCTAAAATAGCTGTTGGATCGGGTGGATTAAATGGAAAGGGGTTTTTAAAAGGTACTCAAAGTTATTTAGAATTTCTACCAGAAAAGCATACTGATTTTATTTTTACATTATTTGCTGAAGAACAAGGTTTTCTAGGGTCATTAGGCTTATTGCTAATTTATATAATTGTTATTTATAGAGTTTTAAGAATTGGTGCAATCTCAAGAAGTTATTTTGCTAAACTTTTTTGCTATGGTTATGGATCTGCAATATTTTTTTATGTCACAGTAAATATGTCGATGGTTTTAGGTTTACTCCCTATAGTTGGATCACCATTACCCATTATGTCATACGGTGGATCCTCAATGCTAGCAACAATGATTGGATTTGGAATTGTCATGAGTGCAAACATTAATCATAAACAGCTAATAGCTTAAGTCTTTTAATACTTTAGTTGTCGAATTTGTCGCGAGAATATTTAAATTTAAGAATTATATAGAGTGTTATGGAAAAGAAATTAAAAATTGGAATTGTAGGCGCTGGTATTCAAGGTATTTCCAATGCACTATTTTTACAAAAAAAAGGTTTTAACGTAACGATTTTTGACAGAGATGAACCTGGTAGTCCTGCTGCATCTTATGGTAATGCGGGTCATTTTTCTCCATATGCATCTGTACCAATAAATAGACCTGATGTTTTAACTGATGTTCCAGCAATGCTTTTAAGTTCAACTGGCCCACTTGCTCTTAAATGGAACTATGTTCCAAAAATGCTCCCGTGGTTTTTAAAATTTATAAGGAACTGTACTACTGATAGAATGATGCACACAGCCAAAAACATGCATCAAATTTTAGATTTAGCATTACCTGCTTACGATGAGTTATTTGATGAAATTGAACTTGGAGGATTAGTTGAAAAAAAAGGTATTCTATATATTTGGAACGATCAAAGTTTAAAAAGTAGAGAGCTTGAAATTAAAGTTAGAAATGAGCTTGGTGTAGACCAACAAGTAGTAACACCGAAAGAAATTCATGATTTAGAACCAAATATAAAACCTATTTACCACGGAGGTGTTTATTATCAACACGGTAGACACGCTAGAAACCCTAAAAAAATACTTTTAAAGCTATACGAACTTTTTTTAAAAAAGGGGGGCAAATTTTTAAAGATGAATATCAAAGACATAACTTTTAATGATGAAAAACCAGTTATAAAAGCTGAAACCCAAAGTTTTCTTTTTGATAAAATTGTTATTGCTTGTGGTTCATTTTCTAAAAAATTAACAGATAATTTAGATGAAAAAATACCTCTTGATACTGAAAGAGGATACCATGTTCATTTTAAAGATTGTGATCATCTTTTAAGCAGACCTGTAATTTTCCAAAATAGAGGATTTGGTATTACGCCAATGGAGCAAGGGCTTAGAGTGGTAGGCACAGTTGAATTTGGGGGATTAGAAAATCCATTATCTAAATCAAGAGTTAAAAATTTAATTAATAATGCAAAATATATGATGGGTGATTTACCTGAACACGAAGATGAATGGTTAGGCTTTAGGCCTACATTGCCAGATTATCTACCTATAATAGGACCTTCAAAAAAACATAAAAATGTTTTTTATTGTTTTGGTCATCATCATTTAGGATGGACTTTAGGACCAATTTCAGGGAAAATAATCTCAGGAATGATTGCTGAAGAAAATACAAATTTAGATTTAAAACCATATAGCTCTCTTAGGTTCAGTTAGGTGACAAATAAGAATAATGTTGCTTATATTTTTTTATTTTTAGCAACTCTATTTTGGTCTGGTAATTTTTTGGTTGGAAAATTTGCTAGTCAATATCAAATCCCACCTTTTTCATTAAATTTTTATAGATGGCTTTTTGCTTGGTTAATTTTAGCTCCATTTACAATTCAGGAAATATTAAAAAAAAGAAACTATATTTTAGAAAATTATAAATATTATACCGTTCTTGGAATAACGAGTGTCACCATATTTAATTCAATTGTTTATTATTCTTTAAATTTTACTCAAGTTATCAGTGGAGTATTAATGATATCAACAATACCAGTGATGATTATTTTTATTTCATCAATTCTAAAGATTGAAAAAACTAATACTTTTCAAATATCGGGGGTTACTTGCTCTTTTATTGGAGTTATTTTAATTATAACTAAGGCAAACCTCGGAATATTAATAAATTTAGATTTTAATAAGGGTGACATTACAATGGTTTTTGGAATGCTGTCTTGGGCCACTTATTCCGCATTATTAAAGAAAAAAAAACATGAACTATCCCAATTACCATTATTGGAAGTGGTAATTTCATTTGGCTTTATTTTTTTAATTCCAATATATTTTATAGAATATCAAATGGGTTATAGAATTATTCTAGATCAAAATTTTTTAATGATTTTGTTTTATGTAGTGTTGTTTCCAGGTCTTGCTTCTTTTATTTTTTGGATAAAGGGCGTTTCTTTAATTGGAGCTAATCGTGCGGGTGTTTTTTTGCATATGATGCCTATATTAAGTGCAATTATGGCCATGATTATTTTTAATGAAAAATTTATGTTTTATCATATGTTAGGCGCAATATTTATTTTAACCGGAATCCTTTTATCAAATAGAAAGATTAAAAATGCTTAAAGTTGCTATCTTAGACGATTATCAAAATGTTTCTCATGAGTTTGTTGATTTAAAAAAACTATCAGGAGAATATGAATTTAAAATATTCAGTGAGCCGTTTGAAGATGAAGCTGATGCGATAGAGCAATTATCAGATTTTGGAGCACTATTAATAATGAGAGAGCGAACTCCAATTACTAAAAATTTAATCGATAACCTTAATGATCTTAAATACATCATAACAAGTGGATCAAGAAATAAGGCTATAGACTTAGCGGCAGCTAAAAAAAGAAAAATTATAGTATGTGGAACTGAGATTGGTTTTTCAGGTACATCTGAATTAACTTGGGGTTTAATCTTAGGTTTAGCTAGAAACTTTAAAGAAGAAATTGACAATATGTACCAAGGTTATTGGCAGTCAACTATTGGCTTTGAGCTTAAGGGAAAAATTTTAGGGTTAGTTGGACTTGGAAGGGTTGGATCACAAGTTGCAAAAATTGGTAAAGCTTTTGGCATGCAAGTTATGGCTTGGAGTGAAAATTTAAACCTAGATACATGTAAAGAATTAGACGTATTACCTTGTAGCAAAGAAGACTTACTTCAAAATTCTGACTTTCTATCCATTCACGTTCAAGGTGGAGAGAGATATAAAGATTTAATAAAATTAAAGGAGCTAGACACAATGAAGAAAACTGCTTTTTTAGTTAACACTTCTAGAGGAAACATTATCAATGAAGATGATTTAATTATTGCACTATCAACCAATGTTATTGCTGGTGCTGGATTAGATGTTTATGAAAAAGAACCTTTGCCAGAAGGTAATAAATTAAGATTTTTACCAAATGCATTATTAATGCCTCATGTTGGTTATGTTACTGCAGAAAATTATAGTATTTTTTATACACAGATGATTGAAGACTTAGAGGCGTGTGTTGCCGGTAAACCTTTAAGAGTAATAGAATAAATTTATGACAAAAAAAATTAATCCAGATCTTACTGCGGAACAAAAACTAATTTTATTTGAAGATGGTACTGAAGCGCCAGGAACTAGTGAGTTAAATCATGAGAAGAGAGAAGGCAGTTATCACTGCACAAACTGTGGTGAAAAATTATTTGATTCAAATTCAAAATACGAAAGTGGTTCAGGTTGGCCATCATTTTACGATTCTTTACCTGATGCTTTTGAAACTAAAACTGACACTCTATTAGGTTATGAGAGAGTAGAATATCATTGTAAAAAATGTGGTGGACATCATGGACATATCTTTGAAGATGGACCTAAGCCAACAGGTAAAAGGTATTGTAATAACGGTGTTTGTTTAACCTTTAAGTTTAAAGAATAGAAATTACCCATAGTAAAAATCAATTTTCATAAAACTTTTTCATCTGTTCCATTGCTAATACCCATATAATAATTAGATGTTAATTCTAAAACAGCTCCTTTTAATTCCGCACCTATACTTGCTCTTGTATTACCATGATCATCATGATCTAAAAAAGTATTAAAACCTGTTATTAGAGTTTTATCATCACTTAGAATTCTTTTTCCAAATCCTAAATTACCTGTATATCTTTCATCATTATTTTGTATTTATTATAAGCAAATGACTCGTTGGAGTTGTATTTTTTCTGTCGGAGCTCCTAAGAACGTCGCTGTTGCTCCGTTCGTTCTTGCATAGCCGAACGGACTCGAAGAGGTACCACTCGCGTTTAGAACGTAGTTTTGGACTCTTAAACACGATCCATTCATATAGTTTAACCTTTAGATTATATAGCTGTAAAGATTAAGGTTTTAGACAGCTAGTCACAACTAAATAGATTTCGGGTATAAAATAGAAATAAAGATTCCTTTAACTTAAAAAAAATTTTATTTTAAAAAATAAATAAAAAAATATTCTACAAAAATTCTACCAAAAAATATTTCAATATGAGTTGGTCCAAAGGTCATTCATCACTAACAGAAAATTCAACAGCACCAACTATTGATCGTTGTATAAATTGTGGAGACCACGAGCAAGTTCAAGCAACTATTACTATGGAATTTGGAGAAGGTAACCTAAACACAGGTCCAATATGCCGTAAATGTTATTCAATTCATAAAGGACCAAGAATAGCACAGTTTTGACCGCGGATCAGGGGCAATCATTCCATTACCTAGACACCTGATTAGAGGCTTGGTAGGGTCTGGGTTCATGAATGTATCTAAATTAATCAAAGTTAAAATATAGTTATGGGTTTATTCGATATATTTAATTCTGAAAAAAAAACAAAAAATAATAAATCTCAAAGTGACTCAAAAATAGACTTAATTAATAATAAAAGAATCGCAATATTTGGTTTTGGTAATCAAGCCCAAGCTCATGCATTAAACTTACAAGACAGTGGAATAAGCAATATTGTAATAGCTTTACGAGAAGATTCAAAGAACATATCTAAAGCTGAGTCTAAGGGTTTTAAGGTTATGAAATTATCTAAAGCAGCAGAGTGGGTCAAGATATTTTTGATTATTAGACACTTTAATCTAATAGGGTTATTGTTAACCCAATTTAGGTTTCAAATTTTATGAACAAAATAATTTTAATATTAATAACAGTTTTATTTACAACAAGCGTTTATGCAGACCATTATAAAAAAAAGATTAATATAAAAGAGTTTAGCCCTAAACAGCACTGTTCTAAAAAAAAATCTCTTTTAGTACCAGCTTCTAAAGTATTTCCAGGAGGTGAGTTTATTAAATTTAATTCTTATACAGGCTTTGATCAAAGAGCTGTAATTGTTGGTGCACATAAAAAACATCCAATAGAAATTACTAGCTATCTATTATTACCTGAGGGATCAGGTAAAGTTCCGATTGTTATTTGGGCACATGCAAGTGGTGGAGCAGATGCTTATATCTTTAGTGAGTTTATAAATAGTGGCCAAAAAAAACTTTTAGATTTGGGAATTGGCGTAATGTTTATAGATAACTTTTGTAGCAGAGGGGTGACAAGTACATGGAGAGATCAATCCAATGCTACAATTGCTTCTGCAGCAATTGACACAATGATGGCTTATAAAGTTTTAAAAAATCATCCAAGATCAAATGGCAAGATAGGTCTAACTGGACATTCAAGAGGGGGAACTAATGCTCTTATGGTTTCTGATATTAAATTTACATCTTTATTTTTAGAAGGGACAGAGGGTTTTGATGCAATAGTAGGGGAAGCAGCCGAATGTAGAATGGCAGGTTTATTTTTAGAACCAGAAATTACAAGTAATACTAAAATGCTTTATGTTCATGGAAGTATAGATAATCTTACTTTGGCCAAACCTTGTGAAGAGCATGTAAAAAAAATTAAAGCTAAACCAGGACAAATAAAAATTGATATTAAGGAAGGTTGGCATCATGATTGGCATGGAGGTTTTAAACCAAAAAAAGTAAAGGCAATGACTATGCACACTTGTCCTGCTGTTCGTATAGATAATGAAGGAAATGTAACTGGGCCAATAGTTGATTTAGGTTTAAAGAAATATAAACTTTTTGCTTCTCAAGCAGAATGGATAAAAGCAACTGAAGAAGAACCAAAGAAAACAATGAAATTAGTTTTTAAAATGTTTAAGAAAGAAAAATGTTTAAAAAGAGGTGCAATGGTAGGAGGTAAGCATGGTGAAGAATATCTACCTCAGTTTATAAATTTCTTTAAAGAAAACCTGCTTTAAGTCGTGATTAAATCAATAAATAATAAATTAATATATTCAACAATATCTCATCATATTAATCATTTTTTAAATGTAAAAAAACTTGTGAAACATGATTATGAAAGTCACATGATTTTATTAACAGTATATTCACATTTTCTTTTTCAAACTATGAGTAAAGGTAAAACATTAGATTGGACAGAAACCTTCGCTGAAACTGAAACAGAAGAAAATAAACAATTAATGCAAGATAGAAAATTGACGATTTTTGCAGTCTCAGAAAATTTATTAATGTCTCAAGAAACAGTAAGAAGAAAATTAGAAAAATTATGTAATAGACGATTATTATATTATTCTAAATCAGAAGGGTTAAGTTTAGGTAAAAAATTTAAAGAAACAATCGAACCATTAGGCAAGGCTGATGGAAAAGATATTTTTGCTTTGCTTGAAAAATTTAAAGAAGCTTAAAGGTAGCAACTTAAAAAAGATCTAGTTTTAGTCATTTAAAAACTCATTTTAGGTTATTTATCTATATCTAATGTAATTATTTACTATAAATATTACAGTGATGAATAAAATTTTAATACCAATTCTTGCTTTACTTATCTCTACTGCAACTAATGCAGATGTAGCATCACAAGCTCTAGATAAAGCAGCTGAAAAAATATCTAATTTAATTCCTGGTGAAGGTATTACAGAAGTATCTTTAGATTATAATGATGGTGATGAGGATCAGCTAAATTTTTCAATACTAGGTGTAAGAGATATTGAAGCTACTGATAATTCAAATTTTTTTACTCAATTTAGTTTAATGAACCAAGAGATAAATAGTTCTGGAAGAATTATAGGAAATTTAGGATTGGGTTACAGAAAATTATCAGAAGATAAAAATTTTATGTTTGGAGCTAATACATTCTACGATAGAGAATTAATAAATGGACAATCAAGATTAGGTCTAGGTATAGAGGCTAAAGGTTCAATTTTAGATTTAACTGCAAACAGCTATACAAAAATTTCAAATTCTAAAGCTGTAAATGGTGATACAGAACAAGTTTTATCAGGTTGGGACTATAATTTGACATCACAAATTCCAAGAGCTCCATGGGCAAGAATTAATTATAATGGTTATAAATGGGAATCAGAAAAAGCATCAAGTGACACAAAAGGTAATATTTATTCTTTAGAATTAGACGTTTCAAATTCTGTTGAAGTTGTAGCGAGTTTAGACCAATCTTCTTTAACTGGAGTTGATGACGAGACCTCTTTAAATATTAATTATATTTATCCACCAAAAGAAAAAACTATGGTTATGTCTGATGGTTTATCAAATGACATGTTTGAAAAAAGAAAAATGGATCATAAATTAAAGGAAAAAGTTAGAAGGAGGAATAAGATGGTCGTAGAAATACAAGGATCAATTATTGTAACAAGTAAATAATTATGAAAAAAATTAAATTTATTTTTTCTCTATTAGTTTTAGTTTTTCTATCAAACAAAAGCTATGCAGTTAGTGCAACTGGAGAAGCTACCTCATATAAAATTACAATGACATATTTGGAGCTATGTGCAGATGGTAGTAGTGCTTCAACTTGTTTATCTCCTTTAGTTGTTGGTTCTGGCGATTCTGGGACGATTGATATAGCAGCTACAACAGCTGGTGTAGCAGCTGCAAGTTATGGAAACTTTAGTGCAGTTCCTTTTGGAACAAGCTATACATATTATCAAGTAACAATGAAAAGAGCGGTTACAATTAAAGGTTCTTTAAATGATGGTTCACAAACGTGTTACACAGCAACGGATAGCGGGGATATTTCCAAAAATGTTGTCGGAAGCGTTTCCGCTGGCGATTTAGCTGAAGTCACAATGTATATGGCAATGACTATAAGTGGTTTAGGTGATGAAATAAATAGTATTAGTGCAGGAGATGGAACAGGAACAGCGCAAGCTGCTGGAACAGTTGATAATGATGACGAATTTTTTCAATATAGAGGTGCTTTTACAAAAGCATTAAAACTAGAGCCAGGAAAAATTCCAACATTAAAACTTGCTTTTGGAACTTCAAGTGCACTAGCTTATGAGGGTTCAAGTGGTGGCTGTGCAGCTGCAATCACTCAAAACCAAGGACTGTATGGTGGAAAACCTGATGTTACTGCAACAGTTATCGATTAAATATTTATTTAATTAAATCTTTAAGTTCACCGCTTTTTTCTAAAGCTCTAACATCATCGTAACCACCAACGTGCTGATCATTAAAAAAGATTTGAGGAATTGTTCTTTTACCATTAGCTTTTGAAATCATTTCATCCATTGCACCATCAACCGTTGCAATATTAATTTCTTTATATACAACATTATTTCTAGTTAATAATTTTTTTGCTGCATCACAAAAATTGCAAAGTGGACCTGTATAAATTGTTACGTTTTTCATAAGTTATAAATAATCATTCTTTTTAATTTTGCTAGTTATTTCTTTTCTGGAATATTCAAACTTTTTTCTGTGTTTAATGCTTTTTTGATTAACTCTTTTTCTCCACAATCTAAAAGAAACTGGTTTTATAGATCTACGCATAATCTTAATAACCTCAGCTTCTGTCTTTCCGGTCTTTTGCTCAATTTCCTCAAAAGTAATACGGTCTGCCCAAGCAGCCCAGACTATCCAGTCAGGATCTGATATATGGGGTTTTGGATTTTTAACTCTAATTATGGGGGTGTGACCTTTTTTTTTCATAAATCCCTTATATTTGAAAAAAATGATTAATGCATTCTATTTGGGCTCATGCTATTATAACTTCACGATAGTCCTATTTAGCCATCTTTAGCTCCCGGTTTTTTTAGGACTATCCAAACGATTAAAATGTTCCCCTTAAATTACTTTCTTTTTCTTCAGATAATATTATTTTTATTTATTACACCTGGAACACCTAGAATTGTGATCATTTCATATTCAATGAATTATGGAGTTCAAAAATGTATTTGGACAGCTCTTGGAGATATCACTGCAAATATTATTCAGGCAACTTTAGTAATCTTTGTTCTTGGATCCTTTTTTGTTGATAACCCAAATTTTTTAAATACATTTAAGTGGATTGGAATTGCTTATTTAATCTATCTTGCTTACGATATTTATAAGTCAAGACCAAAAGATATTAATTCAAAAAATATTTCATCTAAAAGTTTTTTTTCTTTTTTTAAAGATGGTTTTTTAGTTGCAGGAACAAGTCCTAAGGCTTGGATGTTCTTTCCGTTAATTTTTCCACAGTTTATTGATTTTAATTCAAATTATATTTTTCAATTTCTTATTTTGATCACTACTTATGTAGTGTTAGATTTTTTATCTTTAATTGCTTACGCTGTACTTGCTAGAAAATTAATTGTTTGGATTAAAGCAAATCCAAAAGTTATAAACACAATTTCAGCGTGTGTATTGATAGTAATTGCAATAATCATAGCTTTTATTCAAAAGTATTAAGTCGCATTTTTTATTACAGACTTGTTTATTCTATGATTTAGGAGTTTAATTAATTTTTAAATTAAAAACTAATAGAGGAAAATAAAATGAAAATCAGAAATATACTTATTACTTTAGTTTCTGCTATTGCCCTTTTAATTTCAGCTTCAACAATATCTTTTGCGAAAGTTGTTGGGGATAAAATTATTTTAGGTGCAGCAGTTTCATTGACTGGAAAATATTCATCTAATGGTGTTCATACTCAAAACGGCTATAACTTAGCAGTTGACAGAATTAACGGCATGGGTGGTGTTAAAGTTGGTGGGAAAACTTACAAATTTGAAATCATTTATTACGATGATGAATCAAACTCAGGAAGAGCAGCTCAACTTGCAGAAAGATTAATCCAACAAGATGGTGTTCAGTTCATGCTTGGACCATATAGCTCAGGACTTACAAAAGCTATGGCGCCTGTGACTGAAAAATATGAAGTTCCTATGGTTGAAGCAAACGGTGCATCTAGATCGTTATTCACCAAAGGATACAAATATTTATTTGCAGTTCTAGCTCCAGCAAATTTATATCTTGATGTAGCAATTGATCTTGCAGTTGAAAAAAATGGTGGAAAACCAGTTAAGATTGCAATGGCATTTGAACAAGACGCTTTCTCACAAGATGTGAGATTAGGTATTGTTGAAGCTGCTAAAAGAACAGGTTCTAAAATCATTATAGATGACAAGTTACCAAAAGAGCTTAACGATATGGCTGCTACTTTATCAAAAGTAAAAGCTACTAATCCAGATGTTCTTGTAGTTTCAGGTCATACTAAAGGTGCTTTGACAGCTATTAGACAAATCTCAGAAATGAAAGTTGACGTGAAAATGTTAGCAATGACTCACTGTGATGCTGCTAAATTATCTAAGCAACATGGTAAAGCTTCCGAGTATGCACTTTGTGCTTCTCAGTGGCATAAATCTCTATCGTACAAAGATAAGTTCTTTGGTGGTGGTATGAAATATGATGCTGACTTTACTAAAGCTTTTGGATATGCACCGCCATACCAAGCTGCAGAATCATCAGCTGCTTTATTAGTTTACAAAGATGCGTTCGAAAGAGCACAATCATTTGATACTAAAAAAGTTAGAGATGCTTTAGCTGCAACTGACATGCAAACTTTTTATGGAAACATAAAATTTGCTGAAGGTGGCCAAAACGTATCTAAGCCAATGGTACTTTTCCAAGTATCATGTAACGATGATGGTAGTAAGTGTGAAAATAAAGTTGTTGCTCCTACAAAATGGGCATCTGCTGAGTTGGTACACCCAATTCCATCTTGGTCAAAAAGATAACACCTAATATACAAAATGCTCCCTAGTAATAGGGGGCATTTTTTTATAAACATCTAAAAGAATTTATGGATTTATTAATTTTCCAAGCTCCTATTTTAATGGTTCAAGCGTCAATGGATGGAATACTTCTTGGTATTCTGTTTTCATTAATTGCTTATGGAATGGCACTGCAGTGGGGAGTAATGAATATAATAAACATTGCTCAAGGAGAATTAGTAATAATGGGTGGATACATTGCATACTTTATGTATCTATCAGGAATTCACCCGGCTTTTGGTGTAATTGTATCACCAATCATTATGTATTGTGTGGGTTGGGGGATGTACAAGCTTGTTATTAATAAAGTAGTCGACAAAGATTTATTTACTTCAATCCTTGCAACATTTGGAATTAGTATTTTAGCTCAACAGTTAATGAATTTTGCATTTGGGGCGGATGTAGTAGTTGCCCAATCAAATTTTGGAACAACAATGTTGTTTAATAACTCAGTTACACTTCCTAACGCAAAAATATTTTCAGGAGCAATTTGTGTAATATCTGCAATCATTCTTGTCATCTACATGAAGAAATCAAAATTAGGTAGAGCAATTAGAGCAACCGCACAAAATGCAAGAGCAGCAAAAATTTTAGGTGTTGATACTGAGAAAGTTTACGCAGCAACTTTTGGTATTAATGCAGCATTATGTGGAATAGCAGGAGCATGTATTGCAATTACATTCACACTTCATCCTTATACAGGATTACCTTACACAGTTAGATCATTTATGATTGTAATTATCGCAGGACTTGGAAATTTACCAGCTGTTGCAATATCCGGTATGGGTCTTGGAGTATTTGAAGAATGGTCCGACTATTTACTTGGAACTGAGTTTAGAATTGCAGCAGTATTCTCATTATTAGTCATCATATTAGTCTACAGAAGATTTAAATTAGCAAGAAAAAGAGAATATTTAAAATAATGAAAAAAATAATACTTGTAATAATTTCTTTATTTTTATCGTTAAACGTATCCGCAGAATACAAAGAGGTTAAACTTCTTAAAGATGGCTTTATAAATAAAAAAATAGAATATTTAAAACAAACTAAAATAACTGATCCAAAAGATAAGATAGTTTTAATCTTCAATCATGGACAAAATGATCATGATAAACCTTCAAAAAATTGTTTTTGGGATGATGAGGTAATAAATATGGCATCTTTGATTGGTAAAAAGATCAATGATAAAGAAATTATGCTTTATCTTTTATGTAGTGATGATTTGGGTGGAGATGATTGGAAAAGAATATGGAATAAAAAAAAATTTAAACCACCTTATAAAGGACTTACAAAGTTAGACAAAAGACTAGAAGCAAATGTTGAGCTTATTGATCAATTTTTAGAAATGGGCGTTCCTAAAAAACAAATTATCTTAACAGGACATTCCTGTGGAGGTTGGATGACAATGATGCTAATGGCAAAATATCCAGACAAAGTTGGTGGTGGAATAGTTTATGCACCCGCTTGTTATGGAAAATTGACAAAAAATTATAAAGTTAAAAAAATTGGAGTTAAAAAAGCTTTAGAAAAATTTAGAAAAAAAGATGGCGATGGGCCTGCAGATTTAAGAGAAAACCAAATAAACGAGATTAAAAAAAGTAACAATTTACCAATTTTAGTTTTTACTCATCCTCAAGATACTTTTGAGGGACTATTATCTGACTGGGTAGAGGAAATTACAGGTGTTAAAAGAATTATTATTTCAAAAGATAAGAAAATTAATGGCAAGAAATGCACAAGAAAAGGAATATCAAATTCAATGAAATTAAAAGATACTCATCACATTACAAATGCAGATTGCTTTCAATACTATAACCCAACAATACTAAAATATATAGAGTCTAGAATTTAATGAATAAAAATACTTTATTATATGCTGGTTTAATAATTTTTGGCTTAGCTGGAGCATTTATATTCCCAGCTTATAAACTTCAATTATCGTTTCTTTACATATTAATTGTTTTAGCTATGACATGGGATGTTCAAGGTGGACAAATGGGTTACAATACATTTGGAAATATTTTATTTTTTGGTGTTGGAATGTATGTTGCTTCAAGTACACAAATAGCAATGTTCTTTTCACTTGCTGAATGGACGGATGCAGGAGGTGAAAAAACTTTTGTTCATACTATCCCTCAATTTTTTCAAGGTTTTGGCGTTGGCATATTATTAGCAGGAATTATCCCGACAATCATTGCAGGAGTAATTGGTTATGGAATTTTAGGTTTAAGAGGACATTACTTTGCAATTTGTACTTTGGCATTGGGAATTGCTGCAGGTGAACTTGCAGGTGGAATTGAGATTATTGGTGCAGGTCAAGGTATGACAGTTCCAGTTTGGCCAAAAGGATTTGGAACCAATGCTTCTTCTTCACAATTTTTATATTATCTAAGTTTTGCTCTAGCACTTGTAACATTTGTTACTTTAAAATGGGCCTACAGCACAAGATTTGGTTTAGTTTTAAATGCAATAAGAGACAATGAAGATAAAGCGGAAGCAATGGGAATTCATACAATGAGATATAAAATTATTGGTTGGATGGTATCTGCATTCTTTGTTGGAATCGCTGGAGGATTAATGGGTCATATCAATGGTTACATTGAACCAACTGAAATTGCGTTTGCTGGTCCAACGTTTGGGGTATTTATGGTTTTAATGGCAATACTTGGTGGTAAAGGAACTTTATGGGGACCACTTGTTGGTGCAACTTTATTTCATTTATTTAAAGAAGGCTTTTGGACTTATTTTTTGGGTTGGCAGTATGTAGCGCTAGGAGTTTTAATTATTGTAATCGTTGTTTATTTTCCAGAAGGTGTAATGGGATGGTTGAGAGAAAAATATCCTGAAAGATTTGGTGAAGTTGTTGATGAAGCCGACTTAAAAGCACAGGTGGAATTAAAATAATGGCTATATTGGATATATCAAATGTAAGTAAGTCTTTTGGTGGTGTTAAAGCTAATGTTGATATTTCAATGTCAGTTGAACAAGGTTCAATTGTTGGATTAATTGGTCCAAATGGATCTGGTAAAACTACTTTATTTAACTCAATTGTAGGAACTTATCCGATTGATAATGGTTCAATTAAGTTTGATGGCACAGAGGTTTCAGAACTACCAGTTCCTGTTGTCGCAAAACTTGGGTTACTTAGAACTTTCCAACAAACTCGAATTTATGGAAAGCTAAACTGTATTCAAAATATGCTAATCAGTAACAAACCTGAGAATGATGGAATTTTAACTGTATTTCAAAAAATACCATCTGATTTAACGGATAAAGCAGAAACGTTATTAAAGTTTGTGGGACTTCATCAAAAAAGAAAACTTAGAGCAGGAGATCTTTCTTTTGGACAGCAAAAATTATTAGAACTTGCCATGGCATTAATGAATGAGCCTAAAATGCTTTTATTAGATGAACCAACAGCTGGAATTAATCCTACCTTAATCAATGGAATTATTGATCGTTTGATCAGTGTTAACAAGGACTATGGAATTACCTTATTGGTTATAGAGCATAATATGAAAGTAATAATGAATTTAGCACAAAGAGTTTTTTGTTTAGCGCATGGTCAAATGTTAGCAAACGGAACTCCAGATGAAATTAAAAATGATAAGCGTGTGCTAGACGCTTACTTGGGAGCACAATAATGTCAAATCAATATGATGTATTAGGGAAAGCACCAGGACCAGAAGATTTAAAAAGATTATCTCCAGACAATAATCACTTAACTATAAAAAAATTATCAGCTGGTTATGGTAAAATGGAAATTCTTCATGATTTTAATTTAAATGTAAGTAAAGCTCAGTCATTATGCTTGATTGGACCAAATGGAGCAGGGAAGTCAACGATACTTCATTCTATCTATGGATTTACAAATATTTTTTTAGGACAAATTGAAATTGATGGAAAAGAAATTACCAACCTAACGCCAGCTCAAAAACTTACGTCATGTGGAATTGCTTATATACTTCAGGATAATTCTGTTTTTCCAGATATGACTGTTGAAGAAAATTTATTGATGGGTGGTTATGCCAAAGAAAATACTGACGAATCTTATCAAGAAGCAGAAAGAATTTTTGAAAAATATGAAAGATTAAGAAATAGAAGAAATCAACTTGCTAAAGTTTTATCAGGTGGAGAAAGAAGATTATTAGAAATTTCTAGAGCATTAGTTATGAAGCCATCAGTATTACTTGTTGACGAACCATCTATTGGATTAGAGCCAAGATATATTGATATGGTTTTTGAAATTTTGAGAGATCTTCAACAAACAGAAAAAAAAACAATTATTTTAGTAGAGCAAAATGCCAAAAAGGGATTAGAGTTTGCAGATATTGGTTACGTTTTAGTATCTGGACAAACTGCGATTGCTGGCAAAGGGGATGACTTATTAAAAAACCCTGATGTTGGTAGATTATTCCTTGGAGGCTAATGATTAATAAAAAATTTTTCTTTAAAGGTTTTAAATCAATTCTAGCTCCAGATAGCCCAGCTCTTGCACTTGGTTGTTGCTTTATCGCTATTGGGGCACTTCTTAAAAATTTAGGATTTAATATTCAAGAAAGTATTTTTTCAACAATGCTTACGTATGCTTTGCCTGGCTCATTAGTTATGGCAGAATCGCTATTAGTTGGAGCATCATTATTAAATATTTTTTTAGCAGTTTGGTTTGTTAATGCCCGTCTTTATCCAATGGCTGTTTCTTTATTCCCATTAATGATGCATAAAAGTCAACCGAGATGGAAATATTATTTTTCATGTCATTTTATTGCCGTGTCAGCATGGCTAATAATGAAAAGTAATTACAAAGACATTGAAAAAAAACACAGAATTGATTTCTGGATTGGAATTGGTTGTGCAACCTGGACTACAGCAGTAATAGGCACTTTCATTGGTTTTTATGCATCAGATTATTTAGATAAAAATATGATGATGGGTTTAGCAATTTTAAACCCAATTTATTTCTTATGTATGATGGTGGGTGCAATGAAGACCATTCAAATTACAGCCTCAGTAATTTTGGGCTTATTATTGGGACCAATATTTTATTTTCTTTCACCTGAATGGTCAATTTTACTTGGCGGTATAGTTGGTGGAACCATTGCTTATTTTATTGGAGAGTTAAATGTCAACTAGTGTAATTCTCGCAATTTTAGTTACATCATTAGCAACTTTTTCATCTAGATTATTGGGTGTAATTTCATCCGAAGGAATAAAAGAAACTTCAAAATTATTTAGATGGTTTAATTGTCTTGCTTACTCAACTTTAGCATCCTTGATTGCTAGAACTATTATTTTTCCCGTAGGGGTTTTATCTGAAGCAAGTTATCTAAGTAGAATTGTTGTAGTTTTATTTTGTTTGTTTATATTTTTTATTTCAAAAAGAAATTTCGTTTATCCAACAGTAATTTCTGCTATTATGATGGCTTTATTAAGCAATTATCTATAATGGAAACAATAAAAGGATTTGAAATTTCTAAGCACGAAAAATCTAAAAGAATAATTAATATTAAAATTGCAGATGAAATTCTTGAGAAATTAATATTTCCTTTTAATAAATTTAATATAACTGCACTTGAGTACAAACCATTCACTCGTTTTACTTTAGCTAAAAGTTTAGATGATCTTACTTTTAACAAGCTAAGTAAACTTATGAACTCCATAATAAGAGATAGAGCAACAGGTTGCTTTATAATTGGTCCTAAAAATATTAGTTCTAAAATTGATGATAATTTTTTAGTAAAACTATCAACATCTATTGCACATTTAATTGGTAATCCAAATCATGATTCAATGACAGGAAAATATTACGCCAGGTTTTTTGTTAAGCATGAGGATAAAAGCGATTCATATTTAAGAAAAGCTTACACTAATATGGATCTTCATACTGACGGAACATATGTTAATGAAATTACAGATTGGCTTTTAATGACCAAAATAGAAGAACACAATGTAGAAGGTGGAGAAACTGCTATGCTTCATCTCGATGATTGGGAGCATTGTAAGGACTTATTTAATGACCCAGTGGGGAGGAAAAACTTTTTTTGGGGTTCTCCTAAAAGTAAAAATATTGATTACAAAGTAGAGCATCCTGTTTTTTCAGTTGATAACAACGGTAAGCCTCAAATCTCTTATATAGATCAATTTCCAGAACCAAAAACCATGGCTCAAGGGAATTTTTTACAAAAATTATCTGATGGATTAGAAGAAAGTAAAAACAAGGTAATAACAAAACTCCCAGTAGGATCGGCCATAGTTGCTAATAATTATTTTTGGCTGCATGGAAGAAAACCTTTCAAAGAGAACGAAGATTTAAGCAGAGAACTACTAAGAATTAGGGGCTCTTTTTTTATTAATTAATTCTATATTATTCACTATAAGTATCCTTAATTATGAAATTAGGCTTTATAGGAACGGGAAAGATAGCATCCTCTGTAATCACAGGCATTTGTAGTTCTAAAATATCTTATAAAAAGATATTAATCTCAAAAAGAAACAAAGGGATATCTCAAAGTTTAGTAAAAAAGTTTAAAAAGGTTGCTATAGCCAAGGATAACCAAGAAATAGTTAATTCATGTGATTGGATATTTTTATCAGTAACCCCTTCTGTTGGAGAAAAAATTATTAAAGATTTAAAATTTAAATCTAATCAAACTATAATTAGTTTCATAGCAACAATTACTTTGGCTCAGTTAAAAAAAGCAATTAAAGTAAAAGCTAAAATTATAAGAGCAATACCTTTACCTCCAATTTCATTAAAAAAAGGCCCTGTACCTATTTGTCCACCTAATAAAAAAGTTAAAGATTTTTTTAATAAAATTGGAACTACTGTTGAAATCAAAAATGAAAAATCTTCAATTAATTTTTGGTCTACATCTGGAATGATGGCTTCTTTTTATGAGATGTTAAGAGTTATGACAGATTGGTTAGTTAAAAGAGGTGTTAAAAGAAATGATGCACAAAAATATATCACTTCTTTGTTTTTAGCTCTATCCGAAGATGCATTTGTAAATTCTAAAAAAGATTTAAAATATTTAGTAAAAGATTCTCAAACACCAAATGGTTTAAATGAACAAGGGGTAAGAGAGTTAACAAAAACAGGTTTCTATAAGAAATTAGAAAAAGCCTTAAACAGTATCCATAAAAGATTAGATAAATAATATTTTATGAGCGAGAATATTTTACAAATTGAAAATTTATCTAAATATTTTGGTGGCTTGGCTGCAGTCTCAGATTGTTCTTTAAAAATTAAAGAAGGATCGATTACAGGAATTATCGGGCCAAATGGATCTGGTAAAACTACTTTGTTTAATTTAATTGCAGGAAACTTAAAAGCATCAAGTGGAAAAGTTTTATTTTTTGATGAAGATGTAACAGATATCCCTTCATATGAATTATTTTCAAAAGGAATATTAAGAACTTTTCAAATAGCACATGAGTTTACAAATTTATCAGTTTTAGAAAATTTAATGATGGTACCAGCAAATCAATCTGGTGAGAACTTAATGACGACTTTATTAAAGCCAAGTCTTGTTCGAACTGAAGAACTGGTAGTTAAGCAAAAGGCTCAAGATGTTGTAGATTTTTTAAATTTAAAACATCTATCTAATGAATTAGCTGGAAATTTATCAGGCGGACAGAAAAAATTATTAGAACTTGGAAGAACCATGATGGTGGATGCCAAACTAGTACTACTTGATGAGGTAGGTGCTGGTGTTAACCGAACATTGCTTAAAGATTTGGGAACAGCGATAATAAAGTTAAATAAAGAAGAGGGGTATACTTTTTGTATGATTGAGCATGATATGGAATTTATAAGCAGGTTATGTGACCCCGTTATCGTTATGGCAGAAGGCTCTGTTTTGTTTGAAGGAACAGCTGACGAGGCCAAGAAAGATGAAAAGGTTATTGATAGTTATTTGGGCAGAGGATCTAAAATAAAGGATGAAAATTAATGGCTTTTTTTGAAGGTTTAAAAATGACAGGTGGATATGGCACTGGACCAGATATTATTAATTCCTGTTCTGTTGATGTAAATAGAGGAGAGATAGTATCAATTCTAGGACCCAACGGTGCTGGTAAATCTACAGCCATGAAAGCATTACTTGGTCTTATAAACTTAAAATCAGGTGCTGTTGTTATTAATGGGAAAGATATTTCAAAACTTTCTCCGCAAGATAGAGTTAGAGAAGGTATTTCGTTTGTACCGCAAACAAAAAATGTTTTTACAGGAATGAGTGTTGAAGAAAATTTAGAGATGGGTGCTTATTTAAGAGATGATGATTATCAAAATATTATAGAAGAAATTTATGAACTGTTTCCAATATTAAGAGAAAAAAGAAATCAGTTAGTTGGTGAGTTGTCAGGTGGTCAAAGACAACAAGTTGCTCTTGGAAGAGCGTTAATGATCAAACCATCAGTTTTAATGTTGGATGAGCCTACTGCTGGTGTATCCCCAATAGTAATGGATGAGTTATTTGATCATATCATTAAAGTAAAAAGAACTAATGTAGCAATATTAATGGTTGAGCAAAATGCAAAACAAGCTCTTAACATTTCTGATAGAGGGTATGTATTAGTTACGGGAGAAAATAAATATTCAGGAACTGGTCAAGAATTATTAAATGACCCAAGAGTAAGAAGCTCTTTTTTAGGAGGATAGTATGGATTTTTTAAATGCCATTATATTATTATTAAACTATATTTTTGTACCAGCTCTTACTTATGGTTCGCAGTTAGCACTAGGTGCAATATTCGTAACTTTAATTTATGGAATTCTAAGATTTGCTAATTTTGCAACTGGAGACATGATGGCATTTGGAACGATGGTAACTATTTTAATTACTTGGTACTTTCAATCAATTGGGATTTCTTTAGGTGTTTTACCAACAGCTCTTCTTGCAATACCTTTTGCTATAATCTTTATGATTGGGTACATGCTTTTTATAGATAAATTTGTATTCAGGTATTACAGAGTTAACAAAAGTCCACCCGTTCAACTTGCAATGGTTAGTATTGGTGTAATGTTTGTAACACAAGCCGTAGTTAGAATAATAATTGGTCCTAGTGACAGAAGGTTTTTTGATGGAGAAAGATTTATTATTAAAGCAGGGGAGTTTAAAGAAATGACAGGACTTAATGAGGGGTTAGCAATTAAATCCAGTCAAGTAATGACAATATTTATAACATTAGTACTGGTCTCCATTTTATTTTGGTTTTTAAACAAAACTAAAACTGGAAAAAGTATGCGTGCTTATTCAGATAACGAAGATTTAGCTTTATTATCAGGAATAGATCCAAAAAGAGTAGTTATGATTACATGGATTATTGCAGGTATTTTAGCAACTATTGGTGGTGCATTATATGGTTTGGACAAAAGTTTTAAACCATTTACCTACTTTAATAACATGTTACCAATTTTTGCTGCAGCAATTGTAGGAGGTATTGGAAACCCTTTTGGAGCATTTTTAGGTGGCTATGTTATAGCTTTTTCAGAAATATTCCTGACCTACGCTTACAAGAAATTCTTTATGTATGTTTTACCAGCAAGTATGGAGCCAGAAACTTTAATTCAGCTGCTATCAACTGATTATAAATTCGCTGTATCGTTTTCTATACTAGTGATTGTCTTGCTCTATAGACCTAATGGAATATTTAAAGGGAAGGTACTGTGAGAAAACACCTAAATGTGATTATAGCCTATGCAATAATGTTGGGACTTATTGTTTTAGTTGGAATATTTCAATCTTGGAATGTTGCTCTATCTATTTTTAACATGTGCTTAATTTCAGCAGTGATGACAATGGGTGCAAATATTCAATGGGGTTACGCAGGTTTAATTAATTTTGGTCTCATGGGTTATGCTGCGCTAGGAGGGTTAGCTGCAGTTTTAATATCCGTAGATCCTGTTCAAGAAGCATGGGTTGCAGGTGGTTTTAATATTTTAATGTGTTTGTGTTTAATAGTCGTGATGGTGTTTGCAGTACGTTTTGTATTAAAAAATTTTGAAAAATCAAAAATTAGAACCTATGGTATTGCAGCAATTATTATTGCTGGAATTGTTATTATAAGAATAACATCAGAACCAAGTATTGAAGCCATTGAAAGTGTTAACCCCGCAACAACGGGATTTCTTGGAGGACTTGGTTTGCCTATAGTATTTTCTTGGATTGTTGGCGCTTTTTTTGCTGCAGGTTTAGCATTTATAGTGGGTAAAGTAGCTTTAGGATTGCGTGCAGACTATTTAGCTATCGCAACATTACTTATTTCAGAAATTGTTATTGCTATCATAAAGCACGAAGACTGGCTAACCAGAGGCGTTAAGAATGTAATTGGATTAGATCGACCAGTACCTTATGAGGTTGAACTTCAAACTAAAGAATGGTTTATAAACTTAGTTGCAAAATTTAATTCTGGTAAATTAGATTTAATGACAAGTATAGCCGATAAACAAGCGGCACTTAATCAATTAGTTATTGAAGGATCTTCAGTATTTGTAAAACTTTGTTATTCAGGATTATTTTTAATAGTAGTTGTGGTTTTGTTAATAATTACTCAAAAAGCTCTTTATTCTCCATGGGGAAGAATGATGAGAGCTATAAGAGATAATGAGGAGGCAGCAAATGCTATGGGTAAAAATGTTGTTAAGCAACACTTGTTAATATTTATTTTAGGCTCAGCAATAGTAGGAATAGCAGGTGCAATGTTAGTTACACAAGATGGCCTGTTTACACCGGGAAGCTATCGACCGATGAGATATACATTTCTTATTTGGGTAATGGTAATTGTTGGAGGAAGTGGAAATAATTTTGGAGCAATTTTAGGTGGTTTTGCAGTCTGGTTTTTATGGATTGAAGCAGCGCCAATTGCTTTCTTCTTAATTAATCTATTTACAGCAGGCCTAGCGGATACGCATGCGTTTAAAATTCACTTAATTGAAAGTGTTCCATACTTTAGATATTTAATGATGGGTATGGGCCTTCTATTAATCATGAGATACCGTCCAAAAGGTATACTTCCTGAGAAAATCGAAATAAAATAAAATAAAATTATTATATTATGAAATATTTACATACAATGATTAGAATCTCAAATGTTGAGAAGTCATTAAATTTTTACTGTAATGGATTAGGTTTAATTGAGACAAGAAGAATAGAAATTTTACAAGAAAGTACTTTAGAAATTAAAGAACCATGGGCATCAATGGAGAATACTGGCTCTTGGTAAACAAATGCAAAAAAAAATTTTAGACCTAATTAAAAAAAAGAATAAATCAAAAATTATAAGTCTCACTGCTTATTCTAAAAATATAGCATCTATAATTGATAAACATTGTGATCTTATTTTAGTTGGAGATTCACTTGGATCTGTCTTGTATAATTTTTCATCTACAAAAAAAGTAACATTGGATATGATGATACAGCATTCCAAAAGCGTTAGAATGGGTGTTACAAAAAGTTTAATGGTTGTGGATATGCCCTATAATACTTATCGAAACCCAAAGGAAGCATTAACAAATGCAAAAAAAATTATTTCACAAACAAAATGCGATGCTGTTAAGATTGAGGGTGGAAAAAAAGTTTGTCAAATAATCAAAACTTTAATCAAGAATAAAATTCCGGTGATGGGTCATCTTGGAGTACTACCTCAATCAGCAACAAATTTTAAATTTAAGGGAAAAAATACTAATGAAAGAAAAAATATTTTAAGAGATTCTAAACTGTTAGAAGCGGCAGGTGTTTTTTCAATTGTTTTAGAGTGTGTGGAAAGTTCTTTAGCAAAAGAAATTACAAAAACAATAAGTATACCGACAATTGGAATAGGTGCTTCAGCTCACTGTGATGGACAAGTTTTGGTTACAGATGATCTTATAGGACTAAATAAAATTAGTGCAAGGTTCGTTAAAAAGTATTCAAATATTGAAAAGCAAATAAATGATGCAGCACTAAAATTTAAACAGGATGTAATAAAAGTTAAATTCCCTACTAAAAAACATTCTTATTAAATTAAAAGTATTGTTTAAAAGTTTCATTAATTGATAAAACTCCATAATCATTTAATCCACCAATTATTAATTGAAGCGCTACTATTAAAATAAATCCTAAACCTACATACGCTATCCATAAATGTTTCTGGATATAATTTGCTAAATAAGTAGCCAAAGCACCCGTCAATACGACTGATAAAACAAGTCCAAATATCATAAAACCAAAGTAGCCTTTTGCAGCACCAACTACGCCAATCACGTTGTCAAAGCTTATCGTAATATCTGCAAACAAAACTTTATAAATACTTTTTACAAAAGATGGTTCTGCTGATTTTTTTATTGGAGACTTAATCTTATTCTTCATCTCAACTAAATCTTTTCTTAAATCGTTAACAATCCATATTAGAAGCAATCCACCTAAAATTTTAATATAATAAAATTCAAACAAGTAAGTTGCAAAAAATGCAAAAATAATCTTAAAAACAAAAGCACCAGCAACACCCCACAAGATTATTTGCTTTCTATTTTTGGGAACAAAGTTAGCAGCAATTAAACCAATAATAATAGCATTATCGGCAGCTAAGATAATATCTATAAAGATAATTTGGGTTAAAATTATGAATTCTTCTATCAAGGTCTTTTTATAATATTAAATAATTAAAATTATTCAATAAAAAATATTAGTTTATAAAAAAAGGCGATCAATTTAATGACCGCCTTTCCAAATTATTATTTTAAATTATTTCTGTGACCAAGTAGGCATTGGGTATTGTAATTTACACGCTGCTAACTCAAATGGATAAACTGTACAGTATTTTCCACCTTGTACTTGCATCAAAATACCTCTTGTTTTTTCATTTTGACCATCAGCACCAAACTTAATTCCTCTATAAGGAACAATAAGAGAGTCAGATGACATATCCAAATCTACTAATGCTTGTCTAATCTTTTCTGGATCTGTTGATCCAGCGTTATTAATTGCATTAGCTAACGCCATAAAACCAGTAAATGCTCTAGCAGGCACATCTGATAAATCTCGTCCACCAGAATTTTTCTTAAATAGATCATTTATAGTTCCAATCATTGGAATTGTAGTTGCCAAGTCAGTGTTAAAAGGTGATCTTGTAATCACTCCTTCAGCTTTACTTCCCATTGTAGCTATAAATTTTGGATCAGTATAGCCAGCATTTTGTGCAACTAATAGTTTAGGATTATAATCAAGTTCTTTAGCTGTATTTAAAAACAAGTAAGCATCAGCCGTGTAAGAAGATGGTAATAAAACGTCTGGGTTTTTTGCCTTTAATCTCTGTACTTCAGAACTTAAAGAAGTTGTCTTTGCTTTATAGCTAATTTTTTCTACAACTTTATAACCTTTGTCTTTAGCCATTTTATTTTGAGTTCCACCACTATCAGCTCCCCAAAGAGTATCTTCATGAATAATTCCAACTGTCTTTAACTTATTATTATTCTTACTGTTAAAGTCATCCATAAATTCAAACATTAATTGAGTAAATTCACCATCATGCGGCGTTACTCTAAAGAAGTATTTAAATCCTCTTGTAGTTAATTTTGGAGAAGTAGACTCCCCATTAACCCAAGGTATACCGGCTCTTTCAGATACTTGACTTGCTGCACCTGTAACAGATGAGTAATAAGCACCAAACATTGCATGAACTTTATCAGAGGTTAACATTTTTTCTGTTTCACCAACTCCGATATCAGGTTTTCCACCATGATCGCCAACAACAATTGATATTTTTCCACCACCTAAACCTTTTAGGCCAGCATCTTTTGCTAAAGGCATACCAGGAATATTATGGCTATTATTTATAATGTCTAAAGCAGTTTGCACTGCAGCTACTGCGTCTTTACCAACTTGAGCAACAGGCCCAGTTAATGGATAAAGTACTCCAATCTTAACATCTTCTGCAGCACTTATAACCGGTGCGCAAATTAATGATAAAAAAGTAAATATCGAAAGTATTAATTTTTTCATTTATTTTCCCTCTTATTTGTTTTTTTTAAAAATATAATCTAATACTATATATTATATCAATTCAATGACTTACTTTTCAACAAACAGTACAAAAAATTTTATAAAATGAATGACAACTGAAATTATCTTACAAGCAGTAGCAACTGGATTAATGATGGGTTTAATTTACGCATTAATTGCTGCAGGTTTAAGTTTAATTTTTGGATTAATGGATATTGTAAATTTTGCACATGGGGAACATTTAATGCTATCAATGTTTTCATCTTTCTGGCTATGGTCTTTATTTGGGTTAGATCCTATTTTTTCGATACCAATAACAATTTTATTAATGGCCTTATGTGGAGTGTTGACTCATTATTTTTTAATTAGATACATATTAAAAGCTAAAATGTTAATTCAGATTTGTGCAACATTTGGATTGTCAATATTCATTAGATCGATTGCACAGTTTTTATGGACACCTGACTTTAGAAATATTGATAAACCATTATTAGAAGGAAGATTAGAAATTTCAGGTATATTTATTGGTCAACCACAATTGTTTGCAAGTTTAGTTTGTTTAGTTGCTTTTGTTTTACTTTATTTATTTGTAACAAAAACTGAAACTGGGCTAGCACTTCAGGCAACTGCACAGGATAGACATGCTGCAGAAATTTTAGGCATACCATCTGATAAGATGTTTGCAATTGGTTGGGCAATAGGTCTTGGATGTGTTGGTGTTGCTGGTGGCATGATGGCAAACTATTTTTTTATTTTTACCGATGTTGGAATAAATTTTGCTCTATTTGCATTCGTTGCTGTGGCTTTAGGAGGTTTTGGAAGCATTATTGGATGTCTATATGCAGGAATTATTATTGGATTAGTCGAGTCACTTGGTGGCCTATTAATAGATCCATCTTTTAAACTTTTATATGTTTTTGCAATTTACCTATTAGTAGTAATTTTTAGACCACAAGGTTTGTTTGGAAGATATTAATTATGGATAAATTATTAGCAGCAAAATCAGAACCCCTTTGGAATACTGATAAAAGAATTATATTTTTAATTAGTGGCTTAATTGTATTGTTGTTTGCTTTACCTCATTTTGGATTGAATTCTTTTTATCTTCATTTAATGATAATGATTTTTATGCATGCGGTTATGGCTCAGTCATGGAATGTAATTGCAGGTTTTTCAGGACAAATTAGCTTAGGCCATGGAGCATTTTTTGGAATTGGAGCATATGCAACATCATTCCTTTATGTTCAATACGGTATTTCCCCATGGATAGGCATTTTTGTTGGAATAATTCTTTCAGGATTTGCTGCAATTTTAATTGGTATACCAATGTTGAGACTTAGTGGGCATTATTTTGCAATTGCTACTTTATTAATAGGAATCAGCTTCCAAATTATATTTCAAAGATGGGAGTGGGTAGGTGCTGCATCAGGTGTGTGGGTTCCGATGACATCAGGAGACTCTTGGTTTGCCCTTCAATTTCATAGTAGCAAAATGCCTTACTATTATATTTTTCTAGTATTTTTTATAATTACATTTTTTTTAGTATGGATCTTAAGTAGATCAAAATTAGGATACAGATTAAGAGCTGTAAGAGATGATCCTCAAGCAGCTCTAAGCTTATGTATAAATGTTTCTAATTATAAAATTATAGCCTATGTAATCTCAGCAATGATAATGGCACCAATGGGAAGTTTATTCGCTCAGTACATACTTATTATTGATCCAGATAGAGTATTTAATATAGAAATTTCAATTATTGTTTTATTGATCACAGTCCTTGGTGGAATTGGAAATGTTTGGGGCCCTATTGTGGGTGCAGCCATTCTTATTCCCATTTCAGAATATTCTAGAATTTATTTAGGTGGAACAGGAGGGGCTGTAGATTTAATTCTTTATGGTTTAATTCTAATGCTAATTTGCATCTTTAGACCGGAAGGGCTTATATCTTTTTTTCCAAAAAATATTTTAGAAAGAAAAAAACAAAGATGAAGATTTTATCTGTAGAAAATTTAAGTAGATCTTTTGGGGGCATAAAAGCCAATAATGATATTTCTTTTGAGGTTACAGAGGGTACAATTTTGGGAGTTATAGGACCCAATGGTGCAGGAAAATCTACTTTGTTTGATTTAATTACTGGCTATACAAAAACTGACAATGGTAAAGTTAGTTTCTTTGATAAGGATATATCAGGTTTAAGTCCTGACAAAATTAGTAGCCTAGGTATTGGAAGAACTTTTCAAAAATTAAAACCTTTTGCAGATCAAACATTATTAGAAAATGTAATGATTGGCTCATTTGTAAAAGAAGACAATATTAAAAAGGCCAGGGATAAAGCTTTAGAAATAATAGATTTTGTTGATCTTATAGAAAAGAGACATCATTTTGCTAGGGAGCTGTCAACAGGTCAAAGAAAAAGGTTAGAAATGGCAAGAGCAATGGCAATTGAACCAAAACTATTATTGATGGATGAAGTTACAGGGGGTGTTGATCAAAAGACTATTCCAAGTTTAGTTGAGTTAATTAAAAAACTTAAAAAATCTGGTGTAACAATAATTACCATTGAGCATAATATTAATATTATAATGGAAATTTCTGACAATATTCTAGCACTAGATCAAGGTAAAAGAATTGCTTATGGAACACCAAAAGAAATTCAAAAAAATGAAGAAGTAATAGACTCATATTTAGGAACTGTTGATGCTACTTGATATAAAAAATATTGATGTTTTATATGATGATTTTCAAGTTATTTGGGATGTATCAATAAATGTAGATAACGGAGAAATGGTTGCTCTTTTGGGACCTAATGGATCTGGCAAAAGTACAATTTTGAATACAATCAGCAATCTAGTTAGTCATAAGAATGGAAGTATACATTTTAAAGATAATCTAATTTCTGAAATCCCAACCTTCAAAAGAACTGAGTTAGGAATTTCCCATGTACTTGAAAGAAGAAGAGTATTTCCACACTTAACTGTTATGCAAAACCTTATTCTTGGTGCTTGGCATCCTAAAGCAAAAGAAGAATTGAGCAGCTCTTTATCTAAGGTTTATAAAATTTTTCCAAAACTAGAATCTAGATCGAGCCAACTAGCTCACACCATGTCAGGTGGTGAGCAACAAATGCTTGCTATAGCAAGAGGTTTGATGGGGCTTCCTAAGCTTTTAATGGTGGATGAACCATTTTTAGGGTTATCACCACTAGTCGTAAAAGATTTGATAAAGATATTCAAAAATGTGGTTAGTGAAGGAATATCAATTCTTTTTGTTGAGCAAAATGTAAGATTAGCACTAAGTATGGCTGATAGGGGCTATGTTCTTGAAAGTGGAAGATTAGTCATTAGCGGTAAATCTAATGAATTAATTAATAACGAAAAAGTTAAGAAGGTTTTTTTAGGAAGTTAGCTATAAAGCTGCTAAATCATTATTTAATTTATCTGTAATAAGCATTTTTCCTGGAGCATGTGTTATACAAAAGTCAGGTTTTGAATCTTGTAAAACAGATTGAGGTGTTACTCCACACGCCCAAAAAACTGGAATTTCATTATTCTTAAATACCTTTGGAGGATCACCGTATTCAGGATTCATTATATCTTTTATTCCAATTTCCGATGGATCACCTAAATGAATAGGGGCACCATGAACTGCTGGGAACCTAGAGCTGATTTGAATTGATCTAATAGTATCTTTTGAATTTAAAGGGCGCATAGAGACAACTAGTTTTCCTGAGAACTGACCCGCTGGCTCACAATCTATTGATGTTCGATACATTGGAACAATAGTATCATTTTCAATATGTTGGATAGATATTCCTGCCTCAATTAATGGTAGTTCAAAAGACATAGAGCATCCCAAAACAAATGTTGTTAAATCGTCATTCCAATATTTTTTGATGTCATATGGTTCATCAATAATTTTTCCTTTTTCCCATACTCTATATTGAGGAACATCAGTCCTAATATCAATATCGCCTAAATCTTTTAATGATGGATCTCCTTTTGTACCAAATCCTATTAGAGGGCATGGTTTAGGATTCTTTTGACAAAAAGAAGCAAAATCCATCGCATATTTACTAGGTAATATACAAAGGTTACCTTGTACATATTTACTAGCAGTTCCTGCTGTTTGATCTTTGTACTCATTTTTTCTAATAATTTTTCTAGCTTCAATTGGATTTTGAATATCGAGCATAAATTTAATATTTAGATTTTTTAGTTCCTTCAATTATTTCTTTTAGTTCGTCATATTCTTCACAGTTACAAGTTTTTAAAACTTCTAACCTTTCTTTAGCCATATCCATTCTATTAGTAACTACATAAAGTTCTCCAAGATACTCATTTATTCCATTATGATTGGGTTCAATATTTAAGCCTTGCAAGTAAAATTTTTCACCACCTTCATAATCTCCAAGTTTTCTAGTAGTAAAACCTAAATAATTTAAAGTATCTGCTTGTAGTGGTTTTTTCTTATTAGACTTTAAAAGAAGCTTTTGTGCTTTCGCATATCTTTTTTGTGCTTTTTCAATTTTATCTTTTTTTTCATATTTCTTAGCAGCTTTGATTAAATTTTTTGCTTTTGTGTAGTTTGATACTTTAGGAGTAGAATCACTATCATCGCTACTCCCAGCTGAATATGAATTATTAGTAAGAGCTATAATTATTAGTAAAGTATAAATAATTTTTTTCATTTTTTAATTAAATTTCTTCATTTTATTTAAAGGTTTCAATATTAACCCATTATTAACTAAATTATCTTTAATAGATTTTGCGGTTGCTAATGAGCTTTCATTATCACCATGTATACAAACCGAGTCAATCTCACAAGGTATCTGTTTACCACTGAGACAATTTATTGCCTGATTTCTAATCATATTTAATACATGTTTCTTTGCAATATCTGGATCAGTGATTAAAGCATTTGGCTTTTTTCTAGAGATTAAATTACCATCATCTTCATAATTTCTATCTGCAAATATTTCACAAGCTATTCTCATACTATTTTTCTTCGCGGCAACTTCCATTTGTGAACCAGTTGGGACAAGGTAAATAATATCTTTATTAATTTCTTTAATAGCTACTGCTAACGTTGTGGCTAATTCTAAGTCTTCACAAGCCATATTATTAAGTGCCCCATGTGGTTTAATATGGGTTATGTTTTCATTATGTTTTTGAGCAATTTTTTGTAATATTTCATATTGTTCGAAAATTAGTTTTTTTATTTCTAAAGAATTTAAATACATTCTTTTTCTTCCAAAGTTTTCAGGATCATTAAAAGAAGGATGGGCCCCCATACTAACACCATTTTTTTTTGAAATTTGAATAACCATATCCATTGTTTGTTCATCTCCCGCATGGTAGCCACACGCAATATTGGCAGAATTTACAATATTAAGTAATTCTGAATCATTCTTGATAGAATGAAACTTAGATTTTTCTCCTAAATCACAATTGATATTAATTTCCATACTCTTTAGTCTGGAGTATAACATGACATGGTTAAAAATATATCAAATCTTGGTGATACAGCTGTATATTGTGATTTTGGCTCAGAAGTTAATGAAACAATAAATGCGAGTGTCATAGATTACTTTCACCATATATCAAAATTAATAAAAAATAAAAAAATTGAAGGAATAACCAACTTAACACCTTCATATAATAAATTAATTATTAGTTTTGATTTAACTATAACGAACTATAAAAAAATTAAAAATTTTATAGAAGGTTTAACTATTAATAGAGATATTAAAAATAATAATCAAAAAATTAAGATCCCAGTTTGTTGTGATGATGAGTATGGATTAGATTTTTCGAGGCTAACTGAGAAATTGAATATAGATAAAGATAAAATATTAGAACTGTATTTCAGCAAAGAATATTTTTGTTATATGACAGGTTTTATTGCTGGAATGCCTTTTTTAGGAGATCTTAATGAAAATATTAGATGCGATCGATTGGAAACACCAAGATTAAAGATGCCTAAAGGATCGGTAGGAATAACAGAACAATTTGCAAATATTTATACTTTTGAAAGCCCTGGTGGTTGGAATATTATTGGTAATACCCCAAAGAAAATTTTTGATGATAAAAATTTAGATCAACCAGCTCTCGTTAATCCAGGTGATAAAGTAAGTTTTTATCAAATAACAAAAGAAGACTATTTAAATTGGAATGAATAAAGCATATTTTGAAATTTTAAGAGCAGGAGTTAACACTACCATTCAAGATAAAGGTAGAAATCACTTACATCATGTTGGAATTGCAGTAAGTGGTGCAATTGACCAAAGAAATTATACATTATCAAATAGACTAGTTGAAAATCAATTAAATGAGCCCGTAGTAGAGTTTGCATACCAAGGCCCTCTTTTAAAGTTAAAGAATGGAAAAATTAATTTTGCGATATCTGGAGATATTTTTTTTAAGATTATTAGAAAGAATTTAGAGGTTGAAGATGGCGAGTGTTATAAAAGCTATATTTTAGATGAAGAGGATCAAATAGATATAATATCAACCAAAAATTCTACGTATGGATATTTAGCTGTTAATGGTGGCTTTGATCTAAAAAAAACCTGGGGTAGTTATTCCATAAATACTAAAGCAAATATTGGACCAAATGATGGAAAAAAATATTCCTTAAACGATAAAATTTTTATTAAAAAAATTGATATCAAAAGCCCAATAAACAAAAAAATAAATTATGACTATTCTACTGATAATATCATTAGAATTATTAAAGGTACAAATTTTGACTATTTTTCTAAGGATGCAATAGACAAATTTTTTAATGAAGATTTTTTAATCACAAACCTTGTTGATAGAATGGGCATAAGATTAAAAGGCCCTAAATTAGAAAATATAGAAAACACCAATATCAAATCAGAAGGTTTAGTTAGAGGAGTTATTCAGGTACCTGCTGATGGTAATCCAATAATAATGTTATCTGATCATGGAACAGTTGGAGGATATCCAAAGATTGGTGTAGTTATTGCTGCTGATCTTGATTTAGTCGGGCAATTAACGCCTGGAACAAAAATAAATTTTAAGGAAGTAAGTCTTGAAGAAGCTCAGAATATATTTAAAGCATACACAGAAGATACAAATAAATATTTAAATGAATGTAATTAACAAAATTCCAGGTCCATTGCTGATTTTTATGGGAGCTTTAAGTTTAAGTTTTGGGGGACTTATTGTAAAAAAATTTGAAGGTTCTACAGAGTGGCAAATTCTTTTTTGGAGATCTATATTTTTTACACTTACCGTTTTAGCCTTTCTAATAATTACCTATAAAAAGAAAACTTTAAGCTCTTTTTATAAATCTGGATTGCCAGGTTTTTTTGGGGGTATTGTATTATCATTCGGATTTTGCGGTTATGTATATGCAATGTCAAACACATCGGTTGCTAATACTAATTTTATAATATCATTACAGATTATATTTCTTGCAATTTTTGGTTACTTATTTTTAAAGGAAAAAATTTCAACAATAACTCTAGTTTCAATAATATTAGCAATAACAGGAGTTACCTTAATGGTTGGCAATGATTTGAGACCAGGTAATCTTTCAGGAAATTTAGCTGCATTTACAATGCCTATCACATTTGCGGTCTTAATCATGATTGTAAGAAAATTTCCTACAGTAGACATGATTCCTGCTCAATTTGTTGCTGGAGTAAGCTCATGTTTAATAGGGTTAAGCGTATGTATTTACTATTCACATAATTTAATGGTTTCACCTAATGATATATTTTTAGGTTTCTTAGCAGGCTTTTTTCAAGTTGGTTTTGGTTTTATATTCATTACCATCGGTGCACGTAGCACACCTTCAGCAATGGTTGGCGTAATTATGCTATCCGAATCTGTTTTGGGGCCTATTTGGGCTTTTTTATTTGCAGGTGAACGGGCATCATTATTTACATTAATTGGTGGTGCAATTATTCTATTTGCTGTTTTACTTCAGTTTTCGTCGTTGCTTTTGTCTAATAAAAAAGAAAAAATTATTAATTGACTCTGCCATACATCTGGTAGATTATTTTCGAATACGGGAGAGACTACAAACTATCGTAGCGCCGAAGGAGCAACCACCCAGGAATCTCTCAGGCAAAAGGACCGTAACATATTAACTCTGGAAAGAGATTAAGTTCTCGCCGACGGAATAAAACTCTCAGGCAAACATACAGATGGGTACAGTGAGTTAATATGGAAAATATAAAAACAGCACTTTACAATTTACATCAAAAGCATGGAGCTAAATTTGTTCCATTTGCTGGTTATCAAATGCCAATTCAATATTCTACAGGAATTATTGAGGAACATAAAAGTACCAGAGAAAATGCAGGTATTTTTGATGTGTCACATATGGGTCAGCTATTCATTAAAGGAGATGACACATTGGCAAAAAATCTTGAAAAAATTTTTCCAGCTGAATTGAATAAAGCTAAATTAAATCAGTCAAAATATAGTTTTTTAATGAATGAAGAAGCAGGAATTTATGATGATTTAATTATCACAAAAGTTGAAGGTGGTTTTAACATTGTATTAAATGCTGCTTGTAAGAACACAGATTTTAAACTTTTATCTAAATTGTTAGAAAATAAGTATGAAATGATTTTAAGTGAAGAACTATCTCTTATAGCAATCCAAGGTCCAAAAGCAGTCGAAATATTAGAAAAGATAATCAATGGAGTGTCAGATTTAAAATTTATGAATGGTGATACATTTAATTATCTTAAAGAAAATATTTATATCACAAGATCAGGCTATACAGGTGAAGATGGATTTGAGATATCGATAAAAAATGATGATGCAGAAGTGTTTGTGCAAAAACTCATAGATGAAGGGGCCAGTTTAATTGGGCTAGGTGCTAGGGATACTTTGAGATTAGAGGCGGGGCTTTGTTTGTATGGTCATGATATGGATGTCAATAAAAGCCCAGTAGAAGCCAATTTAAAATGGGCAATATCAAAAAATAGAATTCTTGAGGGTGGATTTATTGGATGTGAAAAAATTAAATCTCAAATCGAGAAAGGGGTAAGCAAGATCCGTGTAGGTATTAAGCCAGAAGGAAGAATTATAGCTCGAGAAAAAACTTCAATATTTAATGAAGATGATAAAAATATTGGTGAAATTACAAGTGGAACTTTTGGTCCGAGTGTTCAGGCCCCTGTTGCAATGGGTTATGTAGAAAATGCATTTTCTAAAATTGATACTAAGGTTTTTTTAGAAGTGAGAGGAAAAAAATATCCGGCAATTATAAGTAATTTGCCATTTTATAAAAAAAGTTATGTGAAAGGAGCTAACAAATGAGTGAAGTAAGATATTCAAAAAAACATGAGTGGATAAAATTAGATGGAGATATTGCTGTTATAGGAATTACACAACATGCAACTGAAATGTTAGGAGATATTGTTTTTGTAGAGTTGCCAGAAATAGGATCTTCAGTTGTTAAAGATGGCAATGCTGGAGTTGTAGAATCCACAAAAGCTGCGAGCGATATTTATACTCCCGTATCTGGAGAAATTATTGAAAACAACCAGTCAATTGTTGATGATCCTGCAAAGGTTAATAATGATCCAGAGAATGAAGCATGGTTTTTTAAATTAAAAATTACTGACAAGTCTGAAATGGATTCATTAATGAATAAAGAAGAATACGAAAAATTTTCAAAAGAAAGTGGTAGTTAAATGTTAAAAAATGCTCAAAAAGATTTTATACAAAGACATATAGGTCCATCTGTTACTGAACAGAATGTTATGCTTAAAGAATTAGGCTATCAAAGTCTTGATGAGTTAATAAAAGATACTGTGCCAGAAAAAATCCTTCTTAAAGATAATTTAGATATTGGAGATCCAAACTCTGAATATAAAGCACTTAGAAAATTAAAAAATATTTCTAAAAAAAATAAGATTTATTCTAACTTTATAGGAATGGGTTATTATGGAACTTATACACCATATGTAATACTTAGAAATATTTTAGAAAATCCAGGATGGTACACTTCTTATACTCCTTACCAGCCAGAAGTAGCACAAGGAAGATTGGAAATGTTATTAAATTTTCAACAAATGATAATTGATTTTACAGGAATGGATATTGCTAATGCCTCTCTATTAGATGAAGGAACAGCAGCAGCTGAAGCTATGGGGTTGAGTTATAGAATATCTAAGTCTGAAACTAAAAAGGTTTTTGTTTCAAAAAATTGCCACCCTCAAACTATCGATGTTATTAAAACAAGAGCTGAACCTTTAGGTCTAGAAATAATAGTTGGTGACGAAGATAAAGATATTAAAGAAGATATTATATGTGGTATTATTCAATATCCAGGCACGCTTGGAGATATAAAAGACCCCAGTGAGGCTATTAGTAAAATACACAAATATAATGGAAAAGCAGTTCTCGCATGTGATTTGTTGGCACTCGCTAAACTAAAAACTCCTGCAGAGTTAGGCGCTGATATTGCGGTGGGTAGTTCACAACGTTTTGGGATTCCAATGGGCTATGGTGGTCCACATGCAGCATTTTTTGCTACAAAAGATGAGTATAAAAGATCAATGCCAGGTAGAATAGTAGGTGTGTCAGTAGATAGACATGGAAAAAAAGCATATAGACTTGCTCTTCAAACAAGAGAACAACATATAAGAAGAGATAAAGCCACGAGTAATATTTGTACTGCACAAGCATTATTGGCAATAGTCTCTGCTGCCTATGCTGTCTATCATGGACCACAGGGTATTAAAAAAATTGCAGAAAGTGTTTCTCAATTAACTAAAAATTTTGCTGATAAATTAAAACAATCTGGTTATGAACTTTATTCAAATGATTTTTTTGATACGGTAACAGTAAAAACTTTAGATAAAACAGAGAAGATATACAAAAATGCATTAGATCAAGGTGTTAACATCAGAAAAGTGAATTCTGAAATGTTAGCAGTGTCTTTTGATGAAAGAAAAAATATTTATAGAGCAAATCAATTATTAAAAATTTTTAATTGTTCTGAAACAATCAAAGAATCTATGAATGAAAGTTTAGCTAATATTCCAAAAAACCTATTAAGGACTTCAACTTATTTAGATCATCCAGTTTTCAATAATTACCACTCAGAAACTGAAATGCTTAGATATTTAAAAAAATTAGAAGATTCAGATATTGCCTTAAATAAATCTATGATTGCTTTGGGCTCGTGCACCATGAAACTTAATGCAGTATCAGAAATGATACCAGTTACCTGGAAAGAATTTTCACAGCCACATCCTTTTTCTCCCGTAGAACAAATGGATGGTTACAGGGAGTTATTCACTGATTTAAAAAACTGGTTAAGGTCAATTACTGGATTTTCTGGAGTTTCATTACAACCAAATGCTGGAGCTCAAGGTGAGTTTGCTGGTTTAATGGTGATACGTAAATTTCATAAAAAAAATGGCGAAACAAATCGTAATGTTTGTTTAATTCCAAGCTCTGCACATGGAACAAATCCAGCTAGTGCCCAAATGGTTGGTATGAAAGTAGTTGTTGTGAAATGTGATCAATATGGAAACGTAGACTATGATGACTTAAAAAATAAAGCTGAAGAACATTCGGAAAATTTAGCTGCTCTTATGGTTACTTACCCATCAACACATGGTGTATTTGAAGAAAAAATAACTGACATCTGTGATTTAATTCATAACCATGGTGGA
Source organism: uncultured Candidatus Pelagibacter sp. (assembly GCA_905620495.1). Taxonomy (GTDB): domain Bacteria; phylum Pseudomonadota; class Alphaproteobacteria; order Pelagibacterales; family Pelagibacteraceae; genus Pelagibacter. The sequence goes on along the minus strand of CAJQTK010000033.1, from coordinate 1,094 downwards.
CAAGTTTATATGGATGGAGCAAATTTAAATGCATTAGTAGGAATTGCAAAACCAGGAAATTTTGGACCAGATGTTTGTCATATAAATTTGCACAAAACATTTTGTATACCCCACGGTGGTGGAGGACCTGGTATGGGACCAATAGCATGTAAAAAACATTTAGAAATATTTTTACCAAAACATTCTGTGATAAAAGATTGTGGCCCAGTCACTGGAATGGGAGCAGTATCTGCAGCACCTTGGGGTAGCTCAAGTATTTTATCGATTTCATGGATGTATATAAAGATGATGGGCTCTGAAGGCTTAAGAAAAGCATCACAAGTTGCAATACTAAATGCAAATTATATTGCACATAAATTAAAAGACTCATTTCCAATTCTGTATAAGGGGAAAAGTGGCAATGTAGCTCATGAATGTATCATTGATATCAGAACAATAAAAAGTGAAACGGGAATTACGGAGGAAGATATTGCAAAACGATTGATTGATTTTGGCTATCATGCTCCAACAATGTCTTGGCCTGTTGCTGGTACAATGATGATTGAACCTACAGAAAGTGAAAGTTTGAGTGAAATTGACAAGTTTTGCTCTACTCTTATAAAAATAAAACAAGAGATAAATAAAATTCAGTCTGGTGAATATGATAAGATTGACAACCCATTGAAGAATGCGCCACATACTCACGTTGAATTAACATCAAATAAGTGGGATCATAAGTATGAAAGAGAAGAGGCCGCTTATCCTTCTGAGTTTTTAAGAACTAATAAATATTGGCCTCCAGTTGGTAGAGTAGATAATGTTTATGGAGATAAAAACTTGTTTTGCACATGTCCATCTATGGAAGAGTACGAGGATACAGCAGCCTAGATATTTACCAAGATGAAAATTGCTGTAGTAGGCTCGGGTATATCAGGATTAAGTGCTGCTTATTACCTATCCAAAAAACATAAAGTAGATTTATTTGAAAAAGAAAATCAGTTTGGTGGTCATGCAAATACAATAAAGGTTGCTTACAAAGCTAATAAAGAAATTCCAATAGATATTGGATTTATGGTTTTTAATAAGCAGACATATCCAAATTTAATTAATTTTTT
>CAJQTK010000032.1 GCA_905620495.1 uncultured Candidatus Pelagibacter sp. | reverse complement strand
TTTCCATGTATCCACTCAAAGATAATTAATGGTCGCATATCGACTGTTTCAATAAAATTATTAACTAAAGTGCAATCATAACCTTCAGCATCTATGATAAGCAAATCTAAATCCTGATAATCATATTTCTCTATTAAACTTTTGAAAGAAATACATTGAATATTTTTTGAAATAATATGTTTTTCTTTTATACCATGTTTAACTAGATGCTCTCTATGAAAAGATGATAAAATATTTAACCATTCAACATTTTTATCATTATATTTTTTTTTATAAAACTCAGAATATTTTGGATTAACTGAAAAAAATTTCTTTTCATGGTCTTTTATATCTAATGCTAAGTTTAAACATTTAACTTTATGGAATAATTTATAATTTTTTTGTAAACTTGCATAAGCATCTTCCATAGGCTCTAGAAGAATTGCTTTAAGATCTTTATTGAAAGATTTATATAAAAAATCATCACTTTTTCCATCATTTGCACCAATTTGTAAAATTTTATTTATTTTTTTTTTATTTATAAGTACTTTTAGAAAGTCTTCTATTTTAAATATAAAATTATCTATTAACCTTTCTGTTTTAGCTGACTTCTTATCTATTAATTTATATCCAATTGCTCCGATAATTTTTTTTAAAAACTTATGTTTTTTTACATCATGGCTCACAAAAACCTTTTATCCGTTAGTCATTTGCTTGTTTCATAGAAAGTTTAACTTTACCTCTATCAAAACCAATCACTTTAACTTTTACTTCATCGCCTTCTTTGACAACATCAGTAACTTTTTCTACTCTTTTAGCAGCAAGTTCTGAGATGTGAACAAGACCATCTTGTTTACCTAGGAAATTTACAAATGCACCGAACTCCATAATTTTCATTACTTTACCTGTGTAGATTTTATTCATCTCAGCTTTTGCAGTGATCTCCTTAATCATTTGCATAGCAATGTTTCTTGACTCTTCATCTGGAGCAGCAACTGTTACAACTCCTTCATCATTCACATCAACTTTAGCACCTGATTTTTCAACAATCTCTCTAATTGTTGCTCCACCTTTACCAATAACGGCTGCGATATCTTTTTTATCAACAGTAACTTGTTCCATTTTTGGAGTGTGTTCACCTACATCAGCTCTTGATTCACTTAAAGCTTTATTCATTTCACCTAAGATATGAACTCTTCCTTCTTTAGCTTGTTTTAAAGCCTGCTCCATGATTTCAAATGTAATACCAGTAATTTTGATATCCATTTGAAGTGAAGTAATTCCATCTTTAGTTCCAGCAACTTTAAAGTCCATATCTCCAAGATGATCTTCATCACCTAAAATATCTGACAAGACACTAAAGTCATCGCCTTCTTTAATTAATCCCATTGCAATACCTGCAACTGGTTCTTTAATTGGCACTCCAGCATCCATAAGTGCAAGAGATGCACCACAAACACTTGCCATTGAAGAAGAGCCATTAGATTCTGTAATCTCTGACACTATTCTGAAAGTATATGGAAATTCCTCTTTTGAGGGTAATGAAGAATTAATTGCTCTCCATGCTAATTTTCCATGACCAACTTCACGTCTTCCAGTTCCAATTCTCCCAGTTTCACCAACTGAGAAAGGAGGAAAGTTATAATGAAGCATAAATCTTTCTCTATGCTGTCCATCTAAACTTTCCAATCTTTGTTCATCATCAGATGTACCTAAAGTAGTAACAACAATCGCTTGTGTTTCACCTCTAGTAAATAAAGCTGATCCGTGAGTTCTTGGTAAAACACCAACTTCACACTCAATAGCCCTTACATCAGCTAAACCTCTACCATCAATTCTTTTTTTGTTTTTAAGAATGTCAGTTCTTACAATAGATTTTTCAAGATTTTTTAATTCATCATTAACATCAAAATCAGAGTAGTTTTCATCCTCTGCAAAAAGCTTTTTAGCTTTATCAGAAATTTCTGAAATTTGATTTGATCTATCTTGTTTGTTTATTGTTGCAAAAGCTTTTGTTAAATCTGCAGTAAACTCTTCTCCTAGTTTTTTCTTAACTTCAGACAAGTCTTTCTTTTGAACAGTCCACTCTGGCTTTCTGCATTCTTTTGCAAGTTCCTCTATCATTTCGATTACTGGAACAAAACCTTTGTGACCAAACTTAACTGCATCTAACATTACTTCTTCTGTTAAACCTTTAGTCTCAGACTCAACCATAAGCACAGCATCTTTAGTACCTGCTACAACCAAATCTAAAGTAGAGTTTTCTAGTTCAGCTTTTGATGGGTTTAATATGTATTTGCCATCAAGTAAACCAACTCTAGAAGCACCCACAGGACCCATAAACGGCATTCCTGAAATAGCTAGTGCTGCTGAAGAAGCTGTAATTGCTAAAATATCTGGTTGATTGTCTTTATCATATGAAATTACTGTTGGTAACAACTGAACTTCATTTTTAAATTCACTTGGAAACAAAGGTCTGATCGGTCTATCAATTAATCTTGAGATCAATTGTTCGCTTTCAGTTGGTCTTGCTTCTCTTTTAAAATATCCCCCAGGAATTTTACCACCTGCATAATATTTTTCTTGGTAATTTACAGATAGTGGAAAATAATCCATGTCTGGATTTACTTTTTTTGCTCCTACTACTGTTGCTAAAATAACCGTTTCACCACATGAAGCAATGATTGCTCCATCTGCTTGTCTTGCTACTTTACCTGTTTCTAAACTTATTTTCTTGCCTGCTACTTCAATTTCCTTCTTATATACTTTGAACATCTAATTCCCGTTTCCTTCTATTTTCTTAAATTTAATTGTGTTAATACATTTTTGTAAGAATCGAATTTAGTTTTCTTTAAATATTCTAACAATTTTTTTCTTCTATTTACTGCTCTTAACAATCCAACCGAAGAGTGTTTATCTTTTTTGAATTGCTTAATATGTGCTGAAAGAGTTTCAATTTTTCCTGTTAATAATGCAATTTGTACCTCTGAAGAACCAGTGTCCTTCTCATGCATTTTTAATTCTTCTGCTTTATTCGTCATATTATTTATTTTCCTATTTATTTGTTTGTTTTATTAAATTTTCTATTTTTTCTGCGTATTCAAAAGAGTCGTCTTTAGCAAAAAGTATCTTTGGTATATATTTCATAAATACTTTTTTAGATAAAACTTTTCTAATTAAAAAAGAATATTCTCTTAATTTTTTAATGACTTTCTCTGTATCTTTTCCCCCTAGAGGCAATACATACGCTTTTGCAATTTTAAGGTCTTGACTCATTTTTACTTCTGTAACCGTAACAGTGTTAGTTTCTAAATTCGGCACCTTAGCTTCATTTCGAGCAAAAATCATACCTAAAGATTGCTTAATCATCTCTCCAACACGCAATTGCCTTTGTGATACGGGTTTTCCTGTTTTATCAACCATTATACCGTTCTCTCTGTAGAAATCGTACTATAAGCCTCTATTGTATCGTTTTTTTGAAAATCAACAAAGTCTTTAAGAGTTATTCCACATTCTTGGCCATTACTAACCTGTTTAGCCTGATCTTTTTCTCTGAAAATTGTGCTAATCTTTCCCGTATATATGATTGCTCCATCTCTAATTAACCTAGCATTCGTACCACTAACTATCTCTCCTTCAGTTACTTTAGAACCCGCAACTTTTCCTGTTCCTGAAACTTTAAAGATTTCTAAAATTTGAGCTGTTCCATTAATTGTTTCTTGAACGTCTGGAGCAAGAAGTCCTGACATTCTTAATTTAATATAATCTAAAACTTCATAAATAATATTATATGAAGAAATTTTAATTTTTTCATTTTCTGCTAATTTTTTTGCTTCTTTACTCGGTTTAACATTAAATGCAATTAGGGTCGCATTAGATGCTTTTGCTAAAGTTACATCGGTTTCAGTTACCATTCCAATATCTGATAAAATAATCTTAGGTTTAACTTCATCATGTGTAATTTGATTGATAGCACTTTTAATTGCTTCAGCAGATCCATGTACATCTGATTTTATAATAATGTTTAATTCTGAAGCAGCTTTATCTGCAAAAGCAGAATCTTGTGTTGCAAGAGTTAAAGGACTTCCTCCAGTTTTAGTTTCATCAGCTCTAGTTTCACTTAATGTTTTTGCTTCTTTCTCAGAATCTAAAACAATAAAATCATCTCCAGATTTAGCTGCTCCATTAATTCCTAAAATTTCTACAGGTGTTGATGGAGGAGCTTCGTCAATAGTTTTTCCTTTATCATTAATTAAAGCTCTTACTTTTCCCCATTTCAATCCACTAACAAAAAAATTGCCTCTTTTAATTGTTCCTGATGTTACTACAACAGTTGCCACTGCTCCTCTACCTACATCAATTTTTGATTCCAAAACAATCCCTGTTGCTTTAGAATCAAAATCAGTTTTTAGGTCTAAAATTTCAGCTTGGAGAACAACTGCTTCTACCAGTTTATCTAAATTCTTTTTTGTTTTTGCGGAGATTTCAACCATCAAAGTATCTCCTGATAAATCTTCAGCAATAAGTTCATATTCTAAAAGTTGGTTTTTAATTTTTTGTGGATCTGCTTCTGGTAAATCACATTTATTTATAGCAACAACTATTGGAACATTTGCAGCTTTGGCATGCTTTATAGATTCGATTGTTTGGGGTTTAACACCATCATCTGCTGCAACAACTAATACTACAACATCTGTTAATTTTGATCCTCTAGCCCTCATCTCGGTAAATGCTGCGTGACCTGGCGTATCTATAAATGTAATTTTTGTTGATTCATGTTCTATTTGATAAGCACCAATATGTTGTGTAATTCCACCAAATTCTCCAAGCACAACATTTGCACTTCTTAAAACATCTAATACTGAAGTTTTCCCATGATCAACGTGACCCATTACAGTTACTATTGGAGGTCTATTCTTTAAATTTTCAGATCTAGATTCTTTAATTTTTTGAATAATTTCTTCAGCTTTTGTTTCTCTTATAGGATTGTGTCCAAATTCTTTTACTAAATATTCTGCAGTATCTGCTGCTAGTGTTTGATTGATAGTAACTGTTACTCCCATTCCAAATAAATGTTTTATAACATTGTTGGATTGTTCGGCCATTCTATTAGATAGTTCTCTAACAGTAATTGCCTCTGGAATATTTACATCTCTTTTTATTGGCTTTAAACTTTCTTGAATTTCTTCTTTAGTAAGCTCTCTATTTTCTTTTAACTTTGCTCTTTTAAGTGAAGCCATACTTCTTGATCTTGCTTCAATCTCGTCACTTAAGGCTCTTGAAACTGTTAACTTTAATTCTCTTTTTTTTGTATCAGGCTTTCCTTTATCTCCAGCATCACCTTTCAATCTTCTAGTTGCTCTTTGTTCAGCCAATTTACGTTTTTCATAGTCGTTCGTAATTGGTGAAGATGGTTTAGACGCTGTAGTACTTCTTGGGGTAAAACTTCCCGCAGGGTTTACTAATGGTTTTGATCTTACGTTAGCAGGTCTACTAAAGTTACCTCGAGGAGCAAATTTGCTTGATTTTTTTTCAATTACAACTGAGTTTTTACTTTGAGTTTTTGCTAACTCTATATTCTCTATCGATTTCTTGGCTATGCCAGAAAGTGTTAGTTTTGTTTTTTTGTTGTCCATATTTCATTACTCAATCTTTATAAATTATATTTCTCGCAGACATAATTAGTTCATCTGCTTCAGTTTTTGATAAAGCGAAATCTTCAAGATATCCTTGAATTTTAATTCTTTCACCTTTTACAATATCATAACCACCCGTTAATTCGTCAGATGCAAGGTCTGCAAAATCTTCTAGTTTTAAAATTTTTTGCTCTCCAAGAGTAACTAGCATGCCTGGTGTTAGTCCTTTGTGATTTATAAGATCATCTTGTAGCCCCAAATCTTTAATTCTTTTTGTAATATCTTCTTGATCTTTTAGATAAAAATCTTTTGCTCTTTCTATTAAAGCTTTAGCAGTGTCTTCTTCTATACCTTCAATTTTCATTAAACTTTCTGGTGAACTATCTTTAATATCTGAAATTGAAGAAAAGCCTTCCGCCACAAGTAATTGCCCTAAGGTTTCATCTAATTCTAGATTTTTAACAAAATTTTCAGTTTTTTCTTTAAACTCTAATTGTCTTCTTTCTGAATCTTCTGCATCAGTCATTATATTAATTTCATAATTTAATAATTTTGTAGCTAATCTAACATTTTGACCTCTACGACCAATCGCCTTACTTAGGTTTTCTTCAGTTAAAATTACATCTAATTTTTTTGCAACACTATCAACATTTACTCTTTGAACTTCTGCTGGTGATAATGCATTTGAAACTACTATTGCTGGATCTTCTGACCAGTTAACAATATCAATTTTTTCTCCTTGTAGTTCGTTAACTACTGCTTGAACTCTTGATCCTCTCATCCCAACACAAGCTCCTACTGGATCTAATGAAGTATCAACTGCTTTAACACAAATTTTTGCTCTGCTTCCCGGGTCTCTTGCTGATGATTTAATTTCAATTAAACCGTCATAAATTTCTGGAACTTCTTGAATAAATAATTGTTCCATAAATTTTGGATGAGCTCTTGATAAAAATATTTGTTGACCTCTAGGTTCTCTCTTTACATCATAACAGTAAGCTTTAATTCTATCACCAGCTTTAATATTTTCTCTAGGGATCATTTCAGTTTTTTGAATAATTGCTTCAGCTCTTCCTAAATCAACGATTATGTTTCCAAATTCTAAACGTTTAACAATACCACTTAAAATTGAATCTTTTTTATCTATAAAATCATTGTATTGTCTTTCTCGCTCTGCTTCTCTTACATTAAAACTAATAACTTGTTTGGCAGTTTGTGCTGCTATTCGACCAAAATCGAAAGAGGGCAATGGTTGTAAAATTTCATCACCAATTTTCTTTTCTTTATTTTCTTCATTTAAAATAATTGCATCTTGAAGATTAATTTCTGTATTTATATTTTCAGGTTTTTCTACAACTATTAATTTTCTAAAAATTCCAATGTCTCCATTTTCTCTATTTATCAAAACTTTAATTTCATTGTCCTGTCCAAATTTAGATTTAGCTGCTTTTGCAATTCCTGTTTCCATAGAATCAATAATTAATTCTTTATCTATAGATTTTTCAAAGGCCACAGCCTCAGCTATTCTTAATAATTCTAATTTATCAGACCTTCTATTTAACATATTTTTATTAACTCCAAAAAAAAATGGGCTGAAGCCCATTCTGTAATTTCAATAATGTAAGGGCAATATATAAAGATTTTTTTTTAATTCAATAAGAACTATTTAGAAAAAACACCCTTTTTATCGGTCTTTTCCCAAGAAAATGATCCATCGGCTTCAGACATCCTTCCAAAGTGACCATAAGCTGCTGTTTTTTCATAAATTGGTTTATTTAAACTCAGCATTTCTCTTATTCCTCTTGGACTTAAATCAAAGTTTTCTGAAATTTTTTCTAAAACAAATTTATTTTTTTCCATGTCATTATCAAATAAATCTACATAAATAGATAAGGGTTTTGAAACTCCTATTGCATAAGCCAATTGAATTAAACACTTGTCAGCAATATTAGATGCCACAATATTTTTTGCAATATATCTTGCAGCATAAGCTGCTGATCTATCTACTTTAGTTGGATCCTTACCAGAAAACGCTCCACCACCATGAGGAGCTGCTCCACCATAAGTATCAACAATAATTTTTCTACCTGTTAAACCACAATCTCCATCTGGTCCACCTATTACAAAGTTTCCAGTTGGGTTTACATAAAATTCTTTTTCATCAAAATCTTTTAAAAAATTTTCTGGAATTGATTTTAACATGTAGGGTGTTAATAATTCTCTTACTTTTGCCTGATCTATATCAGCAGAGTGCTGAGAAGATATAACAACCGATTTAACTTTGGTTGGTTTTCCATCAATATATTCAAAAGTAACTTGGCTCTTTGAATCTGGTTCTATATTTTTCAATATTCCAGACTTTCTATCTTCTGCCATTAATCTTAAAATTTTATGAGAATAATGAATAGGTGCTGGCATTAATTCTTCTGTTTCGTTGCACGCATATCCAAACATTATTCCTTGATCTCCAGCTCCTTCATCTTTATTGTCTTTAGAATCTACGCCCATCGCTATATCTGCAGATTGTGAATGAAGGTGACTTTCTATTTTTGTCGCTTCTCTCCATGTAAAGCCCTCTTGGTCATAACCAATGTCTTTGATACAGTCTCTAACTTTTTGAATAAGGTCTTCTTCTTTAATCTCTGGACCTCTTACCTCTCCAGCAAGAATAACTTTATTTGTTGTGGTTAGTGTCTCACATGCAACTCTAGAAAAGGGATCCCCAGCAAGATAGCTGTCTACTACCATATCTGAAATACGATCTGATACTTTGTCAGGATGTCCTTCTGAAACTGACTCGCTAGTGAATAAAAAATTTTTTAAATTACTCATATTTAAATCTATTAAATGAAAAAATTAAAAAAATATATATTAAAATTAACATTAAAAAGATTTTATTCCCGTATACCATAAATGGTGTGGATTTAACCAATTTACTCTCAGTTAGTTTTACATATCCTGTAGACCCAAATTCTACTTTTTTTTCTATAATTCCTATAGGATTAATAATGGCTGAAATTCCATTGTTTGCAGATCTAATAATATATTTACCACTTTCAATAGATCTGAATATACTGTGTGCAAAGTGTTGCTTAGGACCTATAGAATTTCCAAACCAACCATCTTCTGAAATATTAATTATATAATCAAAATTATTATCCCTAGATAATTTACCTGAATAAATTATTTCATAACAAATTAAAGGAAGTAAAGTTAAATCAATTTTACTATTTTTTACATGAAGTGGAGTTCTGGTTTCTCCACTTGAGAAGGATTGATAGTTATTAGTTACCGTTTTAAGGCCTATTAATCCAAGAATGCTCTCAAAAGGGATAAACTCTCCAAATGGGACCAAATTAACTTTATTATAACTTGCGATGATATCTAGCTTGTTATTAAATATAGCCATTGAGTTGAAAAAAATATTTTTATCATTATTCCTCTTAACACTATTTAAGCCCATAATAATTAAGTCATTCTCTCCAAATTTATTTAAAAATAACTTTTTATAAGAACTGATCTCTCTTAGATAGCTGTCTGGAATAATCCCTTCTGGCCACAAAAAAATCGTAGGTTCTATTTTTGATGGAGAGCTTAATTCTATAAGTTCATTAATTATTTTTATCTCATCTTTTTTTGAATAAAATCTATCTAGATTAATATTTGGTGATATTACCTTGATTGTATAGGAGTTTTTTACACTTTCTAATGAATTGAAATTATTATCTCTTATCTTACCAAATATTAAAAATGCTGTAGATATTAAGATAAAGAAAAAACAAACTACAATTTCTGTTCTGGAGTTTTTTAAAATAAATAAGGCAGGGACAGTGAATAAAGAGATACAAATTAAATTAAAAGAATAAGTCCCAATTATAGAAAGAATTTGAATAAAATAAATACTACTTGAAAAGCTAAATGAAATTAAATTCCAAGGAAAGCCCGTAAGTATAGAGCCCCTGGCAAATTCAATTGTGCCAAATAAAATTGAAAAAATAAAAAAAGATATAACTACATTTTTTGAGTAAAAAATTGAAAACAAGTATGTCATTAAGCCATAAAATATGGCTAGAAAAGCTGGTAATAAAATTACAGCAACTGGAATTAAAAACTTAAAACTCTGATCAAAAGTCAATGAAATTGATACCCAATATAGACTAAATAAAAAATATCCAAATCCAAAATACCACCCATATTGGAAGAAGTGTTTATTGTTAGATGTTTTTTTTTTATTAAAAATAAAAATAAAAAATAAGGAAAAAGTGATAAAATTAATTATAAAATAATTATATGGTGGCAGGCTGTAAGAGCTTATTGCTCCTAAAAAAATAATATAAAGAGAATTTAAAAAGTTTTTTTTAAACAAGTTTGACAATCTTTGTTTCAATGGCTTGATAAATTTTTTCTTCTACAATTAACATCTTTTTAAAATCTTTTAATTTAATATGGTCATAACCTAATAAATGTAAAAAACCGTGAATAAAAATCTTTGTTACTTTGTCCTTAAACTCTAGAGCACTTAAAGCTTTTGGTTTGTTCATAAACTCGTAACTAATAACAATGTCTCCAATATAAGGTGATTTTTTTATATTAAGTTTTTTTTCAGAAGGAAAAGATAAAACATCTGTTGATTTATTTTTATTTCTAAATTTTTTATTTAATTTTTTAATATTTTTATTGTTTGAGAGTAAAATTGTTAAGCTTACTTTATTTTTAATAAAGCTATATTTTTTAGGAAAAGCTTGCACCAAAGAATTAAAAAAAATATCAGGTTTCTTAATTTTTTTACTCCAAAGATTGCTCTCAGAAACTACATCGATGCTAATCATTTTCTTGATCTGAATACGCTTTTACAATCTTGGAGACTAGGGGATGTCTAACTACGTCGGAATGATCAAAGTCTACTACAGAAATTTCATTTAAGTGTCCTAGCAACTTTTTAGAGCTATTTAATCCAGACATGTTCTTGTGTGGTAAATCGATTTGAGATGGATCACCATTTATAACAATTTTTGAATTTTCACCAATACGTGTTAGGAACATTTTAATCTGTGTATCCGTTGCATTTTGTGCCTCATCTAAAATTGCAAAAGAGTTTTTTAAAGTCCTGCCTCTCATAAATGCCAGAGGCGCTATTTCAATATCACCAATCTCAATCATTTTTTGAATTTTTTCAAAGTCAAAAAGATCATAGAGAGAATCGTATAAAGGTCTTAGATAAGGATCTACTTTTTCTTTCATATCTCCCGGTAAAAAGCCCAATCTTTCACCAGCTTCTACTGCTGGCCTTGACAAAATAATTCTTTCTATCTTCTTATCAAGCAATAACGTTAGACCCACCGCAACAGCCAAAAATGTTTTACCTGTTCCTGCGGGACCTGCTGATATAACGATATCACTTTGTCTTAAAGCTCTAACATATTCTTTTTGGTTTTCCGATCTTGGAATAACAGATTTTTTAGGAGTTTTAATTATGTCTGAAACATTTTTATTTTTTACTTTTTCTTCGATCATAAATTTATCTATTGAGGATATTATATCTTTTTTTTCTATACTGCCATTATTTATAAACTGGTTGGCTAAAAACTGAATAGCATTTTTTGTGATTTCATTTTGTTTTGGTGTTGATTTTATTAAAATAGAATTACCTCTAGAATATAGATTTGTATTAGTAATTTTTTCTAGTTCTTTTAGATTTTCATTAAATTCTCCAACTACACCCATTAACAAATCATTATCTTGAAATATCACACTCAAAGAATTATTATCAGAATAGACAAATTTTAAATTAGAATTAATTTTTTTAGAAGCTACGTTGTTCAAATTTTAAGCTACCTTCTGTTTATAGTTTTCTTTTAGCACACCAAATAAGCTATTTTGATTGCTATTAATTATTTCTATCTGCACAACTTTTCCTATACAGTCAGTTTTGCCATCAAAAATTACAGATGTCATATGTTCTGTTCTGCCAAATAATTTAATTCCGTCTTTCATTTTATTTTCAACTAAAACATTAAGAGTTTTACCTTCTAAAGATTTATTTTTGTTTATCTGATTTTCAAATAGTTTTTTTTGGATTATTTCTAATCTTTCTTTTGATTTTTTTTTATCGACTATCTTAAGGTCGGCAGCAACTGTGCCTGGTCTTGGACTGAATATAAAAGAATAAGAGTTGGTAAATCTTATTTTTTCAATTAACTCTATTGTGTATTGAAAATCATCATCACTTTCCTCTGGGTAGCCAATAATAAAATCACTTGAAAACTCTATATTGTAATTAATCTTTTTTAACTTTTCACAAATTATTAAATATTCTTCAATAGTATGTTTTCTATTCATTAGTTTTAAAATTTTGTTTGATCCACTCTGTACTGGCAGATGTACTAAGGGCATTAATTTGGTTGATTTTTTATAAACATTTATTAAATCGTCAGTCATATCTTTGGGGTGAGATGTGGTATATCTAATTCTCTCCAGTTCTTTAAAGCTTTCTAGCTCTAATAATAAATCAGATAGTCTAAACTCTCTATCTATATTTTTATAACTATATGCGTTAACATTTTGTCCTAAAAGAATAATTTCTTTAGCTCCACTTTGAACTATCTCTTTAGCCTCATTTATAATCTGATCAAATGGTCGAGAGTATTCAGGCCCTCGCGTATATGGAACAACACAAAAGTGACAAAACTTATCACATCCTTCTTGGATTGTTAAAAAAGAAGATACCTTGCTATCTTTGTTTCTGATTTTACTTAAATAATTAAATTTTGAAATCGTATCAAACTCTGTCTCTTCTTCCTTTTTCTTATTATCTATATGTTTTTGTATAGTGTCATTAATTTTATGGTATGACTGCGGACCAATAACTATATCAATATATGGTTCCCTCTTTAACATCTCTTGATTTTCTGCTTGAGCCACACATCCTGCCACAATCACAATAGGCTTTTTTTTAGATCTAAAAATTTTTTTTACTCTGCCAATTTCATGATAAACTTTTTCTTTTGCCTTATCTCTGATGTGGCAGGTATTTAAAAGATAACAATTTGCATCTTCATAGTTATCTGTTTTTTCAAAACCTATTTTCTTTACCGTGTCAAATATACGATTAGAATCGTACTCATTCATCTGACAGCCAAAGGTTTTGATAAATATTTTTTTTAACATTAAGTTAGGGTTTTTTTTTAACCCCATATAATTCTAATTTATGATCCACTAAACGATAGCCATACTTGTCTGCAATTTTTTCTTGTAACTTTTCAATTTTCTCATCAACAAACTCTATAATCTCCCCTGACTTAACATCTATTAAATGGTCATGATGGCCTTCATTTAATTCTTCGTAACGTGCTTTTCCTCCCTTAAACTCATGCTTTGCTAAAATTCCAGATTCTTCAAATAGTTTTACTGTTCTATAAACTGTTGCAATACTAATTTTTGAGTCAATTTTCGATACCCTATTATAAAGCTCATCTACATCTGGATGATCGTTTGACTCTGACATAATTTTAGCAATAATCTTTCTTTGATCTGTAAGCTTAACTCCTTTGGCTAAACACTTTTGTTCAATATTTTCTGACATAGTTAATTTTAACTTAAATAAATAGGATTAATCAAATTCTTTTTAATTTTATATTTTTCACACAATTGAGGTACATCCACATAATTGCTGGTCTCAGATTCTTTAAAATCTTCAAAACTGAAGCAATAATAGTCAATTTTTTTAGTTAAAAACAAAGCTTTAATTGTTGATAAGGAGTTTCTAATACCCGCAAAACTACCTGGTCCTCTATTAACGTAAATAGCACTTATATCATCTAAAGAACTTTGATTATTTTTTAAAAATTCATTAATTAAGATCATCAATTTTTCAAAATTCATTTTACTATTTTCATGACTACAAGTATAAATATTTTCACTCATAATGAATGTTAAAAAAATTTTATTTCTAGCAGCATCTACTATTAAGTTATTCATTATAATATTATTATTTAGCTCTAACTCTAAAGCAGAAGAAAAGAATATCAAATATTATTTTGATGATAAGGGTATTCTCTCATTAATGTACCATAGATTTGATGAAAATAAATACCCCTCAACCAATATTAAAATGGATGTTTTCAAAAAACAAATCAAAATAATTAAAAATTTAAAATACAATTTTTATGATCCTACGGACCTGGAAAAAAATTTTCATACGCTAAAAATAGAGAAGAAAATACTTATCACTATAGATGATGCGTTCTCTTCATTTTATGAGGTTGCTTGGCCCTATTTAAAAAAAGAAAAGATTCCATTTATTCTTTTTGTTTCAACTGAATCTGTTGGAAAAAATGGATATATGACTTGGAATCAAATTAAAGAATTAGAAAAAGAGAATACTGTTCATATAGGTAATCATTCTCACACTCATAGCTATTTAGTGAGTTTAAAAAATGAAGACTTTATAAGTGACATTGACACCTCATCTTCAATCTTTAGAAATAAGTTAGGATATAATCCTATTTTTTTTTCTTATCCTTTTGGAGAATATAGTTCATTTATAAGAGAATATATTTCCAAAAATTTTAAGTTTTCTTTTGGTCAGCATTCTGGGGTAATTGATGTTAATAAAGATCCTTATGAACTACCAAGGTTTCCAATTAATGAAAAATATGGAGATCTAAAAAGATTTGAATTTTTAATTAATCTTTATCCTTTGCAATATAAAGTTTTATATCCAAGTGAAAAATACTTAACAAATAATAATAATCCTCCAAAATTTCTAGTAGAATTTTTTGATGATCAGAAAAACATAAATAATATTAATTGTTTTTCTGATGAGGGAAACAAGTGGGAAAAGTCTAATACCTATTTTAATCAAGACACATTAAATTTAAATTTTAGGGAGAAATTTAAATTTAGAAGAGGAAGAGTAAATTGTTCCCTTAATGATAATGGGGTGTGGAGATGGTTTGGAGTACAATTCTCCATCGAACAAAATTAAATTAAACTCTCTAAATTAATACTTGAAGGCAATAACTTTGCGTCATCAAAATCTCTTAAGTTATTTTGTTTTATTATTTGCTGTAAAATTTTGACATACTCTTTCCCAGTTTCTGCATATTTATCTAAATATTCAATAAGAATTATGCTGTCTAGTTTTTTTCCTTTATCTCTTAATTCAGCCCTCGCACCTCTAAATTCTTTATAAGATGTGTGTGTATTCAAATTTCTTTGATAAGCTTTTACTGAGGCTTGTAGCACATTAAATTTCATTACTTTATGTGTGCTTTCATCATCAGCTTCCAAAGGTTTTATTCCCTCACCAGACCAGGTCCATTGACCAAATAGCGCGTTACCTTCTTGTGCAAACCTTGATGTACCCCAACCCGTTTCTTTTGCTGCTTGTGCAATTGCCATCGAGACTGGAACTTCATCCATTCTAATCTTTAATGTTGATAAATCTTTATTTAATACTCCATATTGTTTAAATTTTGAATTTAACCAAGTGTTTTCAACTATTGTATTCTTGCTTTTATTTAAAATGCTGAAAAGTCTTTTTCTATCTAGTCTAATATTATTATTTTCTTTAATTACTAATGGCAAAATAATTTGAATAAAAAAATCTTTTCTTTTTTTTGTATTTTCTATTTTTTTAATCTCAGCTGGTAATAGTGTTAGTGAAATTGGTTTAACTAGTTTATTTTTTCTTACATCTTCCAAAGTATAATTCGTTGATTTAAACAATTCTTCAATTGTTCCTGCACTTAACCTGACTGAGTCAGCAGGTTTCTCATCAAATATCAAAATATCTTCAAACAAAGATTTTCCATTCATTACCTTGTCTGTTTTAATATTTTTTTTTTCTAATAATTTATTTAAGTTATTTTTTGAATTGTTTTCAAAGTCTTCAGAAATAAGTGATGTATTTTTTGTAAAATCAATAATTATTGGACCAATAAAAAAAAGGGATATTATTATCAAGCTAGACAAAAAAGTTCTAGATATGTTTCCAACATTATTTTCTTCTTTTGCAATTTTTTTATAGCTTATTATAAAACCTTTTTTATCTAAATATTTTCTTATTCGATCAATTGAGAATGCTTTTTTTCGCATAATTATATTGCAACAACCTCTTTTACCTCAGGCAAATAATGACACAAAAGGTTTTGAACTCCCTGTTTAAGTGTCATAGTTGAACTTGGGCATCCAGAACAACTTCCTTGTAATTCTACTTTGACAACTCCATCTTTAAACTCTTTAAATTTTATATCACCACCATCTTTAGCAACAGCAGGTCTAATTTTTGTCTCTAGAATACTTATAATTTTTTTTTCAATTTCATTATGTTCTTCTTTTTTCTCTTCAAATAATTCATTTGCAATAACAAATTCTTTTCCAGTTGCGTAAAAGTCATTAATTAGCGAAATGACTATGTGCTTAATATCATCCCAAATTACATCTTCTTTTTTATTGATAGATAAAAAATCTGCACCCAGAAATACTCCTGTTACTCCATTGATAGATAAAAGATTTCTTACTAACTCGCTGTCTGTGTCGTCTTTTTTTGTTATTTCGAAAGAACCGCTATTAGATACATTTTTTCCCGGTAAAAACTTAAGTGAATTTGGATTAGGTGTTTCTTCAGTTTGAATGAACATATTTTTATATATAGTAGTAAATGTCGAAATTTAAACTAATTAATATATTTTATTAAAAACCCACTAATTCTTTCATTTCTTTAATTTTTTTTGAGGCAATTTTGTCTGCTTTATCAGATCCTTCTAATAAAATTGTATCTAAGTATTTTTCATCATTTAGTAATTTTTTAATTTCCTTTGAAATTGGCTCAATTATTTCAGTTAATGCTTCTGATAATTTTTCTTTGAATTCAGAAAAATTTTTTCCACTAAATTCGCTTACAGAGATTTCTAAGTTTTGATTTTTTAAGCTTGAATAAATCCCCAATAAATTTTCTGCTTCTGGCCTTTTAGCTAAATCTTTAGCTTGTTCAGGTAATGGTAATGGGTCAGTTTTTGCTTTTTTTATTTTATTAAATATTTCATCTTTATTATCTGTAAGATTAATTCTACTTAAATCTGATGGGTCTGATTTACTCATTTTTTTTATTCCGTCTTTAAGACTCATTATTCTAGAAAATTGTTTTTGTATTAAGGGTTCTGGCACTTTCAAAAAATCTGGTGCATTAAAATCATTATTAAATTTTTGTGCAATATCTCTACAGAGTTCTAAATGTTGTTTTTGATCATCCCCAACTGGAACATGAGTGGCATCATAGAGTAAAATATCTGCTGCCATTAAAACTGGATAGGAATAAAGACCAATGCTGGCTTTTTCCTTATCTTTCCCAGCTTTTTCTTTAAATTGTGTCATCCTATTAAGCCAACCTATTTTTGAAACACAGCTTAAAATCCATGCAGCTTCGGAATGTGCTGAAACCATTGATTGATTAAAGATTATACTTTGAGCTGGATCAATTCCACATGCAATAAATGTAGCTGCCGTTTCTCTTATATTTTTTTTTAATTCTTTAGGGTCTTGTTTAACCGTTATTGCATGAAGATCTACGACACAAAAAATGCATTGATTTTCTTTTTCATTTTGAAGATTTACAAAATTCTTAATTGCACCAAGATAATTTCCTAGATGAAGGTTTCCTGTTGGTTGAACTCCTGAAAAAATTTTTTTACTCATGCTAGTAGTTTAAATTAATATCACTTCTTTTAAAAGCCTTGATTAAAATTGCAACCAAAAGATAAAATATTAATCCCAATATAACTGCACCAACTAGATAGATAGCTTTGAAGTTTGCTTGATATAGAAAATTGTCCTTAAAAAAATAAATTATATAATTAAAAAATAATCCCATTAATACTGAGGTTATTAAAATTTTAATAAACCTATCTATAAAAACCAAATTAAAGCTGAATAGGTTTTTTTTTTTTAAAAAAACAAATAGCAAAATAGCATTAAACCAAGATGATGTTGTCGTTGCTATTGGTATAATTAAAAACCCAATTTCTTTAAAAAAAATAATACTGATAAAAACATTCAACAAAACAGACATTAAAGAAATATAAAAAGGTATTTTTGTATTATGGCGTGCGAAAAAAAAAGCAGAAAAAACTTTAATAAGAGAAAATGCTGGTAATCCGATTGCAAAATAAAATAAAGCCTTTGCCGAATTTTTAACGCTTAATTCGTCAAATGAACCATATCCAAATAATGAAGAGATAATTTCTTCAGATGCGATGAGTAATGCTGTTGCTGCTGGTATACTTAAAAACAAGCTTAGCTCTAAAGCTTTATTTTGAATCAAATTTATTTTTTTTTTCTTTTGACTTTTAACATATTTAGACAGTTGAGGTAAAATAACTGTCCCAATTGCAATTCCAGCTATGGCTAAATTTATTTGATAAACTCTGTCTGCATAATAAAGATAGGAAACTGCACTAGCTTGAAACGATGCAATAATTGTACCTATTAAAATATTTATTTGAGTAACACCAGAAGAAAAAATACTAGGAAGTAATTTTCTAAAAAATATTTTTATTTTATCATCAATTTTAAATGAAAACTTTATTTTAGGAGAAAAGTACTTTTTTACGAAAAAATATAAAAAAACAAACTGTAAGACACCTGAGGCGGTTACTGCATAAGATAGGTAATATACCAATTCATCATTTAAAATTTTTCCAAATAATAAAACTCCAATTAAAAGAATGTTTAAGATAATAGGCGTTGCTGATGCTATAGCAAATTTATTGTGTGTATTTAAAATAGCAGAAAAAAAAGATGCTAAACTTATAAACAATAAAAAAGGGAAAGTAATTCTTGTCAGAGTTATAGCTAATTCCATTTTTTGTAAATCCTCTTCAAACCCTGGTGCAATCAAAAATACAAATAATGGCATTAGTATTTCAATTACGATAACTAGAAATAATAATCCTAAAATAAGTAAATTAAAAATATTGTTAGCAAAATTATCTGACTGTTTTTTCTTGTTTAATAGAGACGAATAGCTTGGCACAAATGCAGCATTAAAAGTTCCTTCTGAGAATAATCTTCTAAATGTATTGGGTATTCTAAATGCAACGAAGAAAGCATCAGCTAAAGGTCCTGCACCAAGAAACACTGCTATCAATATGTCTCTTACATAGCCTAACAATCTACTTATTATTGTAAAAAAGCTAAATGTGCCTGTTGACTTAATAAGATTCATAAATCATATTAGTCATAAATTAGCTCCATTTGTATATCTAATTACCATAAATGAAAAAAACTAAAATAGACCATTATACTGATAAAGAAGCTTTGGAATTCCATACCAAGAATAAACCTGGAAAAATTGAGATAAATTCTTCAAAGCCAATGACAACTAAAAGAGATTTAGCATTAGCTTATTCTCCAGGTGTAGCCGTTCCGGTTCAGGCTATTTATGATAATCCAGAAACCGCCTACGATTACACTTCTAAAGGAAATCTAGTTGCAGTGATAAGTAATGGCTCTGCAATTCTAGGTATGGGTAATTTAGGTGCATTAGCTTCAAAACCTGTGATGGAAGGAAAAGCAGTCTTGTTCAAAAGATTTGCAGATATAGATTCTATAGATTTGGAAATTGATTCGCAAGATGCTGATGAAATTATTAATAGTGTTAAAAATTTTGCATGTAGCTTTGGTGGAATTAATTTAGAAGATATAGCTGCCCCTGATTGTTTTATTATTGAAGAAAAATTAAAAGAACTTTTAGATATTCCAGTTTTTCATGATGATCAACATGGTACAGCCATAATAACCACCGCAGCATTACTCAATGCTTTAGATATCAGTGGAAAATCAATAAAAGATATTAAGGTTGTTGTTAATGGTGCTGGCGCTTCTGCAATTGCTTGTACAAACTTATTTAAAAATAGTGGTGTTCCCAATGAAAATGTAACCATGCTCGATCGAAAGGGAGTGATTTATAGGGGAAGAACAGAGGGTATGGACCAATGGAAGTCTGCTCATGCAATTGATACAAAAAATAGAACTTTGGAAGAAGCTATCAACGGTGCAGATGTATTCTTAGGATTATCTGCAAAGGGAGCTTTAAAAAAAGAACTAGTAAAAACTATGGCAAAAAACCCAATAATTTTTGCTTGTGCTAATCCAGACCCAGAACTAACTCCTGAAGAAATAATGGAAGTTAGAGATGATGCTATTATAGCAACTGGAAGATCTGATTATCCTAATCAAGTAAATAACTTAATTGGTTTTCCATACATCTTCAGAGGAGCCTTGGATGTAAGGGCTACTACAATTAATGAAGAAATGAAAGTGGCCGCTGCAAACGCAATTGCAAAATTAGCACGAGAAGATGTTCCTGATGAAGTTGTTGCAGCAATGGGTGGTGATCGTCCCAAATATGGTAAAGACTATATAATTCCATCCACTTTTGACCCAAGATTAATTAGTGTAATTCCCGTAGCTGTTGCAAAAGCTGCGATGGATAGTGGTGTTGCAAAAAAAGATATAGAAGATTTTGAAGTTTATAAAGATCAGCTTAAACAAAGACTAGATCCTTCAGTAACTATCATGCAAGGTATCAATTCTCATATTAAAAAAAACCTAAAGAAAATTGTTTTTGCAGATGGAGAAGATGAAAATACCCTTAAAGCTGCAATTGCATTTAAAAACTCTAAGCTAGGTATTCCAATCTTAGTTGGTAAAAAAGAAAAGATTAAAGAAAGAATAAAAGAAATTGGCTACAATGAAAATTTTGATATTGAAATAGTAAACTCTCAAGACTCTAAAAAAAGAGAAAAATACGTAAGTTATTTGTTTAAAAAAATGCAAAGAGAACAAGGTCTTTTAGAAAGAGACTGCGATAGGCTTGTAAGAAATGACAGAGTAATATGGGCATCTTGTATGGTTGCATGTGGGGATGCAGATGGTGCAGTTACTGGAAACACTAGAAGATTTGGTGCATCTTTAGATAAAGTTACACAAGTAATTGATCCAAGACCTGGTGAAATAATGTTTGGTTTAAATATGGTTGTTGCAAAAGGAAAAACTATTTTTGTAGGAGACACTAGTGTTAACGAATATCCAAGCTCAGAAGAGCTTGTTGAAATCGCCATATCAGCTGCAAGAGTGGTTAAGCTATTTGGTTTTATTCCAAAAGTTGCTTTTGTTTCTCATTCAACTTTTGGTCAACCTCTAACAAGTAGAACAAAACATATAAAAAAAGCAGTTGAAATCTTAAAAGATAAAAATGTAGATTTTGATTTTGATGGAGATATGCAACCTGATGTTGCTCTTAATGTTGAATATAAAGAGCTTTATCCTTTTTCAAGTATTGTTGGAAATGCAAATATTTTAATAATGCCTGGACAGCACAGTGCGGCCATTTCATACAAATTGATGAAAAGTTTAGGTAATACAAAGGTGATTGGACCCCTGCTAATTGGTTTAGGTCAGCCGATTGAAATAGCACCTTTAAGATCTTCTACATCAGAGATCATAAACTTAGCTTCTGTTGCTGCCTACTCTGCTGATGTAATTGAATATAAAAAGAATTAATTCTTTTGAATTCTCAAGTCTTCAACTAAAATAATGCTTGCTATAACCTCCTCAACATCAAGTATTTCTTTTGCTTCACTTATTACTTCTTTTCTCTCGTCTCCTGTTAAAGAGATTCCATAAATAAATATTTTTTTCTTATAAGTATCTATTTGATAATTTGTTGCCTTAACTTTTTTATTAAATATTAGAGTCGTACGCAATTGAGAGGTTATCAATAAATCTTTGGCTGATTGTTGAAAATTGAAATCTTCTTTTAACTTAATATCATTTTTAACTGATCTAACCCCTTTAGTTTCCCATGCTAATTTTGTAATTTGAAGTTTTTCCTCTGGATTATCAACTTTTCCTGTTAAAAAAATCCTACCATCTAAAACTTTTGTACTTACAGATAATAAGTAGCTCTTATCTCTTAATACTAATCTTGCTGTTAAGTTTTTCTGCATTACAGAGTCATCAATTTGAGTTCCTAAAGATCTTGGATCAAAGGCAATACTAACACCCGTTCCAAAAACACCCTTTGAACTTATTCCAACACATCCTGTAAAAATTAAAAAAATTAAGCCTATTAATATAATTCTATTTTTCATTTTTTAACTTTAAACAATAATTGTAAATTTCTTTTTTAGACACATTGGTATTTTGACTTATTAAATCAGTAATATCTTTAATGCTTAATTTTTTAATCATTTTTTGAATATTTTTTTTATCAGATTCTTTTAAAATTATCGAAGAGTTTTTTTCCTTAGGTTTTTCAGAAATAACAATAGTTAGCTCTCCTTTTGGATCAGATCTAAAGGGCTCCAAGTCGTCTATATCTGATCTAATATATTCCTCATAAAATTTTGTCATTTCTCTACATATTAAAATTTTTCTTCCTGAAAAATAATGCTTAATATTTTTTATAGATTTATTGAATTTTCGTGGGGAAATGAAAAAAACAATACAGCTATTTAGATTTGCCAGTTTTTCAAAATCCTCTTTTAATTTATTACTTTTTTCAGGAAAAAATCCATAGAAAAAATATTTTTCATTAAAACCACTAATGGAGACAGCAGTTGAAACAGCTGATGCGCCAGATATTGGAAAAATATTAATATTATTTGCCACACACTCATTAATTAATATTGCTCCAGGATCAGAAACTGATGGGGTTCCCGCATCAGAAATTAACGACACAACACATTCAGATTTTAAAATATCTATTATTTTTGATAGATTTTTTTTTTCATTAAATTTATGATTTGAAATTAGCTTTGACTTAATTTCATACCTATCCAATAAGTTTTTTGAAGTACGGGTATCTTCACATAGTATATAATCAGATTTTTTTAAGATATCTAAGGCTCTTAAGGTAATATCGCTTAGATTTCCAATTGGAGTAGCAACAATATATAGACCACTTTTCACTTTATTATTTTTATTTTCAGTGTGTAGAATCATCACAATATAATAGTTATAATAATAACATTAAAATGAAGAAAATTATTAAAATTATATTGCTTTTAGCTTTCACTTTTTCAATTTCAATAGGACAGGTCTTTGCTGTTGTAAAAATTAAGATTGGATTACTTGTTCCATTAACAGGAAAAAATTCTGAAATTGGTCAATCAATAATCAAGTCTACAAGGCTAGCTATTAATAAAATAAACAACCCATTAATTGAAATTATTCCTAGGGATACTCAATCAAATCAAAAAGACACCTTAAGGGCAGCAAAAGAATTAGCTGAACTTGGTATAAAAATAATTATTGGGCCAGTATTTAATGAAAATTTAATCTATCTAGATGAATTAACAGACGTAACCTTTTTATCAATAACAAACAAAAATAATAATTTCTCAAAAAATATTATTAATGCAGGCATCAATGCTACCTCACAATTAAACACAATTAAGAAATTTCTAGAGTTAAATGAAATAAAAAAAACTATTTTTTTAACACCAGACGTAAATGACCAAAATGAAATTAAGAAAGCTATTTCTGCTTCCAAAATAAAAATAATAAAAAATTATACTTATAATACTGACCCTACTAAGCTTACTCAACAAATTGAGAAGATTACACGTTACGATATAAGAAAACAAAATCTTGAGGACGAAATAGTCAGACTAGAAAAATCAAATCAAAGTAATAAAGAACTATTAATTGAGAGATTAAAGAAAAGAGATACTCTTGGTAGTGTAAAATTTGATTCTATAATAATTGCAGATTTTGATGAAAGTTTAAAAAGTATTACAACTTCTTTATTATATACGGATATATCACCTAAAAAAAAATATTTCATAACCCTCAATCAATGGTTTGATAAATCTCTGCTTGAAGAAGCTAGCGCACAACCACTTTATTTTCCTTCTATAAATAAAAAAAACTATGAGGCTTTTTCAGTAGAATATTTTGAAAAATTTAATCAATATCCAAATCAATTATCATTCCTGAGTTTTGATTTAGTAGGGCTAGTTTATTACTTAATACTTCAAAATAATTCTATTGTAGATAAAGAGATATTCACTAAAAAAACTTTATTCAAAGGAAAGGTAGGAATTTTTGAAATAAAGAACAATAAAATTAATCATATTCTTAATTTTTATAAAGTTGAAAATGGTGAGTTTAAAAAAATTTTTTAATTTTTTTAAAAGCTTTAAACCGGTGATCCATTTTATATTTTTGCAAAGGCTTCATTTCACCAAAAGTAATTTTTTTTTTGTTTGGTATAAAGATAGGATCATAACCGAATCCATTTTCTCCTTTCATGGAAGGTGAAATATGTCCATCAACCTTTCCTATAGAACATATTGTTTTTTGATTGGGTCCATAAATAGTTAAGGCACAAATAAATCTAGCTTTAATTTTTTTGATTTTCCAATTTTTATTTTTTTTATCCAATTCTTTAAAAACTCTATTCATTGCCTTAATAAAATTTCCTTTTTTTCCACCCCATTTAGCTGAATAGATTCCTGGATCTCCCTCTAAAACATCAATCTCCAAGCCTGAGTCATCTGACAAGCAAATCATTTTCGATTTTTTAGAAAAATATCTAGCTTTGATTAAGGAATTTTCTTTAAAAGTTTTGCCATTTTCAGCTGGACTTTTAATTTTAAAATCAGATGTGGAGTAAATTTCAAGGTTTTTAGGCAATAAACCCTTAATTTCCTTTAATTTTCCACTATTATTTGTTCCTACTAATATTTTTGTAATTTTTTTCATTAACATCTAGCAATTATAAAATTTCATACCATATAAGTCTCAATGGAAAAAGATCAAAACACTAATTCTGAGACTCAAAAAAACGAAGCTGAAAAGGTTAAAGCAGAGGAATTAAATAGTGATGCTCAACTTGATACTTCGGAAAGTAACGAACCACCAAAAGAAATTACTCCTGAGGAAAAAATTTTAGAACTAGAAGACAAATTGGCTAGAGCTTTTGCTGAAATGGAAAACCAAAGAAGAAGGTTTGAAAAAGAAAGAGAAGACGCTTTTAATTATGGTGGTTTTTCTTTTGCAAAAGAAACATTAAACTTAATTGATAATTTGGAAAGATCAAAACAGATATTGGAAAATGATGAGGCATTAAAAAACTCTGAGACATTAAAAAAAACTTTAGAACATTTTGATATTATAAATAAGGATATGGTTTCTATTTTATCCAAAAATGGAATTAACCCTATAGATTCAATTGGTAAAAAACTTGATCCAAATTTTCATCAAGCAATGATGGAGATTGACGATGATCAAAAGGAACCTGGAACAATTATTCATGAAATTCAAAAAGGCTTTATGATGAAAGACAGATTACTTAGACCCTCTCTAGTAGGAGTTTCAAAGAAAACTGAAAATAAAGAAGAAAAAAGTGAGGAAAATAAAGAGAATTCAGACAATTTATAATATTTGTCAGAACTTGTAGATTAAAAATTAACACTTATATGAAGGATAGGATTTAAATTATGAGCAAAATTATAGGAATAGATTTAGGAACAACAAATTCATGTGTGTCTATCATGGAAGGTAGTCAACCCAAAGTTTTAGAAAATGCAGAAGGTGCAAGAACAACTCCTTCAGTTGTTGCTTTTACTGATGATGGAGAAAAACTTGTTGGACAACCTGCTAAGAGACAAGCGGTAACCAATCCTGAAAATACTATATTTGCTGTAAAAAGATTAATTGGAAGAAATTTTGAAGACCCTACTGTAAAAAAAGATATTGTAGCAGCTCCTTTTAAAATAGTTAATTCAGAAAAAGGTGACGCTTGGATTGAAGCAAGAAGTGAAAAATATTCTCCTTCACAAATATCAGCATTTATTCTGATAAAAATGAAGGAAACAGCTGAAAAGTATTTAGGACAAGCAGTAACTAAAGCGGTAATAACTGTTCCTGCCTACTTTAATGATGCTCAAAGACAAGCTACAAAAGATGCTGGTAAAATTGCAGGATTAGAAGTTTTAAGAATTATAAACGAACCTACCGCTGCCTCTCTAGCATATGGTTTGGATAAGAAAAAAGAAAATAAAAAAATTGCTGTATACGATTTAGGTGGTGGAACTTTCGATGTATCTATTCTTGAATTGGGTGATGGTGTATTTGAAGTTAAGTCTACTAATGGTGATACATTTTTAGGTGGAGAAGATTTTGATAACACAATTGTTGATTATTTAATTGGAGAATTTAAAAAAGACAATGGTATAGATTTAAGAACTGACAAGTTAGCTCTTCAAAGATTGAAAGAAGCTGCTGAAAAAGCAAAAATTGAACTTTCTTCTGCTGAACAAACAGATGTTAATTTACCATTTATAACTGCAGATAAAACAGGTCCAAAGCACATTAACTTAAAAATGACTAGAGCAAAATTAGAAGCTTTGGTTGAAGACTTAATTTCAAGAACATTACCACCTTGTAAAACAGCGCTTAAAGATGCGGGTCTTACTGCAAATGAAATTGATGAAGTTATAATGGTTGGTGGTATGACAAGAATGCCAAGAGTTTTAGCTGAAGTTAAAAACTTTTTTGGAAAAGAGCCTAATAAAAGTGTAAACCCGGATGAAGTTGTTGCAATGGGTGCTGCAATTCAAGCTGGTGTACTTCAAGGAGATGTTAAAGATGTGTTACTTTTAGACGTAACACCTTTATCACTTGGAATTGAAACACTAGGTGGAGTTTCAACAAAATTAATTGAAAAAAATACAACAATTCCTACAAAAAAAAGCCAAGTTTTTTCTACAGCTGATGATAATCAGCCTGCTGTATCAATAAGAGTTCTTCAAGGTGAACGGGAAATGGCCTCTGACAATAAAATGTTAGGAAATTTTGAATTAGTTGGTATTGCACCAGCCGCAAGAGGAATACCTCAAATTGAAGTAACCTTTGATATTGATGCAAATGGAATTGTTAGTGTTTCTGCAAAAGATAAAGGAACTGGAAAAGAGCAAAAAATTCAAATCCAAGCTTCTGGTGGTTTAAGTAACGAAGAAATTGAAAAAATGGTTAAAGATGCAGAAGCAAACAAGGATGAAGATAAAAAGAAAAGAGAGTCAGTAGATGTAAGAAATCAAGCTGATACTTTAATTCATTCAACAGAAAAAAATCTAAAAGAACATGGCGCTAAAGTTTCAGATGCAGACAAGAAAGCAATAGAAGACTCTTCATCTGCCTTGAAAGAAGCAATTAAAGGGACTGATATTGAAGATATTAAGAAAAAAACAGAAACCTTGGTTCAAGCTTCTATGAAATTAGGCGAAGCGATTTATAAGTCTCAAGAGAAAAAAGAAGATTCCTCTAAAGAAGGTGATAAAAATAACGAGGGAAAAAAAGACGATAATGTAGTTGATGCAGACTTTGAAGAGGTAAAAGAAGATACAAAAGAAGAAGAAGTAAAAGAAGATACAAAAGAAGAAGATAAAGAAAAAAGCGCTTAAGACTTAAAACAACTATCATCTTAGAGTAACTTATGGCTAAAAGAGATTTTTATGACGTCTTAGGTGTTAGCAAAAATGCAAGCCCTGAAGAATTAAAATCTGCGTACAGAAAACTAGCAGTAAAACATCACCCTGATAAAAACCCTGGTAATAAAGCGTCTGAAGATAAGTTCAAAGAAGCAGGTGAAGCATACGGTATTCTTTCAGATCAAAAAAAGAAGCAAAACTACGATAATTTTGGTCATGCTGCTTTTGAGGGCGGTGGAGGCGGAAGACAAAGCGGTGGCTTTGGTGGTGCTGATTTTTCAGATATTTTTGAAGACTTTTTTGGTGATTTTGGTGGAGGTGGAAGATCAAGAGGAAGAAGCACAAATAACAGAGGTTCTGACTTAAGATATGATTTATCAATTACCCTTGAAGAAGCATATGGGGGGAAAAAACAAGATATAAAATTTTCAACAACAGAAAAATGCACTACTTGCAAAGGAAATGGCTCAAAGCCTGGACACTCTCCTGATAGATGCACAGTTTGTGGGGGGAATGGTAAAGTAAGATCTAATCAAGGTTTTTTTACTGTTCAACAAACCTGTTCTCGGTGTGCTGGAACTGGTGAGGAAATTACCAATCCATGTACTGAATGTAATGGTCAAGGTAACAAACAAGCTTCAAAAAAAATATCAGTAACCATACCAAAAGGTGTTGATGATGGAACAAGAATAAGATTAGCGGGTAAAGGTGAAGCTGGCTCCAAAGGTGGGGCTAGTGGAGACTTGTATCTATTTATTAATGTCCACTCTCACGATCTATTCAAAAGATCAGATGAAAATTTATTTTTTGAATTTCCTATTTCTATAGCTGATGCTGCATTAGGTACTACAATTGAAATACCCACAATTGACGGCGGAAGAGCAAAAATTAAAATACCAGATGGTACACAAAATGGAAAACAGTTTAGATTAAAGGGAAAAGGAATGCCTTATATGCGTGGCAGTGGGAATGGTGATCTTTATGTTCAAATAAATACTGAAGTTCCTATCTCACTAAATAAAGAACAAAAAGAGTTACTTAAAAAATTTAGAGAAATAGAAAACGAGAAATCAAATCCAAGTATTAAAAAATTCTTTCAAAAAGCTAAAAGTTTTTGGAAAAACTAAAAGACTAATTAGTTAAAAAAGGTTAATATTTTCCTAGATGAAAAAAATTAATTTAGCAATATCAGGCTGTCTAGGTAGAATGGGTCAGCAAATTATTAAATCTTCTAGATCTAATAAAAACTTTAAATTAGTAACTCTTACAGAAAATAAAATTATTAATAAAAAAATAGCCGGAATTAAACTTAATTTAAATACAGATCAGGCTTTTAAAAAAACAGATATAATAATAGATTTTACTGTTCCTAATTGTACTCTCGATATCCTTAAAATTGCCTCTAAATTAAAAAAAAGAGTAGTAATTGGAACAACTGGCTTTACCCAAAAAGAAGAGGCTTTAATTAAAAATTTTTCAAAAAAAATTCCCATATTAAAAGCAGGCAATATGAGCTTGGGTGTTAATTTGTTAATGTATTTAACTGAAATAGCTTCAAAATCACTAAATGAGGAATATTTAAGCAAAGTATTTGAAGTTCATCATAAACATAAAAAAGATTATCCCTCGGGGACCGCCTTAATGCTTGGAAAAGGTATTGCCAATGGGAAAAATAAAAATCTTTACAATTTAATTGGTAAAAAATTTTTAAATAAAAAATCTTTTCCCTATGCAAAAAAAATTAATTTTAACTCAATTAGAAGTGGTGAAATAATTGGGGAGCATGAGGTAGCATTTTCTAGTGGTAAGGAAATAATAAGATTAAATCATGAAGCATTTGATAGAGCTCTATATTCAGATGGTGCTTTAACTGCTGCAAAATGGCTTATGAATAAAAAACCTGGACTTTATTCAATGAGAGATTTATTGAATTTTGAATAATGAATGAAAAAAAAAAAGCAAAAAAAATACTTAAAATTTTAAATAAAATTTATCCAACAGCCCCTATTCCTCTAGATCATAGAAACAAATTCACTCTTTTAACATCAGTTCTTTTATCAGCGCAGTGTACTGATTTAAATGTTAACAATGTAACTAGGGATATATATCCAAAATATTATAAACCTGAGCATTTTATAAAATTGGGTAGAAAAAAAATTGAAAAATTAATCAAAAGTATCGGTATCTTTCGAGTTAAAGCAAAAAGCATTTATTTAATGTCTAAACTGCTTTTGGAAAAGCATGGTGGCAAAGTACCTAAAAGCTTCGATGACCTTGAGAATCTACCTGGTGTAGGCCATAAAACAGCAAGTGTGGTCATGTCTCAAGGTTTTGGTATACCTGCGTTTGCAGTGGACACTCACATTCATAGATTAGCTCAAAGATGGGGCTTAACAAATGGCAAGAATGTTATTCAAACAGAGAAAGATCTAAAAAGATTATTTCCTGAAAAAACATGGAGTAAATTACATTTGCAAATAATTTATTATGGAAGAGAGTTTTGTAAAGCCAGAGAATGTTATGGTTTGACTTGTAAAATTTGTACGACTTGTTATCCTAATAGAAAAAATCCAGTTAAAATAAAAAAATCGTAATATGAAAATTCTAGGAATTGGGAATGCAATTGTTGATGTTATATGTAAAGTAAATGATCAGTATTTAGTGGAAAATAGGTTAACCAAAAGTACCATGAAGCTAGTAGATGAAGATGAATTCAAAAAACTCTTATCCACTCTAAAAATTGAAGAAACTGTATCTGGTGGATCTGTTGCAAATTCGATTGTTGGCCTATCTCAATTGGGAAATAATGTTGGGTTTATTGGTAAAGTTAATGCTGATGATTTAGGAAAAAAATATGAAGACGGACTAATTAAAGAAAAAGTACAGTACTTTTATAAAAAAAAACAAGAGGTTTCACCAACAGGAACTTGTTTAATTTTGATTACCCCTGATGCAGAAAGAACAATGGTAACGTTTTTAGGGATTGCAGGAAGAATTAGTGAAAAAGATATTAACGAAAAAGCTGTAAAAGAAAGTGAAATGATATTCTTAGAAGGATATTTATGGGATGAGGGAGAACCACAATCTGCCTTTAATAAAGCAATGTCTTTCTCTACTACTAAAGCAATGTCCTTATCAGATCAATTTTGTGTGGAGAGACATAAAAATGATTTTTTAGATTTAATTAAAAATAAACTTGATATTACTTTTGCTAACGAACAAGAAATTAGATCATTAATTGATGCTAAAAGCTTTGAAGATGTTATTGAATTTGGAAAACGATTAGGAAAACTTTTAATTATCACACGTGGGGAAAAAGGAAGCATTGCTATTAAAAATCAAGAAATTGTAGAATGTCAAAGTAAACCCAATTTAAAAATTGTAGACTTAACAGGTGCTGGAGACCTCTTTGCAGCCGGTTTTCTTCATGGGTTAATTAATAATATTTCAACAAAAGAATGTCTCGAAAAAGGAACCGAAATGTCTTCAAAGATAATCCAAAAAGTTGGTGCTAGACTAGATTAAGCTATTTTAGTCAATAAAATAGCCATTTTTATGGCTTAATATAAATTTTTCATCTTTAAATAAATTACTTATTTTTTTTCGTAATCTATAAATATGTGTTTCTACAGTATGGGTCTCCATGTCTGTTGAGTAATTCCATATATTTTTTTGTAAATCTGCAACATCGTGTTTAATTTTTTTATCATTTAAATACAAAATAATTTCAATTTCTTTTTCTGTTAACTTTAACTTTAAATTACCTTTAGAAAAAAATTTAGAATTTAAGTTTAATTCATAACCTTTAATAATAATCTTAGACTGTTGGTTAAATTTTAATTTGATTAATTTAATATTGATTAGTTCTAATAATTTTTTAAAAGATAAGGGCAAATCATTAAAATCTAAAAAATTTTTATCAGTTATATTGTTATTTAGTAATAATTTATGATCAGTTTTTGAAATTACCAAATAATCTAATCTATCTAGATCAAGTTTCTTTTTTAAATCTTCTTCATTCTCAATTTTTATAATTTTAAAAGATAAATTTTCTTTTATCTCATCTAAAATTTCATATAGTGAATTAAAATTTATAATAAAAACATTTTGCATAATTATATTTAATATTACTTATGATAATTCATGTACCAAATAAAAACACTCTTATAATTGACGACTTTAAATTGAGATGTTGTATTGCAAAAGGTGGCATAAATTCTAATAAAAAGGAGGGTGATTATTCAACTCCCAAAGGGTTATTTAGTTTAAGAAAATTATATTTTAGAAAAGATCGTGTTGGTATTCCAAACTGCAAAATCAATAAAAAGATCATTAAACAAGATATGGCCTGGTGTGATGATCCAAAGCATAAAAAATATAATGAAGAAATTAAAACGAGTAATAAAAATCTTAAAGAAAATCTACACAGAAAAGATCATAAGTATGATTATATAATTTCAATTAGTCACAATGAAAAAAAAACTCCAGGCAAAGGGAGCGCAGTATTTATTCATTTAACAGATAATTATAAACCAACCGCAGGATGTGTTGCTTTAAAAAAGAAAGATTTTGAAATATTATTAAAATTAATAGATAAAAAAACTAAAATCAAAATTGGTTAGGTTCTGCTACCAAATATTTTTGAACCTACTCTGATGTATGTTGCATTATTTTCAATTGCCTCTAGATAATCTCCTGACATACCCATGCTTAATTCTTTAAAATTTAATTTTTGATTTATTTCACTCATCTCAAAAAAATATTTTTCAGTATTGTTGTCATTTGGTGGAATGCACATCGTGCCAATGATATCTAAATTCAAATTTTTACAAAATTTATAAAAATCGCCTAATCTTTCTTTATTTATTCCAGATTTTTGATCTTCATTACCGATATTAACTTGAATAAATATCTTGGGTTTTTTTCCTTGTTTTTGTTGTTCATCAGCAATTTTATTGGCTAAATTTTCACTATCCAATGAATGAATATAATCAAATACTCTTAAAGCTACTTTTACTTTATTAGTTTGAAGTCTTCCAATTAAGTGAAGTTGAATACTATGATTTTCATTTTTTATATCAGTCCACTTTTCTAAAGCCTCCTGAACCTTATTTTCTCCATAATGCAAGTGTCCATGCTCTATTAGGGGTAAAACGTTTTCAATAGGAAAAGTTTTCGATACCGCTATAATTTTAGCTAATTCATCATGATTTGCTTTTGATTTGATAAGCTCTTCTATATAAATTAAATTTTTAATAGTGTTATGCATAATAAAACTTTGAATAGATATTACTTTATAAAAAAATTTGACCAAAGTCACATAGATAAACAGGATAAAAAAACAATCATAATATTTAGAAATTATGCTCAAGACATTGATGAAAAATTAATTTTAACAATAAAAAACTATTGTAAGAAAAAAGGTAATAAGTTTTTAATTTCTAATAATATAAAATTAGCTATAAAACTTAATTTAGACGGTGCTTATATTCCTTCATTTAATAAAAATAAAAAACACCTTGCTTATTCAGTTAAAAAAAAATTTATTATATTGGGTTCAGCTCATAATGTTTATGAAATGAGGACCAAAGAATTGCAGAGTGTTAATGCTATTTTTTTATCTTCAATCTTTAAAAGAAATAAAAATTATTTAGGTATCAATAAATTTAAATCTCTTTCTCTTTTAAGTGGTAAGCCTTTCATAGCTCTTGGCGGAATATCAGTTAACAATTTAAAAAAACTAGCTCTTACTAACTGCCATGGTTTTGCTGGTATTTCTTTTTTTGAACAAAAAAAAGACCCCTAAAAAGGGGGTCGAACCCTCGACCTTCTCGTTGGCAACGAGACGCTCTACCACTGAGCTATGCCCGCTTATGTTGTGTGGATATTATAGTTAGCAAGTTTATTAAAGCAAGCGATAAGTCTTAAAATTATTTAAAACTAGATCTTATAATTAAATTCATCTAACCATGGATCTAAAATATTTTTTAAACCTTTAAATTCTTTTTCATAATTTTTCCACCGACCAATAGATCTTGAGTATAATGGAGAAGTTATCTGATTATAGCTTGGTGTTGAAATATTTAGTCTTTTTTTTGCAGTCATATAAAAATTCTTTGTGTTATCAGACCAATCTATTTCCAAAAATTTAAAAATTTCTTTGGTCGTTTTTTCAAAATCTGTAACGAGATCTTCGTACTTAATGAAATGACAATTTATTGAAAATACATCTCTGTAAATTGTCCATAATTTCATAACTAAATCATATAAAATTACAGAACTTTCCAAAGATGTGAAGTTTTTCATTGCAGGATTTAATTCAAACTGCTGCATAAAACAGCTCAGAACTGAGTCATAAGGATTACGTAATGCAAAAATAAATTTTGCATTAGGAAAAAATCGTAAAATTTCTGCAATATAAATTATATTTAGTGGCATTTTATCAATTACAATTTTAGTTTTTTTATTTTCAAGATATTGCTCTCTTTCTTCAAAATAAAAATTTTGCATATTTTGGATAAATTTTTTGTCTAAGTTATCAAGATGATTAAAATTATTTTTTATCTTTATATCTAAATTTCTTAAAAAATTTCTCAAAACAGGTTTTTCTTCTATGACCTCAATTGATTTGTTTGTTCTTAAAATTGTATCTAAAAGAGTTGTGCCCGATCTTGGAAAACCAATCAGAAAAATGGGCTGAAAAAATTCATCTTTTAGCTGATGCTGCTTCCATCTATTGAAATTAAAATTTTTAAAAAATTTTATTCTTTGTGTTACTAGTTCTATAAAGCTTTTCTCATTAACACCTTTACCATAAGATTCATTAATTAATTGATTATTAATTTTAAAATGATTGTAAGCTTTTTCAAAATTATTTGTTTGATCATAACTTTTTGCTAAAAGTGAATGCTTAGTTATGTTTTGACCAACATAATTTTCTTTTAAATCTATATTTTCTAAAATTTGAATTGTTTGTTTAAAATTTTTTTGATTATATGTGAAAACTGCTTCATAAAAGCTTACTAAATCTTTTTCACTCAATATTTTTTTTGCTTTATCTAGAAGATTACTAAATTTTTCTATTTGGTTAGATCGATCATATAAACTGAATAACTCATCATATGATATTATAAGATTTGGATTTAAATCTAGGGATTTACTAAGATATTCCTCAGCTTTAATTGTTTCAAATTTTTTTTTATAAAGATGACCAATATTATAGAGTGCTATTGAATTATTTGGGTTATTTGGGTCCAGCTTTATTACTTTTTTAAAATTAATAATTGCTAAATTTATATTTTTTTTTCTATCATAAGCTAAACCTAAATTAAAATAAACTTGAGAGAATTTGGGTTTTATTTTTTTTGATTTTTCAAAATATAAAATGGAACTATCTAAATTTCCTAATTGAAAATTAAGTATTGCTAAATTATGATTAGCCGCAAACATTTCAGGTTGTATTGATATGGCTTTTTCTAATAAATTTTTAGCTTCTATATAATTTTTGTTTTTAATTGCTGTTAAAGCATTAATAACTAGATAATTTGCATTTAAAATTATTTTATTCATTTTATTAATTGAAGGATAATTGCTAATAATTTTAACTGACTTACTTAAAAAAAAGGCCCCTAAAAAGGGGCCCTTTAATATTTTTAATTAGATTTAATTAGAATGCAAATGCAAGACCTAATTTCCATCTTTCAGCATCACCTGTAGCACCTGCAGTATTGTTAAGTCCAGAAGCCTCGTATTGAGCTGCTGTAATTGTCATACCACCAGTTGTGTAAGTTATAGTAACTCCTTCAAACTCTTCGTCCGTTGCTTGAGCAGCAGTTTCGTGACTTTCTTCACCGTACTTAATTGATAAATCATCAGTTACTGTGTAAGATACATTCCAAGAAGTCATTTCTTCATCTATACCAGTTGAATCTAAATCAGACTCAGTTTGTGAGGCAGCAACTGTGAATGATCCTAATGCGTAAGAACCTTTCATAGTTGTTATATCACCTGATGCAGTACTTGATGTTGAACCATCTTGACCAGCACCGAAACTTACTGATAAACCTTCAATACCAGTATACGTAGCTCCAATAGCCGTAGTAGATGTTACAGCAGTAGTTTGTCCACTGTATGATGCTGATAAAGCAAGATCATCCATTATAGTTGGAAAAGTGTAGTTTATTGATTTGTTGTTAGCTGCATCTGATCCATTCATTGAAGTATATGAAGTGCCTGCATTTGAAAAGCCGTTATTCCAAATGTCGCCAGCAGCAGTAGTATCTAAAGCTGATTGAGCATTTCCTGTACCTTCACCAGCAATAACTAAAGATCCCATAGCATCTGAACTTATAGTAAGTGAGTGAGTGTCAAACGGAGCTGTTGCAGCTGTTACACCATCACCTTGATCAATTACGAAAGATAAAGCTACGTTTAGACCATTATCTAATTCTCCACCACCTGTGAAAGTTAACTGGTTACCCATAGTGATTGATTTTCCACCAACAGTACCTGAGTTGTTTTTAAGTGTAGCTGATGCTGAACCCGCAACAGTCATTTCACCAGCGTGAGCTGATACAGAAACAAGAGAAGCTGCTAAAGCAGTCAAACCTATTTTTTTAATGTTCATATTTTTCCTTTGTTATTTTTATTGTTATTGTTTTTTATTATTAATAATAAACACCGAATATATATCAATTTGGGCTCTATTTTTTGTGAAAAAAACAACTTTTTACTAACTATTTTTATTAGTGTTGTATTTTTACATCACTTTTTTTCTTATATTTCAATAAAAATGGTAAATTTAAAAAAATTATGTTGTATAAGCGAGAATATGAAAATTAAATTATACGCAACACATTATCTAAAAGTATTATTTATTCTCATATTATCAGGCCTTTTGCTTAGTGGGTGTAATGGAATCCCTGGAGCAGATGCAAGAAAATTTCCTGACGATCCAAAATTAAGGATTAAAAAAAATCTGGAAGAAGGTCGTGGATTTAGAGTAAAAAATGCGCTTAAAAACCGTAGTGGAGGTGTTTTTGAATTTGCAAGTTCCAATGAATTATGGAGAGCTTCTCTTGATATTATAGACTTTATGCCCCTCACATCTGTAAATTACAGCGGGGGAATTATAATAACCGACTGGTATTCAACTGACCAATCTTCAAATGAAAGTATTAAAATTTCAATAAGATTTTTAAGCAATGAAATAAGGTCTGATGCACTGGATATTAAAGTTTTTAACAAAAAATGTTTAACAGAAACAAATTGTGTAATATCTGAGAAAAGTGGGAATATAACAATTGAATTAAAACAAAAAATTTTAAAAACAGCCGCAATTTATGAAAAAGAAAAGAAAGATAAAAAGAAAAAATAAAATTTTAGGTTCCTTAAATAATTCAAAAACAAAATCATAATTAATAAAATTTACTTTTTGTGGATAGATATAATTTTAAAATAACAGAAGAAAAGTGGCAAAAACTTTGGGAAGAAAAAAAAGTATTTTCAACTAAAGTTGATAAAAATAAGAAAAAATTTTATTGCCTTGAAATGTTTCCATACCCATCTGGGAAAATTCATATGGGTCATGTAAGAAATTATACAATCGGAGATGTGCTAGCACGTTATAAAACATTGCAAGGCTACAATGTTCTTCATCCAATGGGCTGGGACTCGTTTGGTATGCCAGCAGAAAATGCGGCAAGACAAAATAATTTAGATCCTAAAACTTGGACTGAATCTAATATTAAAACCATGAGATCTCAACTCAAAAAACTTGGGTTATCAATTGATTGGGACAAAGAAATTTCAACTTGTTCTGAGGATTATTATAAACACCAACAAAATTTTTTTTTAGACCTATATGACAAAGGATTAGTTTACAGAAAAGAGAATTATGTTAATTGGGATCCTGTTGACGAAACTGTTCTTGCTAATGAACAGGTAGTAGATGGTAAAGGTTGGAGGTCAGGAGCCACAGTTGAAAGAAAGAAGTTAAATCAATGGTTTTTTAACATCTCAAAATTCTCAGAAGACTT
This sequence comes from uncultured Candidatus Pelagibacter sp., assembly GCA_905620495.1. Classification (GTDB taxonomy): domain Bacteria; phylum Pseudomonadota; class Alphaproteobacteria; order Pelagibacterales; family Pelagibacteraceae; genus Pelagibacter. The sequence goes on along the minus strand of CAJQTK010000032.1, from coordinate 29,159 downwards.
ACTGCAGGGATTAGATGCATTAGAAAATTGGCCCAACAAAGTAAAGATAATGCAAAAGAACTGGATAGGTAAATCGTTTGGTTGTGAAGTTGAGTTTAAAATTGAAAGTGAAAAACCTATTGAAAGTATTAAGTGTTATACAACAAGACCTGACACTTTATTTGGTTTTTCCTTTCTTGCTCTCTCAGTTGATCACCCTTTAGCAAAATATTATGAGGAAGATAAAGAATTTCAAAAATTTACAGAAGAATGTTCTAAAACAGGTACTACTGAAGAATCCATTGCTTCTGCAGAAAAACTTGGTTTTAAAACAGATCTAGTTGCGATCAATCCATTAGATAAAAATATGAAGGTTCCAGTTTATTTTGCAAACTTTGTATTAATGGATTATGGTTTAGGTGCTGTTTTTGGTTGTCCTGCACATGATCAAAGAGATTTAGATTTTGCAAAAAAATATAATTTAAAAATTACACCTGTTGTTAAGCCTGAAAAAGATAAAGATTTTGAAATAAATAATGAGGCTTATACGGGTGAAGGATATCTTTATAATTCAAATTTTCTTGATGGTTTAAAAGTTCCAAGCGAATCTATTATTAAAACAATAGAATTACTTGAAAAGAATAATTTAGGGACAAAAAAAACTAATTATCGATTAAAAGATTGGGGGATATCAAGACAAAGATATTGGGGTTGTCCCATTCCAATGGCCTATGATGAAAATGATCAGCCTATTAAAATTCCAAGAGATATGTTGCCTGTTAAGCTTCCAGAAATTGAAAAATTAAGCAACACAGGAAACCCATTAGACTCGGAAGATAGCTGGAAATTCTTTAACTTGGATGGCAAAAAATATAGAAGAGAAACTGATACATTGGATACTTTTGTTGATTCTTCTTGGTATTTTTTAAGGTTTTGTTCACCTCATAATTTAGATCGTGGATTTACGCAAGAAGAAATTGATTATTGGATGCCTGTTGATCAGTACATAGGTGGTGTTGAGCATGCAATTTTACACCTATTGTATTCAAGGTTTTTCATGCAAGCTCTATCATTCCAAAATGAAAAATTTAAATTGAAAGAACCTTTTGATGGGCTGTTTACTCAAGGCATGGTTTGTCACGAAACATATAAAGATAAAGATAACAAGTGGTTAAGTCCCGAAGAAATTTCAACGAATGATGGGGAAAATTATTTTAAAAAGATTGACACCACAGAGAAAATTACAGTTGGACCAATAGAATCTATGTCTAAGTCAAAAAAAAATGCAGTCGACCCTGAAAATATTATAAATAATTATGGTGCAGATTCAGTAAGACTTTTTATTTTATCAGACAGTCCTCCAGAAAAAGACGTTCAGTGGTCTGATCAGGGCATGGTCGCTTCATATAAATTTTTACAAAAATTATGGTTGCTTAATTCTAAAATTTTAGAAAAAATTGAAACTGATAAATCAAGCTTTACAAATGAAACATTATCAAAATTCACAAATCAATTAATTTATAAAATTACTCAAAACTTGGAAAAGTTTCATTACAATGTGATCATTGCAAACTTGCATGAAATGTATAATTTTTTGATTAAAGAGATTGAAAAACCAATGAAAACTGAGATCCTGGTAGAAAATTACAAAAAAATTCTTATAGCAATGATCCCTTTTATTCCTCACTTTGCGAACGAATGCTTAACCAAAATTAATAAAAATCCAATACAATGGCCAGTGATTTTGAAGGGTGAGCTAATTGAAGAAAGTATTAATTTTGTTATTCAAATCAATGGAAAAAAAAGAGCTTTATTAAAAGTAAAAAACAATATTAGTGAAGAAGACTTGTTAAAAGAAATTCAAGAAAACAAAGATACTGAAGAATTAATAAAAAAACAAAAAATAGTGAAGACAATTTTTGTATCAAATAGACTAATAAATATTATAATATAATAATGTTAAAAAGAGTTGTTATAATATTTATTTTTTTTCTGACCACATCCTGTGGATATGAAATTATGTATTCAAAAAAAAAAATAATTAATTACGATTTCTCGATAAAAGATATTACTTTAACAGGTGACACATATATAAATTTAAAAATTAAACAAAAGCTTAGTGGCTATATTTTGAACCAAAAAAATAAAGTGTTTGATGTTAAAATCAATAGCACATCAAATAGAGCAATTTTAGCAAAAGATATCAAGGGCGATCCCACAAGTTTTAAAAACACAATAATAATTAAAGTAGAAGTAATGCAGAAAGAAAAGGTCAAAAATACACTACGATTAGAAAAAACGCTTAAATACGATAATAAATCAAACAAATTTGATCTCAATAAATATGAAAGAAAATTAAAAACCAGTTTAACCAATACAATGATGGATGAATTGATTTTCAAATTATCTAATATTCAATGATATTAAAGTCATTTGAGATAAGTAAATTAAAATTAAACCAACATAACTTTTTCCTTTTCTATGGTGATAATGAGGGCTTAAAAGAAGAAACTATAAAAAATTTATTTGAAAAAAATTATCTAGGTAAAATACATAGATACGAAGAGAAAGAAATATTAGATAATAAAAATGATTTTTTTAACGGTGTACTTACAAAATCGTTCTTTGATGACGAAAAACTCATAATAATTAATAGAACTACAGACAAAATTAAAGAGACAATAGAAAGCCTAATAGAAAAAAATCCACAAGATATTCAAATTATTTTAAATTCAAAAAATCTTGAAAAAAAATCTATATTGAGAAAATTTTTTGAAAAAGAAAAAGAGGTTATATGCGCTGCGTTCTACGAAGATAATAATCAAACATTAAACTCTATAATTAGTCAGTTTTTTCGAAATAAAAAAATTTCAATATCACAACAATTAATAAATATTTTGATAGAAAGAAGCAGGGGTGATAGAAAAAATTTAAATAATGAGTTAGCAAAGATTGAAAGTTTTTCGTTAAATAAAAAAAATATAAACCTTCAAGAAATTATTAAGCTAACAAACCTAGCAGATAACTATAGTGCCTCAGAGCTAATTGACCACTCTCTTGCTAAAAACACCAGGAAAACTGTCACTATTTTAAATGAAAATAACTTCTCAGATGAGGACAGTATAATAATCATAAGAACATTACTGGCTAAGTTGAAACGATTAATAAAAATTTATGAATTAGTTGATGAAAAAAATAATATAGATCAAGCAGTTTCTTCTTTTAAACCACCAATTTTCTGGAAAGATAAACCATTAGTAAAACAACAAATAAGGTCTTGGGAGAAAGACAAATTAAAGATTTTAATTTATAAAAGCAATGAGATTGAATTGTTAATTAAAAAAAATGCAAGTGTAGGAGAAAATATATTGTCAGATTTCATAATTAATAATTCTAAAAAAAACTAATAATTAGATTTTATAATTTCAATTATTTTATTCAGTTGATCTAAGTCTTTGTACTCTACCACTATGGTCCCTGTATTATTTCTTTTTTTTTTAATTAAAACATTTATTCCAATTTTTTCTATAATTGAAGATTCTAAAGCTTGTAAGTTTGCATCTTTTGATGTTTTAAGTGAATGTTTTTTTATCTTAAAAATCTTTACATAATTTTCTGATTGTCTAACAGAAAGGTTTTTTTCAACTATTTTATTTGCAACGAATTCTGCATTATCTAATCCAACTAAAATTTTTGCATGACCAGGGGTTAATTTTTTTGTTTGAATTAATTTTAATACTGTCTCTGGTAAGCTTAATAATCTTAAAAAATTAGCTATATGACTACGACTTTTACCAATAAATTGAGCCACTTTTTCTTGATCATAAGAAAATTCTTCAATAAGACGTTGATAACCACGCGCTTCTTCAATTGCATTTAGATCCTTTCTTTGAACATTTTCAACAATAGCAAATTCTAAAGATTTTAGATCATCTACATTGGTAATAACAACGGGAACCTCATGTAGTCCTGCCCTTTGTGCGGCTAACCACCTTCTCTCTCCAGCAATTATTTCATATTTTGAAATATCATCATTCGATTTTCTAACAATAACTGGCTGGATAATGCCTCTCTCTTTTACTGAGTTTGTTAAATCTTGTAAACTATCTTCATCAAATAATTTTCTTGGTTGGAATTTATTACTTACCAAGTCACTTATGGAAACTTTATTAATATTTATTTCAGCTTTTGTTTCACCTATTAAAGATGACAATCCTCTGCCCAAACCTTTTTTTATTTTGTTTGTATCCATTATGCTATGCTCCCTATTTTTTGTTCTTGATTGATAAATTCATCTGTGAAACTAAAATATGACTTACTTCCAAGGCATGACTTGTCATAAATTAAAACTGGCATGCCATGAGATGGCGCTTCGGACAGCCTGACGTTTCTTGGAATGATAGTAAGATAAACTTTTTCTTTAAAATAGTCTCTTGCTTCTTTTTCAACTTGAGATGAAAGTTTGTTTCTCTTGTCATACATGGTCAAAAGAATTCCCCTGATCTTTAATTCAGGATTTAAATTAACTTTTATCCGTTCTATGGTCTTCATTAGTTGTGTAAGACCCTCTAAAGCAAAAAATTCTGTTTGCAGTGGGACCACTAGAGAGTGAGATGAAACCAAAGCCATGACTGTGAGCAAGCTTAATGATGGTGGACAGTCTATAAGTATATAATCATAGTATCCTCTAAAATCATTTAAGGAAGCGGCTAATTTAACCTTTAATATAAAGGCTCTTTCATTATCACTAGCTGTTTCCACTTCTAGTCCGGACAAATCAACATTAGAGGTGATAATATCTAAATTTTCAAGTTGTGTTTTTTTTATAACTTCCGTAATTGACTTTGTTCCGTTCAATACACCATAAATTGTGTTAGTAGAATTTTCTAAGTTAGATAAACCAAGTCCTGTTGTTGCATTTCCTTGTGGATCTAAATCAATTATTAAAACTTTTTTCCCTTGTTGAGCTAAACCAGCCGCAAGGTTGATGACTGTTGTTGTTTTTCCAACTCCACCCTTTTGATTTATTACAGAAATAATTTGCATCTAATTTTTTATTTTTTTTTTTTAATATTTTTTATATTTAATAAAAACGAATCTTCGCTTGTAATACTTTTTTTCTTTTCAAAATCAAAATCCCAATTTTTTAAAGTTTCTTCTAAAATTATTTCTCCATTTTTTCCCATGAATAAAATTAAATTTTTATAACTGCTAAAATTTTTATAAACTAAATCCAAAACTACAGGTAATGGCTTAAAAGCTCTTGCCATTATTGTACCTGACTCTAAATTTTGTGCCTCAAAAATATTTTCTTGTATGACTTCTGTATTTAATTTTAAATCTCTTGATACTTTTCTTAAAAAAGCACTTTTATGGTGACTTTTTTCATATAAGTGTACTTTTGTAGAGTTTTTCAAATTTTTGATCATAATTGATACAATTATTCCTGGCATGCCCCCACCTGAACCTATATCAAATATTGTGCCACTATTTAAATTCACAAATTCAATTATTTGCGCTGAATCTACTATATGACGCTCTCTAATTACTCCATTTTTTGCTGTTTCTTTACTTATAATGTTGATTTCTTCATTTTCTTTCTGAAGCATAGAAATGAAGCTCTCAAACTCTATGAATGTTTCACGTGAAACATTTTCATTTTTTAGTAGTGGATATTTATTTAAAATTTCTTCCATTAAGCTATAAGCTTAATAGACTTTCTTTTTACATGTGACAACAAAATATATGCAGCAGCTGGAGTTATTCCATCAATGCGCAGTGCCTGTCCCATAGTTTTCGGTTTTATTTGCTTAAACTTGGCTTTTACCTCATTTGAAAGTCCTGAAAGATCATCATAATTAACTTTTTCAGGTATTATTAAATTTTCATCTCTTTTAAAGGCTAATATATCAGCTTTTTGTTTTTTAAGATAACCTCTATAATGAGCATTTATTTTGATTTGTTCATCTATCTTTTCATCAAAGAAAGGGATTTCAGGCCAAATTTCTCTTATTTTTTTCATATCAACACCTTTTTGAGTTAAAATTTCATTAGATCTTCTTAAAACTCCATCTTTTGCAATTTTTATATCAAAGTTCACTATTTTACTTGGTGATATTGATGATTCAGACATTATTTTTGATACTATGCCTATTTTATACTCTTTATCTTTAAAAATCTCTTCTCTTTCTTTTGATATTAACCCAATATCAATACCCTTATTTGTTAATCTTTGGTCAGCATTATCCGCTCTTAAGCTTAATCTATATTCTGCTCTTGAGGTAAACATTCTATAAGGTTCAGCGACACCCTTGGTAACTAAATCATCAATCATAACTCCAATATAAGCATCTGATCTATCTAAAATAAAAGGCTCCCTTTTCTTAAAAGATAATGCAGCATTAATTCCAGCTATCAATCCTTGAGCAGCTGCTTCTTCATAACCAGTTGTCCCATTTATTTGTCCTGCAAGGTATAAATTTTGAATTTTTTTAGTCTCAAGAGTTAAAAATAGTTCTCTAGGATCTATATAGTCATATTCTATTGCATAACCTGGTCGAATTATCTTAACATTTTCTAAGCCACTGATATTGTTACATATTTCTTGCTGTACATCCTCAGGTAGTGAGGTAGATATTCCATTTGGGTATATTGTATGGTCATTTAGTCCCTCAGGCTCTAAATATATCTGGTGTTGGTCCTTATCTGCAAACTTTACTATTTTATCCTCTATTGAAGGACAGTATCTTGGACCAACCCCCTGTATGCTTCCTGAATACACGGCACTTTTTTTTAAATTTTTCTGAATTATCTTATGAACCTTTTCATTCGTATAAGTCATCCGACATGAAACTTGTTTGTTTAAATTTTTTTTAGTTAGGAAGGAAAAAAAGTAAGGATCGTCATCTGCAAACTGTTCTTCTAAATTATCAAACTTAATTGTTCTTGAGTCCAACCTTGGTGGTGTTCCTGTCTTAAGTCTTCCTATTTTAAAATCATATTTTTTGAGTTGTTCACTTAACCCTGTTGAAGGCTTCTCATCAAACCTTCCTGCTGGTGTTCTCTCATCACCAATATGAATCAAACCATTCAAAAATGTGCCTGTAGTTACGATTAGCTTACCGCACAAAATTTTTTTGCCTGACTTTGTTTCAAAACCACTTATAGTGTTTTTATCAAAAATAAATTTTATCACTGGATCCGCCAAAATGCTTAAATTACAGTAGTTTAACAACTTTTCTTGCATATATTTACGATATAGTGATCTGTCTGATTGTGTTCTTGGTCCTTGAACTGCAGGCCCTCTACTTCTGTTTAGTAATCTAAATTGTATACCAGATTTATCTGCAACCTCTCCCATCACACCATCCAAGGCATCTATCTCTCTAACAAGATGACCTTTACCAAGACCACCTATCGCTGGGTTACAAGACATCTCACCTATGGTCTTAATTTTGTGAGTGAATAGGGCAGTGCTAACTCCAAGACGCGCAGACGCTGCTGCAGCTTCACAGCCTGCATGGCCTCCTCCAATAACGACTACTTCAAATGATAAATCATTTTTCATAACTTAAATTTATAACTGATATGAATATTTACAAGAAGACAGTATTTTTTAAAAAATCTGCGTTCAACTATTTAGAGCTATATTTCTTGAGTAAAACTAGTGAATTAGCTATGCATACCAACGATAATGATAAAATATGGTATAAAAACCCTTTAAAATGATGATTATTTGCCAATACAAAAATCGTTGAAAATGCTACCTAATACCTCTTCAACATCTACTTTTCCTACTATCATTCCTAAATGACGTGTTGCTAAGCGAAGATCTTCAGCAGCTTTATCAAAATCTTCAGCTTCATTTTTCTCTTCAAAGTTTTTTAGGTAATTTAAACTTTGCTCAAGATGTTGTCTGTGTCTTTCACGAGTAATCAAGATATCCTCACTTGAGATAAATTTATTTTTTAATTTATTTTTTATTTTAAAAATTAAATCTTCTAAGTTGAGATTGTTTTTTACTGAAATTAACACGTGTTCAAAATTTTTTATTTCTAAATTTAACTCTTCATTTAAAAGATCAGATTTATTGATTACGAGAATTGTGTTATCATCCATTAATTTCTTCAAAACTCCTTTAAAATCAGGACTTTTAGCATCTATAACTATAAGTTTTAAGTCAGCATCTTCTGCTTTTTTAAGTGCTAATTTTATTCCTTTTTTTTCAATTTCATTTTTAGATTCTCTAATGCCAGCTGTGTCAGAAACAATAACTGGGTAGCCGTCAATATTTAAATGTGTCTCTATTACGTCTCTAGTTGTGCCAGCGATTTCTGAGACAATTGCTGCATCTCGATTTGAAAGGTGGTTTAGCAAACTAGATTTCCCAGCATTGGTTGGTCCTATGATTGCAATTTTAAAACCTTCTCTAATTCTTTCACCAACTTTCTGGTCATCTAAAATTTTTTTTATATTTAAAATTACTTCGCTAGAAATTTTTTTAATATTTTCAAAAATATCTTTGGGTAAGTCTTCGTCAGGAAAATCTATTTTCGCTTCCACGTGTGATAAAATCTTTAAAAGTTTTTCTCTTAACTCATTAAATTTATCAGCGGACTTTCCATTCATAATTTTTATTGCTTGTTGTCTTTGAATTTCAGTTTCAGCCGAAATTAAATCCGCAATGCTTTCTGCCTTGAGTAAATTTATTTTTCCGTTTTGAAATGCAAGCTTTGTAAACTCTCCCGGCTCAGCTAGACGACAATTCTCAACTTCAGAAATAGAGTGGTGCAAAGCATCGATCACCGCTTTACTACCATGTATGTGGAATTCGACCATATCTTCACCTGTGTAGCTCTCAGGGCCAGGAAACCATAATATTATTCCCTCATCAATAAGCTCAGAAGTGTTGATTTTATTGATTTTTCTTACTGTTGCAACTCTTGGCTCTGGAACTGTTGTATTGGTTAATAGTTCTATTATCTTTTTAGTATCATCTCCAGAAACTCTAATAATTGCTATCCCAGATATACCGGGACCTGTCGATAGAGCATAAATTGTCATATCGATATTATAACTTTTCTTTTAGGGTTCTGTAAAACTTTAAATTAGTGGGTGAGGGAGGTCAGTGTTAAGCTGGTTTATTCATTGAGCTAAAGAAATCTGCATTACTTTTGGTTTCTTTAAGTTTTGAATTAATAAACTCAATTGCATCCATAGTTCCCATGGGGCTGATAATTCTTCTTAACACATTCATTTTTGAAAGATCGTCTTTGTCAAAAAGTAATTCTTCTCTTCTTGTTCCAGATTTTGTTATATCGATTGCAGGGTAAATTCTTTTCTCTGCAATCTTTCTATCAAGCACTGTTTCACTGTTTCCGGTTCCTTTAAATTCTTCAAAAATAACTTCGTCCATTCTAGATCCTGTATCAATCAAAGCAGTTGAAATAATTGTTAAAGATCCACCTTCTTCAATATTTCTTGCAGCACCAAAAAATCTTTTTGGTCTTTGCAGTGCATTTGCATCCACACCACCTGTTAAAACTTTTCCAGAACTTGGTATCACGGCATTGTAAGCTCTTCCCAACCTTGTTATCGAGTCCAATAAAATCACTACATCTTTTTTATGCTCAGTTAACCTTTTTGCTTTTTCAATTACCATTTCAGCAACAGCGACGTGTCTTGAAGCAGGCTCATCAAATGTAGAGCTGATAACCTCTCCTTTAACTGTTCTTTTCATGTCAGTTACTTCTTCTGGTCTCTCATCGATCAACAAAACCATTAAATAACTTTCTGGATAATTTTTAGCAATTGAGTTTGCAATGCTTTGTAAAATCATTGTCTTACCCGCTTTAGGGGGTGATATGATTATTGATCTTTGACCTTTCCCGATTGGGCTTACAAGGTCGATTAGTCTTGGTGTTAGATCCGGTTTTTTTTCAATCTTAGTAGTCTCAATTTCCATCACCATTTGTTTATCTGGGTAGAGTGGAGTTAAATTATCAAATGCAATTTTGTGACGGGCTTTTTCTGGCTCTTCAAAATTTATTTTTTCTACTTGTAATAATGCAAAATATCTTTCTCCTTCTTTCGGAGCTCTTACAGGACCTTCAACTGTGTCTCCTGTTCTCAAACCAAATTTTCTTATTTGACTTGGACTAACATAAATATCATCTGGTCCAGCTAAGTAGTTTGATTCCATTGCTCTTAAAAAACCAAATCCATCTTGTAATAATTGTAAAACTCCTGCTCCAGTTATCGCTTCTTTTTCTGCAACTTTTTTTAATATAGCAAATAAAATTTCTTGCTTTCTGAGTGTGCTAGCATTTTCAATACCAAGCTCTTCTGCTTGTGTAATTAATTGTTCAGACGATTTTAACTTAAGTTCTTGAATATTCATGTGTGGGAGTTTTGTTTAAGATTTATTAGATTAGATAAATATATATACTCTTTAAAGTATTACAAGCTTAGATGGGCTTAAAAACAACAATAAAAACAATCAAAATAAGCAATATTGTTGGCACTTCGTTAATTATTCTAAAAAACTTGGAAGATTTATTATTTCGATCCACCTTAAAATCACTGAGAAGTTTGGACAAATAAAAATGATATGAAGTCAGTAGAATAACTAACAGTAATTTTAGCTTGATCCAAGTTATAGAAAAAACTTCAGGACCCAAGGAGACAATTAAAATTAAACCAAATATCCAAGTTAAGATCATGGCCGGTGTCATAATATAAAAATATAATTTTTTTTCCATCGTTTTAAATATTGAAGAAATGTTTTTATCTTTTAAATTTTCAACATGATAAACAAAAATTCTAGGTAAGTATAAAAGTCCTGCCATCCAGGAAATTACTGAAATTAAATGTAGGCTCTTAAACAATAAATAACTATTCATAATTTAAACATGGGCACTTTTTAAAATTAGAAGGACACTGTATCTTGGGTGGATAAAGATTCTCATTAATTTTATATTCATTTTTTTTAATTATTAATTCTGACATTGCTCTAATAAAATTCTCATTAATACCAAGTGCTGGGACTCTTGTATAATTTTTACATCCATTAGCATCTGCTATTTCTTTATATTCTATATCAAGTTCAACAAGAGTTTCTGAGTGTTCAGAAACAAACGCTATAGGGACCAAAACAATATGTTTCCCTATCTTGGAATTTTCAATAATTATATTTTCTGTTGATGGTCCTATCCACTTCAATGGGCCAACTCGACTTTGATAACTTAATATCCAATCTAAGTTTTCATCATTTAAATTCTCAACAATTTTTTTAACTGATTGTTCCACCTGCCATTGATAGGGATCTCCTTTTTTAATATTTTTTTCTGGTAAGCCGTGTGCAGAAAATATTAATTTAAAATTTTTAAGATCGTTAATTTTTTCTATTATCTCTTTTGTATGAGCGTTAATAAAATTTTGGTCTGTTGGGTAACAGCAGATTGTACTCGTTTTTACATGATAGTTATTTTTTTTACAAACGTCTTTCCATTCTTTAATTGAAGATCCTGATGTTGCGGCAGAGTATTGAGGATAAAGAGGCATTAAAATAACTTCGTCAGGGCTATATAGCTGAACATCTTTAATCACATCTTTGGCTCTTGGATTCCAGCATCTCATTATGATGAAGCATTTATATTCGTCTTCTGTTTGTGATTGATTTAATTTTATTTCTAGGACGCTAGATTGCTCTTTGGTCAGCTTCAATATGGGTGATGACCCACCAAGCTCTGCATAAATTTTTTTAGCAACAGGGGCCCTTCTATTAGAGATTAGTTTTGCTAGAGGATATCTCAAAAAGGTAGGTAAATTTAAAATCGCTGGGTCATTAAATAAATTAAATAAAAAAGGCTCAACATTTTCTATCTTGTCGGGTCCACCGAGGTTGAATAAGATAACTGCTTTTTTCATTTAATAATCTTTTACCATCTTAACTAAATAATCAACCATATTGGGTTTTGTTTCTGGCAAAACTCCATGACCTAAATTAAAAATATATGGGTGGTCTTTGAAAATATCTAAATATTTTAAAGCCTGTTTTTTTAAATTTTCAGTGTCTGTTAATAAAATCTTTGGGTCAAGTCCGCCTTGAACGGGTATATTAATTTCTTTGCTTATAGAAATGGGGTTTACATCATAATCAATATTAACAGCATCAGGTTTAACAATATCACAATAATTTTTATAATTTTTTACACCTCTTGGGAAACAAATAACCGGTATGTTCAATGATTTTACGTAATCCACCAAATTTAAAGTTGGGACATAAACATAGTTTGGCAAATCTTTTTCTTCTAGTAGTCCGGCCCAGCTATCGAAAATTTGAATTATGGTTGCACCATTTTTTATTTGTTGTTCAATGTGTAATTTTAAAAATTTTTCTAATATTACTAAAATCCTATTTATTAAAAGTTCATCTTTAAAAAAGTCTTTTATTAATTCTTTTTTTGGTGAATGTTTATTAATCATGTAAACTAATAGTGTCCATGGTGCCCCAACAAATCCGATTAAGTTTTTATTTTTAATTAATCTATCTTCACTCACCTTTTTAATTGATTTATAAACTGGATATAGTTTTTCTATAAAGTCAATTTCATCAATTTTAGATATTTGATTTAAATCCAGTGGCCCTAATTGTGGACCATAATCTTTTTTAAATTCTACTTTCTGATTTAACCCATAAGGTAACATTAAAATATCTGAAAAGATTATTGCAGCGTCTAATTCAAATCTTTTTAAAGGTTGTAAAGTAATCTTAGATGATAAGTTTTCATTTAAACATAAATTAATAAAATTTGGATTTAGTTTTCTAATCTCTCTAAATTCTGGAAGATACCTTCCCGCCTGTCTCATTAACCATATTGGAGAATTAGTCGTCTTTTTGTTTATTATGGTTTCTTGGATGGGCGTCATAATAATAAGTAAATATTTAATTATAGTATTAGTTATATAGTATGTGAATAATGGTAATTAATTGTTTTACACATTTTATACATGATTTATTAACAATTAATAATTTATAGAAGTGAACCATGTTATTTAAACTAGGTCTTTATTCAATATTATTAGATAAAATGTATATTAATACCCAACATGTTTATTAATGTTTATAAAAGCTAGGTTTTACAGTGAAAAATAAAAAACATGATTATTTTAAAAAATGGTAAAAATAATACTGAATTATCAACATTTTATTCATGAGTAGTACATATCAAATATACCTTATTTCTGACTCTACGGGTGAAACTTTAGATAGAGTTTTTTTAGCAATTAAAGCTCAGTTTAAAAATATTGAATACGATGTTAAATCATATTTTTTTACGCGAACCGAAAATCAAGTTGTTAAAATATTAGCTGAAGCGAAACAAAAAGAAAATGTAATAATTTTATATACGATAGTTGATAATAATCTTGCAAAATTTTTAGCTAATAAAAGTGACGAAAAAAAAATTCCTTGCTTTAGTGTTTTGGGAAACTTAATACTTAATTTTTCTAAGCTCTTAAACCAAAAAGCATCACACGTTCCAAGTGGACAACATGCACTTAACGAGGAATATTATGAAAGAATCGAGGCTATTCAATTTACAATGAATCACGACGATGGAAATTTAGTTGAAGAATTAGACAAGTCAGATTTAATATTGCTGGGTGTTAGCAGAACAAGTAAAACACCAACCTCAATTTATTTAGCAAACAAAGGTTTTAAAACATCAAACATTCCACTGGTTAATGAGCGCTCAATACCCGAAAGCTTAAAAAAAAATCCTAAAATGGCATGCGTTGTTGGACTAACAGCGGAGGCAGAGAGATTGGTTGATATAAGAAAAAATAGAATGATGACCCTCAAAGAACAAAAAAATACTAGTTATACTGATATTCAAAATATTAAAAAAGAAGTTAAGGATGCAAAAAGAACCTTCGCCAAATATAAATGGCCAACAATTGATGTTACAAGAAAATCAGTTGAAGAAACAGCTGCATCAATAATTAAAATACACGAAATATATAAAAATAATGGTTAGTGAAATAATACTTGCCTCAAAAAGTGGTGTAAGAAAAAAAATTTTAGAAGATAATAAAATCACGTGTAGAGTTGAACCATCAAATGTGGATGAAGATAGTATCAAAGAAAGTTTATTAAAAGAAAGGGCAACACCAACAATTATATCTAAAAATTTAGCTGAGTTAAAAGCAAATAAAATAAGTCAAAAATTTATTAACGAGGTAGTTATAGGTGCAGATAGCGCGATAGACCTAGGGGGAGAGATAATATCAAAACCAAACAATAGAATTGAAGCTCTTAAAATACTCAAAAAATTAAATGGAAAAACCCATCAACTGGTTAGTTCTGTTTGTATTTCTAGAGGAGGATCGATGATATGGAATTATACAGATAAAGCATCATTAACCATGAAAAATATGAGCTTTTTAGAGCTTGAAGTTTATTTAAGAAAAATCTCAGATGGAGCACTTTACGCCTATAATGTTTATCAAATTGAAGGAGAGGGGAGAAATTTGTTCTCTAAAATTGAAGGAGACGAAGACACTATTATGGGGCTCCCAGTTAAACAAATAAAAGAATATTTAAATAGATTAGAATGAATAAAAAATTTTTAGTTATAGGAAATCCAATAGAACACTCTCTATCCCCAAAGCTACATAATTATTGGATCAAAAAATATAAAATTGATGCAGTTTATGAAAAAAAGCTTTTAAATAATAATGAGATAAAAGATCTAATTTTTAATATTAGAGAAGAAAAACTTCATGGAATAAATGTAACGGTACCATTTAAAAAAACGGTTATACCTTTTTTAGATGAATTAAGTGGAGAAGCAAAAATTTCTCAATCAGTGAACACAATCTATAAAAAGGATAATAAAATTATAGGCGATAACACTGATATTGAAGGTTTTAAACTTAGTTTAGAAAAAACAGAACAAGAAACTAAAAATAAAAAAGCTCTAATACTTGGGGCAGGTGGGGTTGTTCCTTCAATTATTATTGCGCTTAAAAAAATGCAAATTGAAAAAATTTATTTAAGCAATCGAACAGAATTAAAAGCAATAGAACTAAAGAAAAACTTTCCAGAAATTGAAATAATTAAATGGGGAAAAACTTTAGATTTTGATATAATCATAAACGCAACAAGCATTGGATTAAAAGAAGAAGATGAAATTAATATTAATTATCAACAAATAAGCAAAGATAAATTTTTTTATGATGTAATTTATAATCCACCAGAAACAAACTTTTTAAAAAATGCAAAAAAGTATGGTGGAATAACAGAAAATGGTAAAATGATGTTTATTTATCAGGCTCAAAAAGCTTTTTTTATCTGGCATAAAGTTGTTCCAGAAGTGGACAATGAAACAATTAATCTTTTAGATGTATGATTAAAATTGCAGTGGTAGGAGATATTGGTTCTGGAAAAAGTTATATCGCTAAACTCTTTGGTTACCCAGTTTTTAATGCTGATCAAGAGGTGGCAAGCATATATAAAAAAAATAAAAATTGTTTTAAAAAAATAAAAAAAAATTTACCTAAATATTTTTCAGTATTTCCAGCAAATAAAATACAAATTATAAAAGCAATAGAGGATAGTGAAAAAAATTTAAAAAAAATTACTAAAATTATTCATCCAGAAGTCAGAAAAAAATTATCTACTTTTTTAAAAAAAAACAAAAAAAGAAAAGCCATAATTTTAGACATCCCTCTTTTATTAGAAAATAAACTAAACCAGAAAAGCGATATAATAGTTTTTGTTCAATCAAAAAAAAGTGAGATTATAAAAAGACTAAAAAAAAGAGATAATTTTAATTTAAATTTATATAATCAATTTAAAAAAATACAGTTACCGCTTAGTTATAAAAAGAAAAAATCTAATTATATTATTAAAAATAATTTTACTAATAAATTTGTTAAGATAAGTGTAAAAAAGATTCTAAAAAAAAATTATATAAAATGAAAGAAGTAATACTAGATACTGAAACAACAGGACTATCCGTTAGAGATGGACATAGAATTGTAGAAATTGGATGTATCGAGTTAGAAAATTTGATACCAACCAAAAATAGATTTCACTGCTATCTTAATCCTGAAAGAAAAGTTTCTGAAAAAGCCCTAGAAGTTCATGGTTATACAGATGAATTTTTATCTACCCACAAAAAGTTTGGAGAAATAGTGGATGAGTTTTTGGGCTTCATAGAAAATAAGAGACTTGTAATACACAACGCTGAATTTGATTTATCCCACTTAAACAACGAATTAGCATTATTAGGTAAGAAAAAATTAAACAGTGAAAATGTTGTAGACACACTTGCTTTAGCCAGGGATAAATTTCCAGGCTCTCCAATAAGTCTTGATGCATTGTGTAAAAGATACAGAGTAGATAACTCAAAAAGAACACAACATACTGCTCTTATTGACTGTGAGCTGTTAGCTAAAGTTTATATTAATCTTCTTGATCAAAAGGAACCAACTTTAAATTTCAAAAATGAAGATAATGAAAAAATAATAATAAACTCAAATGATACAAATCAGTATTATAAAAAAATAGTTAAACCATCAGAAGTAGAACTTAAACTTCATAAAGAATATTTAAAAAATAATTTAAAGAAAAATTTTTTTTAATTAGCTCTTTGTTTGTACAATTCAGTAAAATCAATTTTTTTTTCAAATTTTATTCCAGGATAACCAGAGTCGGTTAATAAATTTAAAAATATTTTCTCTAAGTCAGGATAAATTTTATTAGGCACATCACATAAAATAATTTTTTCCATTTCTTTTTTATCAGAAACTTTTTCATTCACCTTAACTATAGATGTGTAAGTTATTTCAAAATGTGCTTTTTTTAAAATTTCAGGTTGGTCCGAAAATCTTATGATTGTGTTGACTTCAATAATTCCTTTTTTCACTGCCTTTGAATTAATATCAATATTTAATTTGTATTTAGAAATTTTATCTCTTACAAATATGTATGTTTGAGAGTCAGGTGTTTCACTAGACATATCTTTAATAAAACTTCCAATAATTTTATAATTTTCTGTCATTTTCATCCTCTATATCTTCAAATTCACCATTAATAAAATCTTGTTTTTTATTTATAGGTTTTTTTTTAATTGATACTTTTTTAAATATCAATTTTCTTGTTGGTGGAAATATTATTAATAAACCCAAGAAGTCTGTAGCAAAACCTGGTAAAATCAAAAGTAATGCTGCAAATGCTAAAGCTGCACCTGAAATAATCTCATAAACTGGAAGCTCATTTTTTACCATTTGAGACATTCCTGACTTTAGAGTGTTAAAACCTTCATATCTGGCATAAATAATACCAAAAAAAGCGGTAATAAAGATAAGTAAAATCGTATTAAAGGCGCCAATTTGAGAACCTAGCTTGATAAAAAAATAAATCTCAATAATAGGAATACCAACTAGCAATAATAAAAATGTGTTCATTTGTCCTTAGTCTAAATTGCTAGTTGTAATTAATCAACATAGTTAATATTATTAAATCATGAGTTATAGTTTTGAATACATAGATATTATTCTTTTAGCAATGATTGCTGGTTTTATTTTCCTTCGTTTAAGAGGAATACTTGGTAAAAAAACTGGTTTCGAAGGAAAAATTCCACCACAATTTGAAAAGGCATTTCAAAAAACAAATATAGAGCCAAAACCAGTTAGTGAAAATTTTGATGAAGTGTCACAAAAAGAATTTTTAAAAGGTGCAAAAATTGCTTATGAAACAATTATTACAGATTTTAGTGATAGTGATAACAAGCTGATAGCAAGCAAACCGCTTTTAGGTAAAAAAATTTATGATCAGTTCAAAGAAGCTCTTGAAGATAGAGCCAATAAAGGTCATTTTGCTGAAATAACTTTTATAGGGATTAAGTCAGCTATAATTAAAACTCATAAAAAAATTGAAGACAGTTTAGAAGTTACAGTAGATTTTGTTAGTGAAATCATAACCTGCATAAAGGATAAAGATAAAAAGATTGTGTCTGGTGATGGTGAGAAAATAAAAACAGTTTATGATACTTGGGTTTTTTCAAAAGATATTAAATCATCAAATCCAAATTGGCTATTAATTGATACTATTACTTAATTGATTAAGAAGATAACAGAAAAAGATAAAGAAGATTGGGAAAACTTTCTAAATAACAAAAAAAAAAATCTTAATAAAAATTCTATAAAAAAAAAAGATATAAAAAATCTAGACAAAGATAAGCAGGACTGGGAAAACTTTTTAAATAATAAACAGAAAATTCCCAATAAAGATTTCGTTCATAAAAAAAATATAAGATATGAGAAGATAAAGAAAATAGATCTTCATGGTTACACTATTGAAGAAGCAAATAAGGCTGTAGAACAATTTATTCAAAAATGTTTTGAGGAAAGTGTTACTAAAATAATTGTGATTACAGGCAAAGGACTAAGATCCAGTAATATTGAAAATCCCTACCTTTCAAAAGATTTGAGTATACTAAAATATTCAGTTCCTGAGTTTATTGAAAACAATAAAAGCCTTACACAGCTTATTATTGAAACTAACGATGCTAAAATAGAAGATGGTGGAAGTGGAGCTTTTTATATTTTTCTTAAAAATAAGCTTAAAATAAAGTGATTTAAAAAAAAAAAACTATATATCTAGATAAATAATATTTTTTTTATGTTTGTTTGGTTAGCCTCATATCCAAAAAGTGGAAACACCCTAGTTAGATCGCTGTTAGCTTCATACTTTTTTTCTAAAGATGGAATTTTTAATTTTGATTTAATAAAAAATATAAAACAGTTTCCCCATGCATCTTTGTTTGAACGGCTTGGTGTAAATATAAAAAATGAAAAAGAAGTAATTAAAAATTATATTAAAGTCCAGGAATCTATTAATAAAAAAAATGAGGTTCAATTTTTAAAAACACATAGCTATCTTTTTAATATTGAGGGTAATAATTTTACCAATCTAGATAACTCTCTTGGAGCAATTTATGTTGTAAGAGATCCTAGAAATGTTGTCACTTCAGCAGCAAATTTCTTAAATATATCACCAATGGATGCTGCAGATCATTTAATCCACACAACACAACTCGGTGGGAACCCACTCGGCAGTAATTTACCTGATAAAAGTATAGTTTATTCTGGTACTTGGAATGGCAACTTTAATAGCTGGAAATCTTTTAAGTCGCAGGGAAAATATTTACTAATTAAATACGAAGATTTAATTTTTAATAAAGAGGAAAGTTTAAAAAAAATTTTGAAATTTATTTATAAACTTAAAAATATTAATTTTGAAATTGATGAGACCAAAGTGAAAAATGTTATTCAATCCACTAGTTTTGAAAATATGAAGAATTTAGAAAAAGAAAAGGGATTTGAAGAGGCGCGAATTAATATAGAAACAAAAGAAAAAATACCATTTTTTAATTTAGGACCAAAAAATGATTGGAAAAAATTATTAGACTTAGAGGTAATAAAAAAAATAGAAAAAGCTTTTAAAAAAGAAATGAAAGAATTGGAATATTTGTAATTTTAATGATTATTTGGTTAGCATCCTATCCTAAAAGTGGAAATACGCTGGTAAGATCAATGCTTTCAGCATATTTTTTTACTGTGGATGGAAAATTCAATTTTGATATTATTAAAAAAATAAATCAATTTCCAGATTTAAAACTTTTTGAAAATTATGGGGTTAATACTTCTGATCAGACAGAAATTGTTAAAAATTATATCAATGTACAAAACAAAATTAACAAAATTGATAAAAATTCAGTAAGATTTATTAAAACTCATAGTGGTCTTTCAGATATTAATGGTCATCAATTTACTAATTTAAAGAATTCTTTAGGTGTAATATATATGGTTCGTGACCCAAGAAGTGTTGTGAAATCATATGCTAATCATAATCAAATGACGTTAGAGAGGGCATCAAATAGAATGTTAGAATATGGAGCAACATTGGGGGGGATTAAAAATTCAACTAATGAAGTAGATAAAATAATAACTCATATGAATTCTTGGGCATTAAATTATGAATCTTGGAAAGAATTTAAGAAATTTGATCGCTACCTTCTTATAAAATATGAAGACATAATAAATGATAAAGAAAAAGTCTTTTTGTCTATTCTTAAATTTGTACAGAAATTATCAAAATCAAAATTTTCAATTGATGACAAAAAATTAAAAAATATTTTAGATACAACAACTTTTGAATATATGCAAAATTTAGAAAAAAACAAAGGCTTTGAAGAGTCAGTAAATATTCAAAATAATAAAAAAATCACTTTTTTTAAATATGGTCCTAAAGTTAATACTCCAGAGTCTCTGCCACATAAGATAAAAGTAAAATTAGAAGTTTCTCTCAAAAGAGAAATGAAAGAATTGAAATATTTGTAATTTTAAAGAATAAATTTAGATAAATCTGTATCTTTAACAAGTTCATCTAGATTTTGTTTTACATATTTAGAATCTATTATAATTTTTTCACCAGCCCTATCTGTTGCAGTAAAACTAATATCATCTAATATTCTTTCGATAATAGTGTGCAATCTTCTGGCGCCAATATTTTCTACAGTATTGTTAACTTCTGAAGCCATAGTTGCGATAGCATCTATTCCATCTTCTGAAAATTCTAATTCTACATTTTCAGTTTTTAAGAGAGCTACATACTGTTTGATTAAACTATAATCTGGCTCCTTAAGAATTCTTTTAAAATCATCACTAGTCAATGCCTCAAGCTCAACTCTTATTGGTAATCTACCTTGTAATTCTGGTAGTAGGTCCGAAGGTTTTGCTAGTTGGAATGCGCCAGATGCAATAAATAAAATATGATCGGTTTTAATTGTACCGTACTTTGTGCTCACAGTTGTTCCTTCAATTAGAGGAAGTAGATCTCTTTGTACTCCTTCTCTAGAAACATCTCCTCCAGATCTGTCAGTTCTTCCTGAAATTTTATCTATTTCATCCAAAAAAACTATTCCATTATTTTCTGTAGAGTCTTTTGCTGATTTTATAATTTTATCTTCTTCTATTAATTTATCAGCTTCATCATTAATTAAAATTTCATGAGATTCTTTGACGGTCATTTTTTTCTTCTTCTGTTTATTTCCAACAGATTTTCCAATCATCTCACCAATATTTATCATCCCAATGTTAGCACCAGGCATTCCAGGAATTTCAAAGGAAGCTTGAGAACCACTGTAATTTACTACGATTTCAATTTCATTATCGTCTAAATCACCATCTCTTAATCTTTTTCTAAAACTTTCTCTTGTAGCAAGACTTGCTTTATTTCCAACCACGGCATCCAAAACTTTTTCTTCTGCTAATTTTTGGGCCTTTGCATGAACTTCTTTTCTTTTCTTTACCTTTTCCATTGCAATTGCAATTTCAAGTAGATCTCTTATAATTTGTTCAACATCTCTCCCAACATATCCAACCTCTGTAAATCTTGTTGCCTCTACTTTTACGAAAGGTGCTTCTGCTAATTTGGATAGTCTTCTAGAAATTTCTGTTTTACCAACTCCTGTTGGTCCGATCATTAAGATATTTTTAGGTAAAACTTCATCTTTCATTTCACCTTTTAAAGCCTGTCTTCTCCATCTATTTCTTAAAGCAATAGCAACTGCCTTTTTAGCTTTATTTTGCCCAACCACATATCTATCTAGTTCGGAAACTATTTCTCTAGGTGACAAGGAACTAACCAAAGAGCTATCCTTGTTTTCATTTTTTTCTTTTGGAAAAGGTGTAACGTTTGAATCTTTCATTAAATTTTTTCAATTTTAATATTATCATTAGTGAATACACAAATTTCAGATGCAACTTTAATAGCTTTTCTTGCCACCTCTTCTGCACTTAAATCTGTATCTAATAAAACTTTAGCAGCAGCTAAGGCATAATTTCCACCAGAGCCTATACCTATGGCATCACCTTCAGGTTCTAAAACATCACCTGTACCGGAAATTATAAAACTATTTTCTTTATCACCAACAGCCATTAAAGCTTCTAATCTTCTTAAATATTTATCAGTCCGCCAATCCTTTGCTAACTCAACAGCTGCTCTAGGAAGATTCCCAGCGTGTTTTTCAAGTTTTGCCTCAAGCCTTTCAAATAGAGTTAAAGCATCTGCAGTAGATCCAGCAAATCCAGCAATCACATTTCTTTTTTCAATTTTTCTAACTTTTGCAGCAGTACTTTTTATAACTGTATTGCCCATACTAACTTGGCCATCCCCAGCTACTACTACTTCATTATTTTTTCTAATAAGCACTATTGTAGTCATGGATTATAGATGGATATTAATTTTTATTCTTCAAGTAGTGGATTGCAGATATTGATAAAGTTTATTAATCAATATATAGGTATTTAATATTATGAGCAGAATAGGTAAAGTTTCCAGAAAAACTAAAGAAACCAGTATCAGTGTTGAAGTTAATATTGACGGTAAAGGTCATTATAAAATTGATACTGGAATAGGTTTCTTAGATCACATGCTTGAGCAACTATCAAAACATTCACTTATTGATTTAAAAGTTAAAGCAAAAGGTGACACTCATATAGATCTTCACCACACAACAGAAGATACTGGAATAGCAATAGGTGAGGCTTTAAAGAAAGCTTTAAAAAATTTTGCAGGAATTAGAAGGTATGCTCACGCAATGATTCCAATGGATGAAACATTAACAAGGGTTGCAATTGATGTTTCAAATAGACCTTACTTAATATGGAAAGTTAAATTAAAAGTAGAAAGACTTGGAGAGATGGATACAGAACTTTTTAAAGAATGGTTTCAAGCATTTTCTCAATCAGCAGGAATAACGCTGCATATGGAAAATATTTATGGAGACAATAGTCATCACATAATTGAGTCTTGCTTTAAAGCCCTAGCAAGGTCATTGAGAACAGCTTTAGAAATAGATCCAAGAAATAAGGGTGTAGTTCCTTCTACAAAGGGATCGCTATAAAAAAAGCAATGAACATTGCTATCATTGATTATGAATCTGGCAATATAAGCTCAGTAATTAATTCCTTCAAAAAAGTTTGCACCAATCAAAATATCGAAATTAAAATAGAAGTCACGTCTGACTTAAAAACTATATTAAGTTCTGATAAAATAATATTGCCTGGACAAGGATCTTTTAAAAATTGTACAAAATCTTTAGAAAAAATTAAAGGCCTAAAAGATACTTTAAATGAATTTGCCATTATTAAGAAAAAACCTTTGTTTGGTATATGCGTAGGAATGCAAATGTTTGCAGACGTTGGGTATGAAGAGACAGAAACTAAAGGATTGGGATGGATTGGAGGAAATGTGAAAAAAATTGATAATAAAGAAAATCAATTTAAACTTCCTCACATTGGTTGGAATGAGCTTTCTTTTACTTCAAACAGCAAGTTATTTAGAGATATTAAAGAAAAATCACATGTTTATTTTGTGCATAGTTATAAATTTGTTCCTGATAATGAGACTTATGTATCAAGTAAAACTAATTACTCCGAAGCAATTGTTGCATCAGTTGAAAAGGATAATTTATTTGGAACACAGTTCCACCCAGAAAAAAGTGATAGTGTTGGTCTAAAGATAATTGAAAACTTTATTAATTTGTAAGATGAAAATATTCCCAGCCATAGATATTAAAGATAAAAAATGTGTAAGACTATTAAAAGGAAACTTTGATAGCCAAACTACTTATGATCAATCACCATATGATCAAGCTTTAAAATATAAAGAGGCTGGCCTTTTAAACTTACATATGGTTGATTTAGATGGAGCACTTTCAGGGGAGCTTGTTAATTTAGAAATAATAGAAAATATTATAAAAAAATTAGATATCGCAATAGAGGTTGGTGGTGGAATAAGATCTATTGATAAAATTAAAGCTTATATCGATATAGGAGTTGATAAAGTTATACTTGGTAGTGCTGCAATAAAAGATCCAGATTTTCTTAGACTGGCATGTGAAACATTTGAAGGGAAAATAGCCCTAGGATTAGATGCAAAGAAGGGAAAACTTTCAGTTGCAGGCTGGAAAGAAACTACAAATCAAACTGCAGAGGATTATTTGAAAAATGTAAACCAGCATGGTTTTTCAAGGGTTATTTACACAGACATTGATAGAGATGGAACAAAAACAGAGCCCAATATTGAAGAAACTATAAATATAGCAAAAATTTCTTCTGCTCCCGTTGTAGTCTCTGGAGGAATTTCTTCAATAGAGGATATTAAAAAAATTAAAAAATTAAATCAATTTAATATTGAAGGTGTGATTGTTGGAAAAGCAATTTATGATGGAGATATAAATCTTAATGAGCTCAAGGAATTAGAAAATGCTTAAAAATAGAATTATTCCCTGTTTAGATGTTAAAAATGGGAGAGTTGTTAAGGGAATTAATTTTGTAGATTTAAAAGATGCAGGTGATCCCGTGGAACAAGCTAAAATTTATAGTGAGAGTGGAGCTGATGAAATTTGTTTTTTAGATATTACAGCCTCTAATGAAAATAGAGAAACTATATTTGATGTAATTAAAAGAACTTCAGAAAATTGCTTTGTACCCCTTACAGTTGGAGGTGGAGTTAGAAGTTTAGAAGATATAAACAAATTATTAGTTTCGGGTGCAGACAAGGTTTCAATCAATACTGCAGCAGTTAATAATAAAAATTTAATTAAAGAAAGTAGCAAAAAATTTGGATCACAATGTATTGTTGTTGCAATTGATGCCAAACAAAAAAATGATAAATGGGAAATTTATACACACGGTGGAAGAACTGAAACAGGGATTGATGTTTTAGATTTTGCAAAAAAAATGGAAGATAGTGGGGCAGGAGAATTATTAATCACCTCTATGGATCGAGACGGCACTCAAAAAGGATATGATATTAAATTAATTTCAGAAATTGAAAAAAAAGTAAATATTCCCATTATAGCATCTGGAGGAGTTGGAACTTTAGAACACTTATTTGAGGGTGTAAAATATGGAAAAGCAAGTGCAGTGCTAGCGGCCTCGATTTTTCATTACGGAACATATTCAATTCAAGAAGCTAAGCAATATTTGGATTCAAAAGGAATTCCTGTTAGAATTTAGATATGTCAGAAAATCTAATAGATTTAGTAAAAATAATCAGAGATAGAAAAAATAAAGATGAGGATAAATCTTATACCTCTTCATTACTGTCTGGGGGGTTGTCTAAATGTATAGATAAAATGGAAGAGGAATTTGGTGAACTTAAAGAAGCTTTAAATGAAAAATCCAACGTAGTACACGAGACTGCAGACACAATTTATCATATACTAGTTACGCTAGAGGTAGCAGGCATTAAATTTGAAGATGTTTTAAAAGAATTAGAAAACAGAAAAAAACAGTCAGGCATAGAAGAAAAAAATAATAGATAATGAGTTACGATAAAAATAATATTTTTGCAAAAATTCTAAGAAAAGAAATTCCATGCAAAAAAATATTTGAAAATAATCATGTTCTTTCTTTTTATGATATTAATCCTCAAAAAAAAATTCATGCATTGGTGATACCAAAAGGTGATTATATTAACTTAGATGATTTTAATAATAGAGCTTCAGATCAAGAGATAGTTGCATTAAGCAAAGCAATTACAGAAGTTTCAAAAATTCTAGGCATATCAACGGATACAGGAAAGGGTTATAGGGCCCTTACTAATCTGGATGATCACGGAGGTCAAGAGGTTGCACATTTACACTTTCATTTATTTGGAGGTGAAAAAATTGGAAAAATGGTTGAGTGAAAGAAAAAATCTTTAGAAATTATTTAGAAATAAAATCTTTTAAAGATTTTAAAGAAGTTAAAAAACCATCAGAAGACTATTCTATAGAATTAAATGATCCAAAAGATTTTCAGTTAAATAAATTTTTTTATAAGAATATAGGTAAAAATTGTCAATGGGTTGATAGACTTGTTTGGACAGACTTAGATTGGACTAAGTATGTTTCTGATGAAAAACTTTTTACCTACATACTTAAAAATAAAGATGAAATAGCAGGCTATTTTGAACTATTATTTAACAAAGATACAAAAGAAGCAGAAATTGCTTTTTTTGGCATTTTAGAAGAGTATTTTGGAAGAAAACTAGGTGGGTATACACTAAGTGAAGCAATTAAATTTTCATTTAATTTAGGTAGCGCAAGAGTGTGGGTTCATACTTGTTCTTTGGACCATAAGAATGCCTTACTTAATTATCAATCAAGAGGCATGAAAATTTTCAAATCTGAAACTTTAATTAGATAAATATTTAATCAATTGTTGGTAAAATAAAAATTTTATTATCTATTTTTTGATTTATTTTAACAGATGAAATGAATGTAATGGCTAAGTTTTGATATATATCTTCAGTTTGCCACCCTATTAAGTTTAAACTTTTCTTATTAAAAAAAACATTAATTTGATTATTATTTTCAAAAAATGTAAAATTTAAATATTTATTATCTATTTCCCTAGATTCTAAAATATTCATTTGTGATATTAAATATTCTTTATCTAACAAGAACACCAGAGGAGTTTTGTTAAGTGGATAACGATAGTAGCTACCTTTGTTTCTAGTTTTTATTACTAAAGATTTTCCATTAGAGACAATAATCTTTTTATTAGAATTGTCGTATTCGCACCAAATTTTTTTAGGATATTCTATAATACATTTTCCATTTTCATTTTTATTATCAATAGTTTGAATAAAATTAAAACTTAAGTTATTGGTAAGCTGCATTTGAGAAATTATCTTTTCTTTGATGGAAGAAAAAACAGGATTATAAAAATTTAATATAAAAAATATTATTAAAACTCTAAACATTATAGAACATCTCTTTTGCCAACATGATTTGCTTTGCTTACAATTCCATCAGCCTCCATCATATCAATAATTCTTGCGGCCCTATTATAGCCTATCTGTAATTTTCTTTGTAAAAAGGAAGTCGAGGCTTTCCCCTCAGATCTAATTATATCTAATGCGGCTTGATATAGCTCATCTTTGTCACTAGAACCTGATGAGTTTTCACCAATTTCTTTTTCATCCGCAAAACTTAATATCTCATCTATATAGTTTGGCTCTGCTTGACTTCTTAAATAGTTGTTAACTTTTTCAATTTCGTTGTCAGAAACAAAAGGGGCATGAATTCTAACTATACGATTAGCAGAGGACATGTAAAGCATATCACCTTTGCCTAATAATTGTTCTGCACCTTGCTCCCCTAAAATTGTTCTACTATCTATCTTGGAGGTTACCTGAAAGGATATCCTTGTCGGAAAGTTAGCCTTGATAGTTCCTGTAATAACATCAACACTAGGTCTTTGGGTGGCCATTATAATATGAATACCAGCAGCTCTTGCCATCTGAGAAAGTTTTTGAATATAGTTTTCTATTTCTTTTCCAGCGACTAACATCAAGTCAGACATTTCATCAACTACAACAACTATATAGGGCATAGCTAAAGTATGTTTTGCATTATAGCCACCTATGTTACGAACACCTTCTTTAGTCATAAGTCTGTATCTATTTTCCATTTCTTTAACGACCCAACCTAATACAGAGGCAGCTTTTTTAGCCTCAGTAATAACGGGGCAAAGTAAATGAGGTATGCCTTCATAAGTTGATAGTTCTAACATTTTAGGATCGATTAAAATAAACTTACATCTATCTGGTGTATGCCGATAAAGAAGAGAAAGAATAATAGTATTGATACAAACGGACTTTCCTGATCCAGTAGTTCCAGCAATTAATAAATGAGGCATAGAGGCCAAATCTCCAACAACAGGAACTCCAGAAATATTTTTACCGAGAGCTATCGGCAGTCGAATATCATTTTTTGCAAAATCAGTATTTGAAAGAATTTCACTAAGGTAAACATTTTCACGAGTTGAGTTAGGTAATTCAATACCGATTGTGCTTCTTCCAGGGATTGTAGCTATTCTAGCTGATTCAGAGCTTGTATTTCTGGCAATATCGTCAGAAAGATTAATAATTTTTGATACCTTAACACCAGCGGCTGGTTCAAATTCGTTTAAAGTTACCACAGGTCCATGACTAACTTTTTTAATGTCACCACTAACACCAAAATCTAAAAGAATTTTTTCTAAAAATTCGCTATCAATATAATCATCATCTTTTAATTTCCCCCTATCCTTTTGGATTGGAATTTTTAACAAATCAATAGAAGGCAGTTTAAATCTTATCTTTTTATTATCAGTTTTGTTTTCATTTTTTATAAAGGGTAAATCTTCTTGAATTAGACTTTGAATTTCTTCTTGTGGTATAAACTCACTGATTACTTCATTTTCATTAGTATAATTTTTTTCTTTTTTAGAAAATAAAAATTTAAATATTTGTTTTATAAAATTGTAAAAAGAATTAATTTTAAATTGAATGCTAATTAAAAATAAAATCAAAATTGATAAAGCAAGAATATAATAAGAAATTTGGGAATTGATGCTGATTATAGAATTTAAAAAAGTTGTTTCTAGATATTTTCCAATAAAACCACCGTTGCCGTTAATATAGAGTTTAAAAGCCGTTGGATAAAAAAAGGAAAAAAATAAAGAACCAAACAATGAATATAAA
This sequence comes from uncultured Candidatus Pelagibacter sp., assembly GCA_905620495.1. Classification (GTDB taxonomy): domain Bacteria; phylum Pseudomonadota; class Alphaproteobacteria; order Pelagibacterales; family Pelagibacteraceae; genus Pelagibacter. Next base: position 586 of record CAJQTK010000032.1, on the reverse strand, counting down.
ATAGTATAAAAAATACTCTCTATTGTTAAGAGCACCTTCTTATTTATAATAATATTTATACCAGACACTATAATACTAAAAGGGATTAATAGAGCTATTACTCCAAAAGATTGAAAAAAAATATCCGCAGTAAAACTTCCGCGAAATCCAAGAATATTTTTAATTTTAGTGTCATTTGGAAATATAAAATTTGGATCGTCAGGCGAAAAAGTAATTAATGAAGTTAGTAATAAGACGCCAGTGATCAAAATAGCCACACCAAAAATTTCAATAACTCTATTTACGCCAAAATTCAATACGTTGTTGGCTAATATTTTTAATTTCATAAATTAATGAATCTAATTAATCACTTTGTATCATCTAATTTTTATTGTTAAAATTAAAAATTATTATGAATATCTGTATTATAGGAGATGGTCTTACTGGCCTATCTTTAGCCAAAAATCTTATAAAAAAAAAAATTAATGTTCACTTTTATCATAAAAATAAAATTGAAAATTTATCATCAAGTAGAACGATAGGAATATCTAAAAATAATTTACAATTTTTTAAAAAGGAGATTCTTAGTATTTCGAAAAGTTTTTTT